>CASFMW010000012.1:0-50519 GCA_949295935.1 uncultured Pseudomonadota bacterium | reverse complement strand
TGGTGTTTACCGGCAGCAGGAATAATATCCTCAATTTATTACCACCAACAAGAAGTTAATATGGGGTTAGCCTATGGAAATGGGACACAATTCACAGAAAGCACCCACGCTTGGTCGTCGTCCGAGGACTTTAATAGCGGCGCGTGGTACTCGTACTTTATCGGCAATTACGGTTTGGGCAACTACGGTAAGAATCTCAGCGGCGAGGTCCGTCCTGTCCTTCCTTTTTAGTCTCTTCCACCATCAAAGCGCATAGATTGTTGTGAGCGAGCTTGATCTCCCACGCCTGCATAGCGGAGAAGTTTTTCCGGCATAGGAAAGTCAAGGTCAATGGCGGAGGCAAGGCAAACGTCTTTGCCGTTGACTTGATAGGTAAAATAATGTTCTGCCAGCTCTTTAAGCATTTTATGAGAAGCATCGGCTTTTTTGCCTTGCGCTAGCTCCTTATATTGGTCAAGATGAGCGGCAAAGTCACTGTTTTCATCTTGGTAATAATGCTTTTTGTCGGGAGATGATAACCAGTCTGCCTGCGTTTGTTGTGTAATTTTTTTCATCTCATCAAGATTTTGTGGGGACTTTTCTATAAGCTGCTCACGATTCGTTGCCGAAATTTCATCAAGATAGCGGTTAATAAGAAAATCTTTGTTGGTCAAACGCAGACCATATTTTTTGTGCAGTTCATAGAAAAAATGCTGATTCTCTTCATGTTTTAGCTCATGCGCTGCTGACAGTTGCGGATTCTTCTCTTTTATTTTTTGAAAATGCGCCATAGCTGATTTCACAAACTTTTTTTCTTCTTCCGAAAGTGTGGATATCAAATCTTTATCAATACACAGCATATAGCCATAGAGTGTGATTTTGGGAAAGCCAAGATTTTTAAATCCGGCAAGAGTTGTCGGCAAAGGCTGCGTTTGTCCAGAAATATCTTTTAACGCGATTTTATTCGTTTGGGCATCACGCTTAATTGTGTAAACCTCAGGATAATACATCAACTGTAAACCACGAGCTTTTTGTCCTTCCGAAACCATGGAATCAGGGCAGGAAAACTCGTCAGGAAAAATAAGAGGCTCCGCGTTTTTCGGAATATAAAAGGCGCTTTTACCACCGCATTTATTTTTAAGCCGGTTAATATAAGGCATAAAGAAAACTCCGTAAAAAAATTCTCCGGCGTAGAACCGGAGAACAAGACCTATTGCCCTGATTTAATTTTTTCAATCAGTTCTTTAACCGACGGAACACCGTTGCGATATAATGGGTCGGTTGCAAAACGATAAACCTGATGTCCGGCAAACAGTAAATGATCTTTAACACTGCCACCGTGACCGACTTCATACAATGTCTTATGAATACAATAAGAACGCGGGTCGGGAAGTTTTCCAGTTGTGCCTGTCGCTTTTGACCAAGTTGAAAATTGGCACTGAGACAAACAACCGACACAAGCTGCGCGGTCAAGTTTCATCTGCTTGACTTCTTCCGGAGTCATAAAGACTACGGTTGAATCCGGTGTTTCTTGAATATCGGTAAAACCGGCACTCAATTGTTGTTCTACTTTAGAAGCATCTTGCGGCTTAATATAAACGGTTTTGTGCTCATTAATTGCCAACGGGTGAGAAAACTCGCTATTTGCTTCCGTAACAAAAGCAACCTCGCCTTGCTTGCGCTCAATCAAGCGCTCAAGAAACGTATTTTTAATTGCCGAAGAGAAAAAACCTGTCGGGCTGAATTTTTGCAGGATTACGTCGCCTTTTTTGACCTGCATCATAACTTTTTTCCAAGCATCGCTGATTGGGCTTTCTTTAGTCATCATCGGGCGCGTACCAAATTGGAAAGCGATTTTTCCGATATCCGGATTGTCAATATAATCTTTCCATTCATCAAGAGACCAAACGCCGCCGGCCAAAATAATCGGCAAGTCTTTCATATTGATAGAATTCAAAAATTTGCGTAGCTCAACCAGTCTTTCATAAGGCTTCTGCGGCTTGGTCGGATCTTCGGCATTAGACAAGCCATTGTGACCGCCGGCCAACCACGGATCTTCATAAACCACACCACCAAGAAATTCTGTAAAGCGAGAATAGGCTCTTCTCCACAAAACTTGAAAAGCTCTGGCTGAAGAAACAATTGGGTAGTAATAAACACCGAATTTTGAGGCAAGCTCACCCAAGTGATAAGGCAACCCTGCACCGCAGGTAATTCCGTGAATAAGCCCTTTTGCACGCTCCAAAACGCCGGTCAACATTCTTTCGGAATCCGCCATTTCCCATAGCATGTTCATATGAATACGACCGTTTCCGTTAGAGATTTCATGAGCAACCTGAGCCTGAGCCACACCGCCGCGAATAGCATATTCAACCATTTCTTCATGACGATCTTTACGCAGCTTTTTAGAAAAAGTCTCTATAACAACATTGCCTTTGTCATCATAAAAATCAGGGCTTACGCCGGAAAAAGTACCGACACAATTTTCTTTTGCCCAAGCACCGGAGCTAAATCCGTTGCTGGCATTAATACCTTTTCCGCCCTCAATTAAGGGAAGAACCTCTTTACCCGAGATAACGATAGGATTTAAATTTATCACTGTTTACAACCTCAAATATAAAACAAACTACAAGGACAATAACATAAAAAAATAAAAATGTGTAGTTTAAATATAATTTTTTTTACAAGGAAAGTGGCGGCAGGAAAAGCCCGTCGGGAAATTCGTTCAAAAAGAGGAGGGCGATAAGAATGCAAATAAAAGCATAAACCTGCAACATCTGGGTTAGCGCGCGATTTTGCAATAAGGGGAGCCTGTCCTTAAAATGCTTGATAAAGCGGTTAATTCCAAACATTATAAGCGTGATGAGAACCGCCTGCATTCCAAAGCCAATATCTTTCAACCAAGAGCCGACACTTCCGAAAATTTTGAATAGCGCAGCAAAAAAGGTCAAATAGCAGATGATGCCGGCAATCGTAAAGTTTTTGATTTTTTGCGCCTCGCTGAGTTTTTCAGCTTTGTTTTTTTCAAAATTTTCTACCGACAAAGAAGAAACTTCCATACCGCGCAACATTTGCGGTGTTTCTTTTTGCTTTTGCACATGAACCAAAGTACCTTTAAGGCGTTCCTCAGCCACACATAATCCACATCCTTTTGCTGTAAAATAAGCATGATTAGGATTCTTTTTACAGGTTTTCAGATTTTTGAGCAAATATTTAAGATGATTTTGCCATTCTTCGGCCGAAGGACGTTTACCGCCACGTACAAAGGCCCGTTCAAACATTTCGAGTGTTTTAGGGTCAAAATATTCATGCAAAGAATAAGGGTGAGGGGCTTGATATGTGTCCGGCCACAGACCATAAGCATAATGATATTGCTCAATACGGTTCTGAATGGTGAGCATTTCAACATCTTTTCTCGGGGTTCCCGAAAACGGGTGAATCCCGTTGTTAAGGAGCTTAAAAATCATAACCGCAAGCGCAAACTTGTCTTGCTCTTCGCCCATTTCATCACAAGACTGAGACATTCCTTCCGGATAGATATATTCTTCGCTGACAAACTCTGCCGGATAGCGAATACCTTCTTTTTCTCCTTTAATCGAAAAACCGTCACAGTCAACCATGGCAACCATCATAGAGTCTTTATAGACTGAAACATTTGACGGTTTGAGGTCAACAATATAATGTCCGGCACGGTGCAGAGCAGCCACCATTGATGTTACGTTATAAGCAGCAAAAATGCGATAAGAATATTTTTCTGACAGTCCGAGCTTTTTTCGAATAGCTTTTTGCATAAGATGGTCTAAGGAGACCGCCTCGTCCATTTTAACCAAAGGCATTAGATATCCGACGCAAAAACCGTTTTCATCATCAAGCACGGCTTCCGGCCAAGCAATTTGAACGTATTCGACACCGTTTTTTATAGCCGGCGGAAAATGAGGCGGATTATGGAGCATGGCCTCTAATTTTTGACGGTTTGTCGCACTTTTGCTTCGGTTATGAAAGATTTTTGCCACAACCTGCGGAAAGTTTTTTACAAGATAGATTCGACCGGCCGCCCCGCCGCGATTAATCATTGCCCCGAGTGTAATTTTTTCAAAACGCCCGTTGGGATAAATGGCGGCATAAGAGTTTCCTTCAAGATTTGGCTGTTCAATCATCACAACCTCGCCCAAAGAAGAGTTTTGTCATCAGAATTAAGACGCTTTGCCAAAGGCGTGTTCAGCGTATTATTCAACGCGCGCACGGCTTTTTCCTTAGTCATTGGTTGTGCCAAAAAATTATTGATAGGCAGCAAAAATCCTTTTTCGATTTTGGTAAAATCGGCAGAGAAAGCAAAATTAGTAAGCCCGTCGCTCATCAAAAAGAGCGTGTCAGCGCCTTCAAAGGAGGTAAAGCGAAGGGAATCTTTCCAGTCATCCATGGTATAAAAAAAAGTTTCGCAAGAAAAGGCTCCGTTTTCAGGCTTGGACGCCACAAAATGATCGCAATTATCAGCATTAAAAGCGATTCCCGCGCCGTCGCCGATATGAAAGAAAATCCCTTTTTTATCGCGGCAAACAGCACCGATAAGCGTTGCCGAAAAATCCATCAGCCCGTCAGCATTTTTCTGCTTATTAAAACGGTGGCGCAAAAGCTTGTTTCTCGCCACGGAAATTGCCCGAACAACATGCTGATGTATGTTTTCAAAGTCACAGTTGGAAAGAAGGTCAACAATTGTTTCGCAAATAACGCGAGCGCCGATTTTTCCATATTTAGCAGAGCCTGCGCCGTCAGAAACGACTGCCACAAAATTCTTGCCTGAGGACTTATGTTTAAAAAAATCCTGACAAGGCATTTTGCGATAGCAGTGCATCGGCCCGCAAACACTGGCGGCCACAACCTTTATGTTATTAGAATTGTTCTTCTTCATTCCAATCGCCCGTATCTTCAAGCAAATCAGGAACATTCGGAGCGGCCTTTGAGACGCAAGACACGCTGCGTGATAGCCACAAGAAAAATTCAGTAAATTTCAGCCCGGTCAAACGCTTAGGAGATATAGTTGAAAACTTAGCCAATTTCTCTAAATTAGCGCCTTGAGTTCCGACGGCATGAATCACCACTTTTTTATTGATTTGAGCCTGACGGCATTTTTCGGCAATAATCTCCCAGTCATAATCTGTCGGTTCACCATCGCTGATAAGAAAAATCCAAGGCCTTTTAGAGGTAATACCACAGCTATCATAAAGGCACTTCTGCTCTTCGATTTTTTGCAAAGCTTTTTCCATAGCCTTTCCGAGAGGAGTGAGCCCGCCGGCTTCCATAACCGGAGCTTCAAAATTCATGGCGTCTACCCAATCAGAAGACACCTCTGCCTCATCTTTTCCAAAGGCTTTAATGATAAGGAGTTGCACGCGAGAACTTGCATCAATATCTTCTTTAAGTTCTTTTTCAAGGGCTTTCAAACCGGCGTTTAACTGCTTAATCGGTTCGCCGCGCATAGAGCCTGAGCAGTCTAAAACCAACACGCAAGGTGTGCGCTCATTTGCATTATCGGCAAATTCCACATAAGGAATCATTTCGTCGGAAAAAGAATTTTTATCATCAACCATAACCGGATTCGCCTTAAAATAAAATTACACACGAGGATAAGAGTGAGGATAGCCGGAGCCTTCATATGGCTCAGGAAAGGCCATTTTGCCGCAAGCAGTAAGAGAGACGGCTAAAAAAGCAGCCAACACTAAAAACAAACAAAATTTCTTCATGATTTTGAAACCTTTTTGCTATATACTATCTTCTATAAAAAGAGTTATACTCTTAAAGCAAGAGAAACACAAAACTTATATTGCAGTTATTAAGATGATAAAATACATACTCGGAATAATCCTTAGCTGTAGCATAAGCGTTGCGGCAGCTGCTCAAAAGGGCGTAAATATATACGAAACACCGCGTGAACTGCCTTCACGTTCACTTAAGCGCTCTGACGGAACAGAAATAAAACTGACGGATTTTGATAACGATTTTGTTGTCGCCGTATTTTGGTCACGTCATTGTATGCCCTGTATTAAAGAACTTGATGATCTTCAAGAATTTGCCGATAAAACAGCCGACAAAGGGATTAAAGTTGTGCTGATTTCTCCGTCACAAGAATGGTCTAATTCCTTAGAACAAAGAGAATTTTTAGACCGCTTTGGTGCCGAGAAAATGGATTTTTACATTGATGAAAAAAGCAATTTAGCTGCCGACTTAGGAATATTCACATCGCCTAATGCGGTATTGATAAGCAAGCAAGGTTACGAAATCGGACGGCTTCGCGGTTCTGCCAAATGGGGTGATGACCGCGTTGTTGAATATATTAACCGCATAAAAACAGAAAAATCGGACATGGTAAAAAATGACTGAAAAATGTTATATTGATTGGAACAGCTTTCACCAAGATGTAAAGCTTTTGGCACAAAAAATAAAAGCAACCGGAGAGTTTAATAAAATAATAGCCATCAGCCGAGGCGGATTGCTTCCGGCCGGAATTTTGGCTTATGAGCTTGATATACGCAACTCTCAGGCCATAAATATATCCAGCTATGATAATAATGAGCGCCGAGAAGACGATAAAATAGAGCTGGATTGCAATGTCGGAGAGGTTGATGATCACACTTTGATTGTTGATGATTTGTCAGACACAGGACGCACCTTCCGTTTGGTGCGCAAACTTTATCCGCAAGCGCACTACGCCGCCGTATACAGCAAGCCTAAGGGGCATGGTGATGTCGATATCTGTGCCAAAGAACTCCCTGACAAATGGATTGTCTTTCCTTGGGATATTGAATGAAAATTTTGTGTTTGACAATTTAAACAAAAAAGTATAGCTTGAATTTTGAATAAAATATTATTATTAACACTTAAACATTATACTATTATGGAAAATTTTTATTTTAGCTTGCGTCCAGAGTTTTTGGATACACGTTTAATGCGTGCATTCCTAAGCAAGTATCTGCGAGAAAACGGTTACTATTGTTGTGATGTTTTTTTTGCACAAGTTCGTTTTAATCCTGAAAATAAACCAAAATTTTTTGACAATGGTCAAGGTTATAACTTGGTTTATGAAACCATTGCTTATAAACCGAAATCTGGTTGGAGTTGGGAAAAATTGGTGAAAGAATATGCTAAAATAAAGCAGGATTCTGAGCCTAAAGATGATTTACGTTCTATTCTGAACCAAATTCCATGTATTAATACTATATTTGTCGAGCTAACTGGTAAATATAGTAATAAAAATTGGGAAAATAGTTGGATTTCGTTTGACAATAGACTAGAAATCATCAAGGTTTATTTTGATGTTGTGTCGGGTCAATTTTGTTTTCGCGATTATGCAAATGCTGTAAGAAATGATGAAATAAATTATAGTTTTGGGGAACACAAAAAGACTAATGAAAAACGAAGCTTTTGTAAATGGCTATCGCGCAATAGTGGAGACGAATATAATTCGTTAACAGGAAAATATGAAGATTCCTGGTACGAAGAATGTATCTATGAACCGGCTTGTTTCAATATAGGAGCAATCAATTTCTATAAAATAGATCATGAACCCTATTATGAAAAACAACATCAACTTTTTGATGGAACTGAATGTCTCAAACAAAGAGTTCATGGTTGGGAAGTTCAAGCCTCATCCTTACTTTCACCATTAGAAATAGTTCATTATTTGTATTGGCATGTTTATAAAAAAGATGAAGAAAAAGGAGATTATAATATTGATAATCATCTAACGCTCAAGATGTCGTCAATGTTCGGTAAATTAGTAAATGGAAAGAATGATTGGCTATGGATTGAACGTTTTGTTAGCCCCAATACAACAGAATGTCCTAATCGAGCGTTTTTCTACACAAGTAATGTACTGGAATTACTGGCCGAAGTGAAAATGGAGGTTTCAAAAGCGCTGGCATCTCTTAGTAAATATCTTGTTGAATATGCGCAAGCAACAAGTATCTCACTTAATCAGGTTAGAGAAACGATAAAAGACATATATTGGCAAATGTATCGAAACAGACGATTTCAAATAGAAGAGAAATGGGAACATTTTTTCTTTATTGCCACTCAAACCGGTATAAGAGATGCGGGAGCAGGAGGATCATTATTAAGGCTTTCCTCAGACGAAGTTCCGGCCGCATTGTTTGCTGACTTATATGGACTTGATGGAGAATCAGATGGTTTTGCCGACGCTGTTAATCTAGCTTGTTTTAAAGATAAGAAAAAACTGAAGGTGGAAGGAGAAAAACAGATAAAAAATTTATCTGCAAAAAACCAAAAACTTAGTCAGTTCTCGCAAAGTTTTGAACAGAAATATCAAGAATATGTGCAAAATATGAACAAAATTTTGCAAGTCAAACAAGAATTAGAAGTTATGGAAGAAAAAAATGAACTTCCTTCGCTTGAAGAACTAGCAAAAATGCAAAAACTCTTGGGTTAAAAACAAAAAAACACCGATTTTGATAATCGGTGTTTTTTTGATAAAGCGCAACCAAACTAGATGTCTGGAAACAGGTCTAATCCTTTTTCCAGACGTGTTTTTTGGAGTTCTATGGTTGTTGCCAGATTAAGCTTTCCGGTTTTGATAATACCGCGAACTTGGTCCCCCTTTGTTGTGTCTGGGTTAGCAAACAAATAAGTCAACTCAGGATGTCTGTCATTGCCAACACCAACCAAAGTTTGGTGCATAACCGCCAGCATACCGCGAGAGAACAAGTCGAAAGCTAATTCTTCTGACATTGAGGTAGAAGAAGCATACTTTACAACTGATGTAATGGCATCTGTCACGTTATTTCCGTGAATAGAAGATAAAACCAAGTGTCCTGATGTTGCCGCACGAAGCGCTTCACTGGCAGTCTCCGGCGTACGTATCTCACCAACCAAGATATAACGAGGCTTAGAACGCAAAGCCGATTTCAAACCTGCGCCCCAATCACCGTTAGGCGGAATATTTTGCTTACACAGACCCAAGCCGCCTTTGCGAGCATGATAAACGCCGTCCAGCGGCATTTCGCACGGATCTTCAATCGTATAGGCAAAACCACCTTCTGACTGCAAATATTCTTTCATTAAGGATGAAAGAGATGTTGTCTTACCCTGTCCGGTTGGACCAGCCCACAGAATGAGACCGGAAGCATTTGCCAGAGAGGTCAAATAGTTTGTCAGCTGAGGAATAAAGCCCAGAGTTGACAATGGCGGAACTTGCTTTGGCATTTTACGACCGCAGTATTGCGGACCATAAATACTCATTGTACGTTCAATACGATAAAAAATACCATCATAAAGCAAAGAATAACTGGGGTTGTCACCATCCCAAGCATCTTCAAGCTGCTTATAAAATTCTTCAAAATCTTCGGCTTCCAAAATGGCTAGACCATTGCGTGTTTTTCCGTCCGGAATAAACGCTTTCTTGTCCGGCGTCACATAAATATCCGAAAACTTTACATCATTAATTTTAACCATAATATAAATCCTGCAACAAAACTAATAACACTGCAAACCATTATAGAGCATATATATTAAAAAAAGATAAATCATATAAAAAAGCCCCCTTTCGGGGGACAGATCAAGGAGGCAATAAAGAAAAATCTAATGATATGTCCACGAAATATCATTGTCTGAATCTGAAGCACAAGCAGTGTCGGCATTAGTTAATGTAACAGGAAACGAATCATCTTCAAAGGAGAAGTCTGAAGCACCTACACTCATAGATACCAATCCTGAAGAAGCCGTTCCACCCCAATCAGAAGTAGCAATAGTCAAACATCCTTGTCTATCAATACCTGCATATGTTACTGTAAAACTCAAATCATCGTCGGCTGTTGCTAACGTAATAGCACCACCATAAGGATTAACTAAAGCATTATTCTTAATCATATCTTGAGAAACTAACTCAAATTTAATTGCATTAGCTGTATCAAGCCCTTCATAACTTACCTGATTCGCGTAAAGTGTACGTATATTTACAATCAACATAGAAACCTGATCAATCGTCTTGTTAGCTCTATACTTGGCCATTGCTTTAGAATAACCAGAAACACCACCTACCGATAATACGCCAATAATAGCTAACACGCCAAGCATTTCAATCATTGAACGTCCAGATTGATTGCTTTCACAAATTTTTTTCATTTTCTTTCTCCCAAAAGAACTAAAAATCTTACCTGAGCAATGATTAAACGCCCGAACAGATAAGTGAATTACAAACTTCAATATAAATTAAAACACAAAATAATCAACAAAAAGTAAATATTTTAGAAAATTTATTAACATATTTTTTAATATGATAACCAATCATATTCCCAGCTGATTGCATTTTCATTTTCTTTACAGGCATTTTGCGCAACTTGCAATGATATTGGAAGTCCATCATTCTTCCAATTATATATTTTATCATAATTCATTGCATTACCATTTCCTCCAGAACCAATTTTCATTTCAAATAATCCCGAAGATGCAGTCCCTCCCCAATCAGCAGTAACTATAGATATGCATGCTTGTTTATCAATACCTCCATATTGTACAATAACCCTATCATTGTCATCATTACCAGAGATAACGACATCTCCACCAAATGGATTAACTAACTCATCACCATTTTTAATCATATCTTGAGGAACAATGTCAAACTTTATTGCAAAAGCATTATTAAGATTATCAAATGAACCCTGATTAGTAAAAATACTCCTAATATTTGCGAAAATATTAGAAATCTGGTCAATCGCTTTATTCTCTTTATATTTTCTCATTGCTTTTGAATATCCAGAAATTCCTCCTATTGATAAAACACCTATTATAGCTAAAACACCTATTATTTCTATCATTGATCGTCCCATCTCTTTTTTGATACTTTTCATTATCAAAATTCCTCAGAATATAATTTTTTTATTCAAAATGCCAAATAATAGTATTGCTTTTTGCGCAATATTTCTTTGCAAACTTAGGCTGAGGCAGCAGAGAGGGGATTCCGCCCCAGCTAAACGAAATAATATCATTAACCCCATTGATTAATGATATCTGTGAAAGGGCAAGTGTCTGTTCGTTAGAAAACGGGAACGAGAGCAGAAAAACACATTGTGTCCGGCTCAAATCTTTATAAATAATGTCAAAACCCTGCACTCCAGGAGCAATCGTGTCACCATGTTCTCCGTTTCCAATTAAAGTTGGCTTACCCAAAGCATTAAGCGCAACACCACTTACATTCATGTCTGCAGAAAATATCCCGCTTTTAAGAGCAGAAGTTGTATCCAGTCCCCAAAAATTTGGTTTTGCACGATAATAATTTTGAACATTATCCGCAAGAGTAATAACCTGTAAAGCTGCTATTTTAGCTTTAGATGATGGCGAAGGCAATAACAGACTTCCGATAGCAAAAGCGATAATTACACCGCAAATTCCTAAAATCAAGGCAAAATGCTTGTGCTGCCGCAACTTCTCAAGCTCAAAGCGTTTTTTCTGTGCCTTTAGCCAAGCATAAAAATCATGAACATATTTTTTCAGATTTTTCATGATTAGATACCCATCGCCGAAGTAATCTGATCTTGCATGTCAAAGACGCCCATAACCGCCCAAGCAATAATACCGGCAACTGTCAAGATAGCAGCCATATTCAAAAGGGCAGCCTTGTTTTCAATCAAATAAACACTTTCTTCCAACCACTCATTAGCCAATTTTTCCAAGGCCTCTTCAAAGTTATCAAGTTCAGAATAAATTTTCAAGTCATTGATAATTTCTGGATCAGGAAAGTCCAAGCCTGTTTTTGCCAAAGCTTGACCAAGGTTGTCACCGTTATTGATGAAAATTAATGTCTTGTCAATTCTTTCTTTTAAGTATTTGCTTGCATCACGACGCAAAGCACGCATTGAGGTAGAAACTGGCGTGCCGCTCTTGACTAAGGCAGACAATGCTAACAGCCAGCTAATACCGGTAAAAATTTTGTATAATGACCAAGGTGGCATATGGTCAAACATAGCACGCAAAGGTCCTGTCCAAATTCCAATTGTGGCATAAATGATAAGAGCAACAACAGGCAAAAAAGAAAAAGCCATTATCCAGTTCTCTTGAATCCACGATGATAAATCAACCAAAGTTGCGGCAGTACCACGCCAAATAACCCCCGGTGCGGCATCAATCATCGGCGGCACCATGTAAACACCAATAGCATAAATAATCAAAACCGACATCATGAACAAAAATGACGGATAAGTAATTGCGCCGATAATCGGACGGATCATCTTTGTTGTACCTTCAGATACGCGAATAAGGTTCATCAAAGCGTTTTCCATATCCGAAACATCACCTACGGATAACATCAATCTTTCACGGTCCGGAGCCCAACCCTTCAAAGCATCAGAGAACGACAAACCATTTTGCAAAGCCCTTGCCCAGTTTGCAATAGCGATTGCCATTGGTTCATCAGGATTTTTACCTCCGTTACTGGCACCGCTGTGAAGCAAATCCAATGCGTTCATTAAAGAAAATCTGTTGCGCAATAAAGATGCCATCTTACGGTAAATTTTCAGTCTTGTATTTGTAGACATACGGCAAATAACCTTGGCATAGTAGGTTTCTACTGTACCAAGTTTTTTCATTGCTCTATCAAGGGTTGTCGATTTTTTTGTTTCCATAAGAACCTCATCTTTCTTGCTAATATACAGGTCTCTGATCAAGCAAGCCGCACCAGCGTTCCACCTCATCTAAGTCAATATAACCTTTGAGCATGCGTTCGATCGCAGCATCTTTAAGTGAACGACCATTTAAATCACTTGTCCAATAATCAATAGCTTTTCTTGTTTCACCGGAAATCATTAATTCTAAGAAATGAGCGTCGGGTAAAATAATTTCAGGAACAGACATTCTACCTTTAATACCGGTATTATCGCAATATTTGCACCCGGGGCCACGTACAAAAGTATTTTCTACACCAAAATCGCCTAATGCTGTGCGCAAGCGCTTAACTGCCGGAGAATCAAGCATGGTTTTTACCGGAATTCTGCAGTGGGGGCAAAGCCTACGGAATAAACGTTGAGAAATTAACCCTTTCATCAATTCCGGATCATTAAGCATAAATGTCTTTACACCCATATCACGCAGACGCGTAATGATCGCAGGAGCAGAGTTTGCGTGCAAAGTTGTCCAAACCCCGTGACCGGATAATGCACCTTTAAAGGTCAACTCTGCAGCCGCTATGGAACGAATTTCACCAACCATCATAACATCAGGGTCTGAACGCAAAGCCGCTGAAAGCGCTTTCGTAAACTCTTCATCTTTTTCTTCTTCGCTGTTAGCGTTTGTAACCGGCATCTGTCTTGCCCCCGGAATAGGATACTCCGGCGGATCTTCCACGGTAATAAGGTTTACTTCATAGTTCTTTTCTTGCAGAAGCCTAATCATATTACGCTGCAGGGTTGTACTTTTTCCTGAACCGGTCGGACCAGCAATAATATTAAGCCCAACAGGAACAGCGCGCAATCTGTAAAACAAATTTTCTTCATATTCGCCAAAACCCAAAGAAGACAAATCACCGGTACCTTCTGGGTTGTCATCGGCATATAACAGACGCATAACCAAATATTGAGATCCGAATGCAATCGGATTAAATTGCAATCGAATAGCTAAAATATTATGCGGCAGCATCAACTTTCCTTTAGAGCCGCGCAGCGGTGTTGAGCCAAGCTTCTGAGCGCCCTGAAATTCATTTTGAGCATAGTTTGAATCTGAAATATCTGCAGAGGCAAATGCCGCACGCACAAAAGATTCTCCCCACTCTTTATTATATTCCATAACAACAGACATCATACCGTTAATTCGGAACATAATCTGAGTGCTTGAGGCCACAACAATATGAATATCAGAAACTTTTTGCGATGCAGCACGCGCAACAACGTTAACAAAGTCTTTCTGCATTTGCAGTTGAGCAAGGTCTTCATCACCTTCAATGTTAACATTAGATCGCTCACCAATAGCATAAACGGCATTCAGCTCATTTTGTGAAACATATTCTGGTTTGCTGATACTGAGCTTCTTTTTTCGAACCAAAACCTCAAAGCTGAGAACGCGTCCGTCAAACTTATGCGTTTCCGAAACAAGAAATCGACCGTCTGAAAACAACGCAACTAACCGCCTTGTGTCATCATTAATCACAAGGTTTGGATTGCTAGGCAACGTCAACAATCTATTTCCATGCTGAAAATAAGCCTGAATCTTGTTTGTAGGCTTATCTTCCTTCAAGTCATAACTGTCATTACTCTCAATATCTGAAGAGACAGCAGAAATAGCCGTCTCTTCGGAAGAGGTTAGATCAGCCGGCTCCGAGGAAAGAACTGTCGGGTCCTGAATTTCGTTCTCGTCAGCCAAAATGCCCTCGTAAACTATTTAACAAACATACCCTGTCCGAGGTTCGGAACCTCAGAAGAAAAGAGATTTGCAGTCGGTTTGCTTCCTTTCTTAGAGGCATCATCGCCTAAAGCTTCCTTAGCAGACCCTATAACCCCATTTGAAACAGGTTCAGCATCAAGAATACCCCCAGCAGAGAAGAACAAATAGTCCTTAACACCATCTAAGTCAGCACTGACAAATGTCTCGGAAATATCATCAACAACATGTCCGGTCTGCAAAATCGTGCCTTTTTTTACCAAGAAGCTGTCACCATTTTTATTAATAAGTTTTGCCACTAAGTTATCATCTTTTCCAACAATTTCCATAACGGCATAAACATCACTCAGCATAACCGGTTTAACTTCGCTTGAAATCTGAGCAAACGGGTTTGTGGTCTTCTTAGCAGCCTGTTCGGCAGCCAAGCGTGCTTTCAAAACAGAAATCTGAGTCTTCAGAACAGAAACGTCTTTGTCGTATCTTACCTTAGCATTATTAGCTTCGGTAACAGCTTGTGCAGCCATACTGCGAAGATTATCAAGCTTACGAGTAAAGTCAGATAAAAGAAATTCACGATCTTTATTTAACTCAGAAACCTCTTTATAAGCTTTGCCCATCGTCTCGATCCATGCTTGTTCACGCTCTAGCATCTTTTCTTTATAGGCCTTAACCAAAGCCTCTTGACGGAGCTTTTCAGCTTCGAGCTCGAGCTTACGCTTCTCTTGCTCCATTTCAAATTTCTTCTTTTCTTGTTCAGCTTCCCACTCACGTTGTTTTTGAAGCTTCTCTTCTTTTAAAGCCTCTTCCTCAGCTAATGCTTTTTTACGCTGATTGCGAATGGCTTCTATTTCAGCACGTATTTTTTCTCTTCTGAGTTCAAGAGACAAAAGAGCCGACTGTTTTTCGATGTCTGACATCTGTGAAAACAGATTATCACCAAGCTGTTTAAGAATATTATCACCATACAAAGCTTTTTCTTCTTCGCTTAAAGAAACAATATCTGCCAAAGGATCAGGCTCTTTAGTTGGTGCGCTTGATTTCAAAATAGGATCATTGCCCTTACCGACAGAGCCATTAGCTGAAGCCACACCTTTAACCTGAGGATTAGTATTAGCAGCAGGCTGCGGATTTTGCTGTCCGAGACTACGCGGAGACGGCTTCATAAAACCATCTATGGCGGCATTGTTTTGAGAAGCTGGTCTCTCTAAATCCTTGTTGGGCAATAATGGATCCGCGTTTTGAGAAGGAGTCATATCGTTTTCCAATTCAGGCGCGAGCGAAACACGTCCCGGAACATTATCGGCCTGCGGAGCCGAAATCAAAGCTTCAGCATTCTGAATTGGCAATAAACCCAAAGTCAGTGCCAAAGTTGTAGAGCATAACAAAAATTTGACATTATAACGCATAGATAGCTCCTTCGTAATCCCATTTTTCATTTTGTTTATTATATTTAATCATATTAATCTCAAGACCTGAAAATTTTGTTAACAAATCACGCCAAATCATAGGATTATTAACTGACGAAAATGTAAACTTAACTTTTTTATAAGTTCTCTTGCGATTAGATGTATAAACTTCATCAACTAAAGCAACCGGTTGGTTAAATGCTTGGAATAGGTCGTTTAATGTTGCTTTTAACTGTTGTGCATCAATGTTCGGAAGGTTTTTCCCAACGTTAATATCTTTCAAAGCAACAGTAACTTTGATAACCTTACCGTCATTTTCAATACGTTTAGAGGCAAATGGTATTCCGGAATTTTTCAATGCTTCCTCAATCCACAAAATACGACCGACATCACGCGTCCATTGAGTAGAAACGTCTTTAGAAGTACAAACAACCTCACCAATTGACCATCCCGGAGGCATAATCTGAGAAAACGCAGCAACGTTCTCATAACACTTAGCCATCGCCTGTGATGCATCATATACCTTATTCCAAGGAACATCTTCCGGAGGAAGCGGAATTTCCTTCTTAATAACGGCTTTAGGCTTAATTGGGGCAATAACAGGACGCTTAGGCGGTGCTAAGAAAATGCTGTTAATAATAACAGAAAGCAGCCAAACACCGACAACAACCGAAACGCCGATAACCATAAAAAGTTTGGTACCACGTAATGCGTTAATCTTATCAAGCTTGACGCGCACTCCTTTTTTTATGAGCTCGACAAGATTAATATCTTCAGTCCCCTCAATAGCCCAGTCCTGAGGTGCAATCTTTCTGCCCCAATCTGGAACGGCAAGCATTGACATAAACTGTGATCTAGCCTCTTCTTCATTAGAAAAGACCATATCACCGTCAGAAAGAATAATATCATTGCGGACACAGATATACCACCATCCGTTATCAACTTTAAAGACCGCAACAAAAGAAGAAAGACCAGACAGCGCAGTTGCAACTGAGGCAGCACCTACCAATGTTCCTTTTTTATAGCCCTGTTGAGTAGAGCAAATACCGAACTGAGGTGCTTTACCTTGCTTTACGCAAAACAGGTCTGCTCCTTCCAAAATGCTAGACGCGGTTTCGCTAACCTCTGCTACTGGATCTTCGGTATTTTGAATAGGCTGCCAGAACAGGCTTGTTGCATAAGGAATTCCATCTACGGAAATCGATGGAATAACCCTGCTTCCGCTTTCTTCATAATCTCTATCTAAAAGTTTAGCATCTTCTAACACCGTGGTTTTCCTCAATAGTAGAATTAGATATTGTTAGTTACTCTGGTCTCAGGATTTAACGGTGATTCCAAAATAACCGGAGTCAAGATGATAACCAAAATGCTTCTGGTCTTATTAGCAACGGCAGAACCTCCGAGTAAAGAGTTAGTTGCGGAGCCTACACCTGTTTTTTCAGAAGAATTTTCAACTCTTTCATAACCAGTCAAAACCAAAGATTCACCGGATTTCAAAGCAACTTCTTGAGTGAAACCGCGAGATTCGATAATCGGGTTTTGAATATATTGACCATCGTCTTCTTCGCCGTTTCCGCCCAAAGGAACTTTTTCTAAAGAAATCAAGTCAGAAAGGGTCAAGTTAAACATCAACAACAATCTGCCATGTTCCAAAATTCTCGGAAGAATATCAAGGGTGAAACCAGTTTCAATTTCTTCTGTTTCGGTAGAAATATCATAGTAGTTTCCGTCGCCACCGCTGTTTGTCTTAGTAATTTCAGAAATATAGTTCTGTTTTCTAACAACCTGAATCGGCGCAGGTTTGTTGTTCAGAGTAGTAACGGTACCACTCGTGATCATGTTTGTTGTACCCTGTGTTGAAAGAGCAGTAATACTGGCATTAATATTCCAGTTACCCGGCATAAGTCTCATTTCCATATTATTGGTAACTTCAGTACCAAAGGTGTTTGTCGGGCTGATAACTGAAACGCTGCTCTTTCCGTCATCAAAGGCGGCATTCAAATCAAGACCATAAGTATCATTATCTTCAACAGTTACTTGCAAAACTTTAACACTAACAGCTACTTGACGTGAAAGTCTGGCATTTTGTTCATTTACAAATTTTGCAACCTTAGCAACATCATTCGGCGTCGCTGTTAAAGAAATTGTACCATTTGAAGAGTCAATCGTCAGCTTAGAATTTTGAGAAATCATAGAAGTGATTGCTTTTTCAATATTTCCCCACAACTCAATTTCTGCAGTGCTAGACAATGACAATTCAGAGCTTCCGCCTTCTCCATCAGCCGATCCACCGACATTAACGGAAAGAGATGGCTTGGTCGGCAAGCTATAAAGAACAAATGTTCTGGTGATATTTTTGTAGAAATAGAGTTCTTTTCTATCATATTTCCACCAAATACCAAATCTTGAAGACAATTCATTTAATAAACCGCTAAGAGGACCTCTGTAAGACACGAGCATCTTATCTGGTTCTGTCCAGTCAGCACCGATGCTCTCTGGTGTCGGTTTATTTGATTTTGCCGAAGCATTAATGCTCTCTTCCAGATCCGGAGCAAATCTAACCTTAATAGAGGTGATTTTATTAATCATATCACCAATTTCATACAGAGTGATAGGTCTGTTACTGATGAGGGTAATTCCTTTTTGGTTTTCAAGATAAGCAGGCAATGGCTCACCTTCAAATTCAATTTCGCTGGTATCACCAAGCCAAATATCATTTTTTACCCGAACAACATCATCAGGAGCGGCCTGTGTCGGAGCTTTAGCAGTTTCTTGTAAAACAGTTGCGGCTTTAATCTCTTTTTCAAGAGACGCGTCTAAGCTTGTAGACAAGGAGCAGGCAGCGACGGCAGAAACGATGGCAAGGCCGCAGCCATAAACAACGATACGATTAAAAAGCATTTTCATCCTCCAATGTCTCAACGACTAAAACTCTGTTACCTTTATAAAAAGTGCCGATAGGAGCCGGTTTTGCACGAGCAAAAGCTCTAATTAAAGCTGAGCTAACATCGGCAAAGCGACCGCGGAACATTGCACCTGCAGTTAAAGTGTAATTGCGGTTACTCTTCCAAACCAAGCGCCAGCCGGATTTTTCACACCACTCTGAAAGAAGACCTTTCAAACTCTTTCCTTCTTCAGCCAACCAATCTTCAACCGGATCTTCTGGAGAAAAACCTTCTCCAGCTGCTCCTTCACCGTCAAAACCAGTCCCTTCGGAAGATACAATTTCTTCTTCGAAATCTATATATTCATCATCTGCCCGAGGCGGAATGGCTGCGGAAAGGTTGTTTCCCGCACCTGCTTGTGTAATGAACTGATCACGAGGAGATCTTTCGCCAAAGGCTCTAAAATTTGCATCAGTTTCAGTATAGCTGATAAACTCGCTATTGCTTTCAGCCGGCACAAAATTAGCTCCGGTCGTCTCATCACAGGGGACAACCGGCAATTCAGGGGCCTGTTGTGCGGCACAACCGGCAAAAACAAACAGCAGGAGTGCGGCGAAGCTTATTTTAGCATACATATTAATCTTCCTTAAACAGTATTTTGACATCATATTAATACCTATAATACATGTTGAAAACAATTAATCAAGCTCGAGTCGCCACTTATAACCATAACTTTTCCTCGTTACATCCTGTAGTAGGAAGAAGCCGGATCAAAGCGCTTCTTGTTACTGTCTTCACTGGTTTTCACGGCGCGGAGAATAAACGAATTTGGTTCTCTCGCGGTAAAAACAGTATGAACTTTAGCGTATCCTAAACCCAAATTAGTTAAAATATTGTATAACAAATTCAATCTTTTTTATTGTATAACAAATTCAATCTTTTTTGCTGAAGTGCATAAGAGCTTGAACCGTCTATACGAATTTCAAGTGCAACATCGTCATTTTCTATGGCTTTCTGGGCAAAAGCTTTAAGCCAATCTAATGTTTTCCCTGAAATTTCTGCACGGTCAGGTTGAAAGGACAGTCTAATTTCCGAAGGCAAAATCTTCATTTTTTTTCTATTTTGTGCAAGAAACTTAAAGCTTGAAGGTTTATTGGTGAATTCGTCATTTTGTTCCTCTTCAATATTTTTTTCTTGTTCGTTTGTGTCAGTGTCAGTGCTCCCAGAAGAAGAAAATAAAGATGTTAAGCTACTTAAGAGGCCTTTGCTCTCCGATGGGGGGGTGTTGCTTTCGGAATCTTCCTTTGAGGCAATAAATGGAATCTCGCTAATGTTTTCATTAGCCATAGAAGAAGCCTCTTTTAATTTAAGCTCATCTTCAAGAGATTTATTTTTAGGATCAGAAACCAAGTTCGGCATTAAATTCTTATTGTTTAATATATCTTCGGGAATAGGGATGAGAATATTGTTAACAACTTCTCCTGCGACTTTAACGCTACTTTTATTATCGGCGAGCAAAGATTTAGGGTCAGAAATATCTGCCGAAAGATCAAGTTTTTCTCCGTTTTTATAAAACTCTTGATCTAAAATGGTGTTGTTGTCCGGAAATTTTGTTCCTTTTGCGGCAATCCACGGGCTTTCTTGTTCAACAGGTTGAACCTGTGGTCGCTCATAGAGTTCTTTTGCTGGGCGAGGCTGTGGGGTATCGTCATGTTTTTCTGCCATTGTTTGCCATTCGCCGTCTTTTTCTTCTTTTGATGAAGAATTATTGCCTGCAGGAGTAACCATTGCGGCAATCGGTTTGTTGAAGTTAGCCATGGCAACCTGATTTTCTACAGAAGCAGGGTTTATTTTATACTTTGTAGAGGATTCGCGTGAAGACTCGTTGTCTTTTTCTAAAGGAATAAGAAGCTTACCTTCATCTTTGTGATTGCCAATAGTGACGATTTTCTCTTCTTTTAAAGATGGAGAATCAGCCTTTGGCAAAGTAGGCTGAACTTTTTCTTGGAAAATTTCTTTAGATGGGACTGCCTCAGCCTTTTTTACAAATTTGTCGGTATCTTCTTTAGCTTTTGCCGACAAAACGGGCTCGTCAGCCACCAGAACAAAGTCTTTTTTTATGCTGTCTGATAATGTGACAGTAATATTTTGATTAAATGACTTGTTTTTACGAGCTTTTGAGGCGTTTTTTTTCTGATTCGAAGTCTTTCCTTTCTCTAGAGGGGGATTTTTTTTCAGAGAAGGAGATGCTTCTTTTTTACTAGAAGATATAGGCTCAATATTTGCAATTTTCTTTTCTTCGATATCTTTAGTCTGATTAGTCAAAACTTTTTCACTGTTCTGTGAAGGAAAAACAGAAGGAATATTATCCTCAATGGGCTTCATAAGTGCAATTTTATCTGTTTTCTGATAAGTGTGAGGGGAATTTTTCAGAAAGAGAGATATATTTTGTGTCGGTAAAGTGCTAACCGAAGAAGGTGTTTTGTTTGCACCAAAAAAACTGTTTATGGAAAAAATCATAAACAACGACAAAACAAAACTTCCAAAAAAAGATTTCAATCCGGTCAAAAACATAAAATAACCCCTCTAAAAACTTAGATAAATCAAAATGTGAATCTTGGCAAAGGGTTTGTCATTTTATACCCAGAAATTTCAAAAAAAACATTGGAAATAGCGAAAATTAAAATTATCAAATTATTTACCTTTTGTGTGATAAAAAGTAAGTATGTTTGCAATTAAGAAAACTGTGAATTTTTTGTTACAGAAAAAATAATTGCGAATAAACAAAGAGATACTTCGTTTCTGTTGGATACGATTATGCTAGAAAAAAAACTCAAAATCGGTTATTCTATATAATAGAGAGGAAGTAAATGACAAACTGATATCAAATATTAAGGAGAAAGAGCGATGCAGTTTATTAAAAGAAATATTTGGAGCTTGGCTACCATGGCACTTGTTTTGGTGATTGCAATGGTTTCCGATGCTTCGGCACAGTCTTCGGTGACCGGTGGTACAATTATGAGTCAAGCTACCAGTAAAACGGTAAGTGTATTCCAGTCAGTAAAAACCATTATTTTTGTATTAGGTGGTTTTGGTTTGGTTGCTTTGGCGTGGGCTGCAATTTTTGGTAAAATTAACTGGAAGTGGTTAGCTGCTTTGGCTACTGGTTTGGCTATTTTGGCCGCAGCAAGCTCTATTGTTGAATACGCAACAGGTGATACTGTTGCAACAGACGCCGGCTTAGATACAACATTTGGTAATATCTAAATCAGTAATTAGTTTGGATAGGGGGAAGAAGACTATAGATGAATAATCTAAATTTTGTACTTCTTTCCCCTTTTTTGTATAAGTTTTGCACCTCAACATCTCTTAGGTAAAAATGGGGGGTAAGTTATGAAGAAATATATAATGATAATCTTGGTAACACTTTGTACCATGAGTCTGTCATTTTCAGTAAAAGCTTATACCCAAGAACCTGAAAAGCAATTTCAAGCCAGTATAGATGAAGATTATTTTATGCATAGCAGCAGTTTGACTTCAACGAGCATAATCGGTGGAGCAGATACTTCAGGATCGTCAGGCACTAATAGTACAGGAGAAACCACTGGCAGTGGAAGTCCTGGCAGTGGGAGTTCTGGTAGTGGAGGTTTTACAGGTGGTGCGAGCGGAGGACTTTTCAGTAATCTAATAAACAGTGGCGCCGAGATATTTGAAGGCATGAAAAGCATAATATTTGCTGTATCTGGTTTAGGTATAGTAGGCGTTGCAATCGGCGGTTTTTTTGGAAATCTGAACTGGAAATGGCTTTCTGCAATTATTATTGGTTTAATGGTCATAGCTGGTGCTGGAGGAATTTTGCAGTACATTGCCGGAGATAGTGCTGTAAGTTCAATCAAAATACAAGATAGCTTAAAAAATGCAGGATAAACAGCGAAACTAAGGAGAAATATCATGAAAAAATATATAATGATAATCTTGGCGGTTATGGGAATCCTTGGTGTTTCATATTCTGCAGAAGCTTACACCAGAGAAGAACTTGAAGAACAAGTTCGTAATGAAATGATGGCAGGATATGAAACTAGTCAAATTAACCAAGAAAAATTAGCAGAAGCACAAAGTGTCTTGGATGGTCTTGATGAACAAAAAGCTGCGGCGCTCAAGGAACTGGAAGAAAAAGTTAGAAATGATGAAATAACAGATTCAGAATACAAACAACAAAAAAAAGAGGTAGAGAGTAATTTTAAAGATCTTGAAAAAACTTATGAAAAGCTTGTAGACGGCTACCAAGAAAAGATTGATGACTTCAATAAAGAGCTAAATAAGCGGCTTAAAGAAGTTGATAAAAAAATGGAAAAGCAAGAAAAAAATGCAGATAAAGCAGAAAAAAAAGTAGCTAAATTAAATGAGGCCTTGGCAGAATGTGAAGCAATGGTAGCATCGTCAGCCAAGAGACAAGAATGTGCAGATAAAGCAGCAAAAAAATATAAATTAAGCGAGGAAGAGCAAGAGGCATTAGCTGCCAGAGATCAAGAAAAAGCTGCAGCCGCCGCAGCAGCAGCTGAGGCAGCGGAGAAGGCATATCAGCAAGCAATGATAGATGGTATGGAGGAAGATCCCGAGGAAGATCAAATAGTTCGTTTGGAAGATGGAAGCTTGGCAATTGTTCCTGCTGATGGAGCTGCGGAAGATACAGAAGGCCCAACGGAAATTGCTGGTGTTTCTGTTGCTTCAGGAGGAGAAAGCGATACATTAAGTGGCGGAAATGCTAGTAACCCATCTTCATATGGTAAGGGAACAAATGGACTGTCAGGGTGCACATCTGGCGATATTTTTGATCAAATAACCTGTAAGGTTTTAGGCTTTTTGAGTGATTTACGAGTTCTCGCATACGTAATTTCAGGATTTGGAATGATTGTTTTTACTTATGGAGCTATCTTTAACAAAATAAACTGGAAACATTTTTCTTATATTGCAATTGGCTTGTTCTTACTGTCGGTGATGGGATCATTCATCCAATATTTTTCGGGCGATAATACAGCCGCGACAGTATTGGGATATGGCAATCATATGAGTGGAAGTTATTCTCAAATCAGTGGTTCAAGCGGAGGTGGATCTGCTGTTTCAGGCGGTGACATACCAAATGTAAACGTCGGAAATTCTAGCACTGCAGACATTATCGGCGGTGGTGGTGCGAGCGGCGATTCTGCGAGTGGTGGTGCAACTTCAGGAAGTGGTTTTTCATGGAAAGATTTAGCATCGTCAGTTTCATCAGGCATTAACGTTGTTAGAGATGTTTACAATGCAGCAACAACAGTTAAAGACGGCATAAATAATGTAAAAAATGTAATAGCTGATGTAACAAACGCTGTAAAAAATAACAAAACAAATTTGGGTGGTTTGATAGATACTGCAACCACAATTGCCGGAGCTATAAATAGCGGAACATTTGAGGCAAGGAACGATATATATAATATTGTAAATAAGGCAGAAAGTGCTGCCAACAATGCACAAGATGTGTTCTCAACAGCCGATGAAAAAGCAGAAAATGAAAAACTGCGAGAAGAAGGTACCGCAACAAATAAAGTGGCGGAATGGCTTCAAGGAAAAGGTTCTGATGCAAAAGAAACAGCTTCAAATGTACATGAAACAGCATCAAATACAGCGGAATCTGTTGGAAATGTTGCAAACACAACGCATGAAGGACAAATGATAGGAGGAGATGCACTTGGTGGAATAATGGGGGCTGCGCAAGGTGTAGTAGAAGTAACAAAGTAACAAAAATTTTAACTGGTTGTTCATAAATAAAAGCGTATACTGAAAGCGGGGCTTAAAGCTCCGCTTGTCAGTAAGATGAAAGATAATCTTGTCAAAAGAGAAATAAAGCCATAAATTAAATAATAAAGGAGGAGCATAAAATGCGGGAAGGAATATTAAAGGCCGTAGCTAATCCACCCAAGATACTTTGGGGGCCTTTTCTGCCAACATTGATTAATTTTGCTCTGCAATTTCCAATAATGTTCATGGCAATAGGTGTTTTTGGTGCAAACCCAATTCTTTTTCTTGCGACAATATTTTTAGCGCATGCTATAATAGTTATCTATGGTGTCAAAGAGCCTCATATGTCTGCAATGATACAAGCATTCGGACAAACACATATGGTCACAAAAAATCTCTATAAAGTAAAGGGGAACAAATTTGAGCCCTGATTTTGATTTTTTTAAAATATTTGCGCAAGGGCTGAACTCAACAGAAGTCTTTGTTGCATTTATGGGATTCGTTTCTGCGGCAGCTTTTATAGGCTTTTGGGCGACAAAGCTTGGACGCATGATTTTGCCTCAGCCATATGAGTCACGTGTGGCCGACTTTTTGCCGTTTAACAAGCTGATGTCTGACGGTATAACGATTCGCTGCTATAATAAGGCTTTTGCACGTGTTTTTAAAGTCGAGGGAACAGATTTGTCTTTTATCACGGAAGAAAAAGATGCTGCTCTGTTAGAGGCTAGAAAATCATGGATAGACGGCATGTCGGATTTACAGGTAATTTGCCGCGTAATTACATTAAGAGACCGTATAGCTCTTGAAAGTGTTGAAACACATTTTAACAATGATTTGCTTGAGCAAATATCTCAAACTTGGGATGCAAACTTAGACCGAGTTTATAATAACAATCACTATATAATTTTATCAATAGCCGACCGACAAGATGCTCTAAAAGACCTAAATTATGCATCTCAAGCCTTGCTTGCCACAATGAGCGAATATGGTGTGTCTCCAATGTATGAAACACCAGATAGTCCGGCAACAGACAGTCCGTTATACGTCTTTTCAAGAATATGCAGCCCGATTAGCAAGCCTCAGCCCAAAGTCAGAGGCGCAGAAGGTTATCAGTTGAATGAACTTTTGACGGCAGACCATATTCACTTCACGGGAGAAGAGGGAATAATCCGATTCTTTTCCGGTGAAAAAGAGATGTATGCAATCAGTATGGGGATTAGAACATCTGGCGACTATATGGATGAATCGATGATTATGTCGTTGCTGTCAATTGATTGCGAATTAACATTATTGCATAACATCAAACCGATGTTTAAATCTCATGCGCGAGCTTTGTTAATGCAACAACAACGCATGGCTCAGATAACCAGTTTTTCAGGCGATGTTGTAAACCAATACGGAGAAGCCTTATCCTTAATTGAAGAAAGTGATACTGACTACCAGGCTTTAACCGAATACGCCATGACAATCATCATAAAAGGTGCAACGAAAGACGAGGTCGAGTTTGGTGAAAGCGAAGTCCAACGAATATGTCGTTTGTTTAGTGTAACACCGGTAAGAGAAGGCTGGGTCACCCAAGCAACATTTTTCAATCAATTTCCGACTTATGAAACCTATCCGAGAACATATCGCTATTTGTCTCGAGTAGTGGCCGCTGCTGTCTGCTTTGATAAACCATCGTCAGGCTTCGGAAAAAGTGACTGGGGTCCCGGAGCAATTTCTATATTTCGTACAACATCAGGATCTGCTTATCGATTCCAATTTCATGTATCAAGTGAAGATTCTGCTGTTGCTCATTGTTGCATTATCGGACCGACCGGACAGGGTAAAACAACTTTGCTGACCTTTTTGGCCGGACAAGCCATGCGCCATGGTGATTTGAAGGTATTTTTCTTTGACCGCCACCGAGGTGCAGAAATTTTTACCAGATCTATTGGCGGCGCTTATATTGGTTTTGATGGCGATGAAAAAAACGTATCGCTTAATCCGTTTGACTGCAAAGATACACCAGTAAACAGAGCATTTTTACAGCGCTGGATGCGCTCAATCACCCTCGTGGATGATGCTTTGTCAGAGAAAGAAATAAGCCGTGCCGTTACCACCGCTTTTGATTATTTGCGCCCCGAAGAACGTGTTATGACAAACCTATATAAGAGCTGTTTTTCTCCGACAGGCAATATGAGAAGAGAGCTGTTCCGCTGGGTTAATCCAGATCAGTATGGTAAAATTTTTAACGCCACGCAAGATAGTTTGGACTTAAGCCAAAAACGCTTTATGGCCTTTGACTTTACCCACATTTTTGAAGATGAAACGCTAGCGCCTGCAGTCATCAGCTATATCATGCACCGAATTCAGTCAGAAACAGGAGAAACAGGTGTTCCGACCTTAATTATGATAGATGAAACAGCACCGATGTTGAAACACCCTATGTTCCGCGATTATTTTGAAATCGGTTTGCAAGAAGGCCGTAAGAAAAGACAAGCATATCTCTGTGCATTCCAACAACCTAATATTATTGATAAGTTGGGAGTTGGTGAAGTGATTCGCGGTCAGTGCCAGACCGTTATTTTCTTCCGAAATCCGCAAGCAATGCCGGAAGATTATGTAAACTGGAATTTAACGCAAAGAGAAATAGACTTTATTTTTGGTAAGAGTTACCGAGATTTTCCTTATGCCATATTATTATCGCGTCCGGCAACTGGAGAGTCTGTCATCCTTGATGTAAATCTTAGTGGTCTGGGGCCATATCTTAAACTTTATAATTCAGGACGAAAAAATGTTTTGTTGGTAGAAGAATTAATAAAACAATATGGTGAAGACAATTTCGTAACGAAATATTTAAATATTGCGTGATAGATTCTACCAAAATTCATACTACTGTAACAAAAAGTATGATAGTATAATAAAAATAGGTGTAAAGAGCCTAAAATTATTTGGCAAACGGAGGCAGTCATGAAAAAGTCCGGATATTATATGAGCATATTGGCAGGAAGCATAGTCTTCTTAAACGCAAGTGTGAGTCACGCTCTAATACCGACAGTTGATGCAAGTGCAATTGCTGAAGGGATAAAGTCAAATATAGAACTTGTAAAACAATCAAAAATAGTTGTAGAGGCTACAAAATTAACAGGAGAAATAAGTGCCACTTTGGGTGATATAAAAGCATCTATATCAGAATTGGCTTTAGACGAATTAAAAGAAGCTAAAGAATTTGTTGAAAAGCAAAAAGAAAATTATGAAAAAGCCAAAGAAGATTACGAAAAATACAAAAAAGAAGCAGAAGCAGCCCAAGCAGAACTTGAAGAAGGAAAAAAACTACTTGAAGAGGCCAAAAATAAAACAACCGAAACAGTTAGTGTTGTAACAAATACATATAACGATGTACAAGATAAATACGACAATACCAAAGAAAAGGTTGATGATGCTAAAGAAAATGCAACAGCTTTCTATAATGAAGCTAAAGGATATTATGAAGAAAGTAATAGTGGCCTAAACGATACTTTAAATAACAGCAATAGCGCAAAAGATACTGGTTCTTCAAGTGCAGAAAGCACAACAACGCCATCTTCTACACCAGCCTATAGTTCATCGACAACGTCGATAGATTTAAAAGTTGCACAATCGGAAATAGAAGCCCTTCGTGCAGAAATAGAGAGATTAAAAGCTGCTCAGTCTCAGACAGAATATAACAATGATGAGCCAGAACAAAATGTAGAGCCGCAAAATCTCGAAGAAGCATTGGAAGAAATTGCACGCTTGAAGGAAGAGCTTGAAAAATATCTGGAAGAAAATAAAAACAGGGAAGAAACAGATGAATCTCTTGAAACTCCAAATAATGTAATCTTGGAACAAGGGGGTGAACAGTCAATACCAGCTACAGCGCCTCAAGAAGAAGCTGCTGAGCAAGAAGAAACGCCTCAAAATACAAAAAATTTTAGACAACGCCCGACAATAAATAATACAACATTCTATGATATTAATGCATCGGTAGAAGAGCTTGCTGCAGAAAAATATGCCTATAGCGTTGAGGCAAGCGAGAGATTAAACTTCGCTCAATTAGATGCAGCTACGGGAGATGCCCCGACCGGAGATAATGACGTTACCGGAGAATTTATCATCTCTAAAGAAATGGCACAACACTGCAAAGTAAATATTAATATAGCAACAATAGACCAGCTTGAGAATTGTATAAAAGAAATTATAATCTACCGTTCAAATCCGGATATGAAAGTAGCCGAAAAAGGCGATGCTCTTGTTGATAAGATTTTTTACGAAAACGCAGTCGGAACGGCGGCAGCAGCAATGTATGCACATAATAAAGCCAGCCATTATAAAGAAGAAGTCTTAATCCCGATGAAAGCAGATTCTGCAGAAGGACAATCGGATGTTCGAGATGATATTTCAGTATTAACCTCAGCTCAAGAACAAATCCAAAATCTTCTGATAGACCTCACAAAAGCATATGCAGCGCAAGTATATCAACAAAGCATCAAAGATGCATTACAAACGCGCTTAAAAGATATTGACCCAGAAGCAGCTTTGGCCGCCCAAAACGCCAATCAAAAAAGCACTGAGTAGAGTTTGGGAGAATAGCCATGATAAAGCGCTTTTTACTACTGACATTTAATATTTTGCTTGGGCTGGGAGTGATGATTCCGACAGCCAAAGCTGATAAAGAAGTTGTGCAAAAAGTTTTGAAAAAAATAGACCGCATAGAAAAGGTAGGAATCAAATATATAGAAGATGCACAAAAGTTAAAAAGAAAAATACAAAGTGAACTTCAAGGAATAAAAGGAACAATTGCAAATGCCAAAAACTTTGCAAATGCTGTAGCAAGTGGTGATATAGCTGGAGCAATCAGTTCAGGAACGGCTCTTGGCTCTGACTTAAATCTCGGAGATGGATTTATGGGAGAGATGGAAGCGCTTCAAAACAACTATGAGGTAGGCTCTCAGTTGTATAACAGCGGCAGTGCAATAACAGGCAAAGCCAGTGGTCTTTTAAACAAAGCCAACGGATTAATGAATAGCCCGCTTGATCAGGTAGTAAACAATGTTCCTGATTTTATTCAAGATATAAACGATCTTGAAAGCACAGTTTCTGATGTTGAAAAAAATGTAATGGCCGAGGTCAGTAGAATAGAAAACTCCATAGCCCACCAAGAACATGAAGAAAAAATAAATGATGTTTTAAGAGAAAAACTAGCGACATTATATGCACAAGCATTAGTAACAAGAAGCAAAATAGCTGATGAAAAGGCCGAAACACCTGAAGAAATTGATTCTACCAACGAAAGAGCATTAATATCAGCATCAGCAGATAGTGTAACCCAAATAGCAGTCCGTTTGAACAATATTTATCAAATGGAGAGTGCCATGATGGAGTACGCCACAATAAAAGAAGGCGGAAAGTCAAGGCAAAGAGTCAAAGAGGAGTAATAAAGATGAGAAAGTCAGCATTTTTATTAGCTTCAACAATCAGTTTGGTAGTCGGGATAGACAGTGCATACGCGTTTCCAAAAATAGATTTTGGCGGAACATCTAAAGAGATAGTAACTTCAGTTACTAACTTTTTAGATAATGCAAAAAAACAATTAGATAATTCTGCCGCATTACAGCGTGCAATAAGAATGGGTAAAGGTGCAATAGAAACAGCAAAACAGCTTGAGGAGATCAAAAAAACAGTAGAAGAGCAAGCAACAGCCATTAAAGAAGATCCATTAAACGCAGGATTAGATTTAGCTCAGGATCAATTAGATAAATTCTCTGGAGAAAATAAAGGAGAAGAGGCAAACTGGGCCGATAAAATCAGTAACAAAATGCAAGATGCACAAAGTATGCTGGATTTAGAGGCACAAAAGGAACAGCTTGAAAATGAAATCACCGAACAGATGCAAGGGCAAAAAACAGAACTTGAAGGAAAAATAAAAGTTCTTGAAGAAAATAATAAAAATTTGGCCGCAGAAATTGAAAATAATCCTGATAAAAAGGAAGAGTACGAAAAACAAATTGCTGCCAATAATCTGAAAATAGAAGGTTATAATAAAGCAGCTTCTTCACTTGAGCAAGAATTTTCACTAGAAAACGCAAGCGCTACGGCTGCAGAATTAGCGGATGTAAATTCACAGTTGAGCAAGCTTCAGGCAGCCGCAACAAATTATGCCAATGAACAGGCAGCAAAAGTTCAGCAGGAACTTGAAGAACAACTAAAATCTATGACTCCGGAACAAGACTTGAAAGAAATTACAAGCAAAAACTTCTTAGCCGCAGGAGAGCCGGAAAATGCTGCAAATATAATGAGCAAGAAACAATACCGCAAAAAAGAAGCCGGAGATACAGCAATAGAAGTAGCAGCGCGTACAGCAAAATTGCAAGACGAATTGCCGGATTTGGTGGATTATACCAAAAAAGTTGCGGCACGTACAGACACGGCGGACGGAACCATATCTGCAAATACAACAGATTCGCAGGTAAGCGCAGAACAAGTAAAAGCCTTGGCAAAGTTCATCGAAGTCACAATCTATGACTTGAAGCTAAAAACATCACAAGAAATCGCAGCTTATCAAGGAGCAAGCAGCGAACCAGACAGTAATATCACATCATTCACATTAGATAAATATATATGCGAACCGAGCAACACCTCGGAAGGAGGAAAATAAGATGAAAAAACTACGTCATTTTATAGCAATGCTCGTCGCAGTATCATTTGTCGGAGGGATAAAGCCGGCGGCAGCATTTTTGCCTTTCATCGGAGCCGGAACACCAACCATAGATGGCTCAACCGATGCCGGAATGGGCGTAACTTTTGTTGGCACAAAACTAAAAACAACCGTCACAACCGCTATTCAAACGGGGCAAGAAAACTTGCAAACACTTTCATCAAAATATAATGAATATAAAAACGATTTTTATGGCGTAATGAATAGTAAAGAAAAAGCCCCTCTTGGAGGCACAAGAACTATTCAGGATTCTGTTTTTGGAAAAAGAGATGATCCTGAAGCAATAAGAAGAGCCGTATATGATTTGTTTTTAACATATCCGACAAATGATTTTTACGCTCAAAAAGAATGTGAAGCGAAGAAAAACCAGTTCTACATAGATACGCTGATTGAAATAAATACAGCAGCAATCAAGCTAGAACAAGAGTATGAAACTAAACTCAAAGAAAAGGTAGAAAACCTGCCAACAGATATTCTAACCGGAGAAAACGGTGCCGAAGTAGCAGACAGCAATAATAGCGCATGGAAAAATAAATATAACGTCTATAATACGATGAATGATTTGGTTCAAATGCTCGAAGAACTGACGGCGATGAAAGCTCAATATATGGTAGCCAAAGGCATTATGAACGAAGTTCCGACCAAAGAACCGGAAATCACAGAAGAACAACAAAGTTCATTAGAACAGGAGCTCCCGATAAAACTTGCAGCCTATGCTGAACATAAAGAGATAATGGCATTTGGCCAAGTTGATACGCAAACGGCTCAATCTTCCACGGATGAAGATTCAAATACTGAAGAAAATAGTGATGGATATGCTTTCCGCTACCAACCGGAATCAAGCTCAAGTGTTAGCTTTTCAGAAAGTACGGAAGCCGGACAAGAATCTCCTTATGCCAGCAGTCGAGACGCTTTAGCCGATTTAGCAGCGATTGACCCTGTATATAACAAAGTTATAACAGCATTGAAAATACACAATCTTAAACAATCTTTATCCAGCCGCCGCAAAAATGCAGAAAAGTACAATGATTTTGTGCGTCTTCATGAAAAGGCAGTAGAAAGAGTAAAGCAATCAGATGCATGCGTTGTTAGTTTTTTGAACAGATATTACCAAGATGGAGAAAAAAGCTGGAATGGTGTCTATATTGGAAATCAAACAACGGATTACGATTTAAGAGAGGGAATTTCAGGATGGGCTTTAGCGACATATGAAGCAGCCAAAGCAGAACTTAGCAATGAAGATGACAGTAGTTCAAATCTAGCGGAGATAGAGCTTGATCCTAGAGTAGATTCTACAAACCTTGATAGTGTATCAAGCGTTGAAAGCAACATAGACAGCCAAAATCTTCAAGGCGGATTTAAGGAAAAATCTAAAGAAGAAAAAGCTAAAGAAAATGAACGAAAAGCAGAATTACTGTCATGGCAAGTCGGCGCAGAAGTTGTTGCTCAAATCGCTTCAGATCAATATAGTGAAACACCAAAATGGGGAACCATCAAAAAGAAATTTCCGATTTGGCAAGATCAAAAAAGCTTTTATGGCCAGTATGTAATAGGAAAATACGAAAACATTAAGTCTTACCTAGCAAGGGTAGATTTAAGAAGATATGCAGGGCAACTGGCAATGCTGTTGAATGAAGAAATAACCTCATCAGCCGTATCTGCCGCACAGGCAAAAGCTAAGGTAGCTAAAACACCGGAAGAACGACAAGCAGCAATGGATGAAGAAGAAAAGGCGAAGGAAATAGGAAGTTTGGTAAATTCTGCAATTTATCAAGGATTAAGTGCCGTTCCTGCCGGACTTGAAATTCCTGCAGATATTTCATCGGGAACAGTTCAAGAAAAAGCAGAAAGCAAAGCTGCATTAATTAAAAACAGAGATGAAAAACTAGCCCAATTGACCACACAAAGAGAGGCAATCATAAGCAAACTCGATACAGCCATGAGTGCAGTAAGCAACTTGAATACTGATATTAACAGAGCAACAATAGAAGGCCGAGCAGAAGAGCCAACAGATGAAGAATATGATGTAACAAAATTAATGGAAGAAAGAACGGCCAAAGAAAAAGAGGTAGAAATCGCCGAACAAGAACTTGCAGATATTGACCAGATGATAGAGCAAATAAACAAGGCTTACATCACAAAAGAGCAAGAAATAGATGCTCAGTATGGTTTCAATGTTGTAGAAGAAAATGTAAAGCTTGAAGAATTCAAAAGCTTTGAAGCGCCAGCAATCAGCGGAGCAAATATTACGTTTGCTATGTTGGCAGAAGCACAAAAGAATGGTGTTATATCTCAAGCAAATTCAGTGTTCGCAGCCTTAAGAAATTATGCGCTTGAACAAGTAGATAAAACAAAAGAGGAAATCTTTTCTTTAGGTGACAATATATATATGGCCGAGGGCGGTGAATCTGTATTGTCAAAACATAAAGATTTGATAGAAAAATTGAAAAATATAAATATAAATACAATATCAGAGGCCGCATCAGTCAGCCAATTAAGTGGTGCCAGCGAACTAATTAGTCAAACTTATAGTGCATTGATGACTAATCACATTTGTAATAACATCAGTTGTGATGAAGCTGATGAAGAATATTTTGTTGGAGAAAACGGAAAAGAAAAGGATTTTGCTGGCCCCAAAGCTGCTCCGGCAATAGCCGCCGCTCCAATGAGAGAAACGGTTTATTTTGATTATATTGACTACGAAAATATACCAAGATTGATTGATGGAAGTGTCTCAAAAGAAAGCATAATGAATTATGGTCATAAAGTACCTGATGTATGGCAATATATGCTTAAAAATCCAGCCTATGTTGAAAAGGACATTAATCTTGAGATTGCATTAAATAAAGGCGGAGAAGTAAGAAATTTCCTAAGAGGTGGCACACTTCCGTGTTATAACCAAACAAAATTAATAGATGCGGAAGAAAAAAATCCGACATATTATATAAGTAGTATACCTGAAGGAAAAGATTATGTAGCTTGCCAAAATTTAGAGATTCTCTCAAGTGAAGAAGGTCCGATTGGGATGTTGATGTCAACAGTATTAAATTTAGAACTTAGCTCAAACAACAAAGAAATTGTAAAAAACAAAACCTTTGTAGGAGAAGAAACCCCAAGCGAACTTGGAACATTTTTCACCAGTAAAGACAATAAATTATATTACAAGGAAGATACCAAAAAAGCCTTTGATCGCCTCAAAGAAATATACGAAAGCCAAAATACGGGTACAGAGATAGAAGAAAGAATATCCGATGACATATATGTTAAAGGCCAGTATAAGAAAAACCAAATCGGAGATTTCTTAGTCTTTGCCGAGATGGAAAAAGAACTCCGTCAACAAGTTGAGGAGATGGCACAAAAGATAGAAGAAGCTCGTCAGGAACTAATTGCAGAACTGACAGAGGTCGGCTTTACCCCATCTGAAGACTTTGATATCTATAATGATGAAGATTATGAAGAAGCTCAAAATAAATTAGATAAAATGAAGGATGATATCTTGTCAGAGGTAGATAGCTTAATGGGGAAGGTAAAAACAAACGATACCGAAGTCGTAAAAAGAAGAGTTGCCGCATTAAAAAATAACATTGCTGCTTTGAAAAAAGATAGCAATGAACTGGTTAATTTGTCTGAATCCACAACAGCAGACAGTAGCTTAGATGAAACCATTAAGTCGGAAGAAGCAAATCAAAGTGTTGCAAACAAATATCAGGAAAAGGCAGATGAAAGTATGGAAGAGCAAATAAATTATTATCCGATTCCGTATTGTGCAGTTTATTAAAAGAGGAAAGACAATGCCAGAAGAAATAAACCGCATAAATGCCGAAAAACAAGCTTTGTTAACAGACGGCAAGGAAAAGGAACATGAATTTTTACAGCGAGCTGAAGAAGAGAAGATTAGTGCAAAATACATATATTATCTTTGGCTTTCTAGGCTATTTATAGTTTTAGCCACAGTCTCTCTTGTCATTTTTTTAAGTTCGACGCTATCTTTATTTAAATTAAGTCAAGAGGTGACGGTAGAGCCATTTTTAATAATTAATCAGAACAGCTCAGAAGGTATTGTAAGAGATGAGCCAATAGCAACAGATATGGCCTCTAAGAATCAGTTGATGGAAATGTTCATTAAACAATACGTGATACTAAGAAATACAATAATAAGAGATGAAATGGAGATGATGCTGCGCTGGTATCCGGGCGGTATGGTAAATTTCATGTCATCAGAATATGTTTTTGATGCGTTTAATACCTATCGCGAAAATAACTGGAGTAATATTATGCAAGCCAGAGTAGTTAGAGAGGTGCAAATAATATCGGTAGGACGAGTTGGTGGGGAAAAAAGTCCTGTTTGGAAAGTTGATTTTCGTACCTATGATTTATCAGATGTTCAAAGAGATGAATCAACAAGAGGAATGTCATTAAGAATAAGATACTGGACAGCTTCAGTAACAGCCTTTTTTATTCCCTCTCGCCAATTTGTTGGTCTAAGATTAATAAATCCATTAGGTTTTACGGTAACAAGGTATTCCCAATCAGAAGTTGCAATGTAAATAAATAGATGAGATAGTTGGGGATTTTCTCTGTTTGTCGCTATACTTTTATAATAAAAAAGTATATCAATAAAAAAGATAAGACAAAAAAGCATAAAGAGAAAGGGCCTTAGATGAGAAAAAAAATAATTATCATCATGGGAGCCGTGCTGGTTTCAGCCTGCGGAGTATTTGGTTCATACTATGAAGCAGAACCAATAGGAATAGGAAAAGCTGTGGATGAATTAAAGCTTTCCCCGTGCGCTTGTCTTCAGCTTGATTTGCCCAAAAATTTGCCTGATTGGTATATAGAAACAATATAACAAAAGGCGTGCAAATATGGTTGAACGGTTGCCCGAAGGTGGGAGTAATCAAAAATTACTAGAAGGAGGCAAAGCAGCCCCGATACAAGCTCGTGCTGACAAAGATATATTCGTAGGAAATGCCGGAGAGAAGAGATATCTTTGGGTTGCAAGAGCATTTGCAATAATTACAGCAATAAGTCTGTGCTGTAATATTGTTTTGCTTTTGGCGATAACTCAAGTTATCCCTCTCTATCGCATAGAGCCGTTTCTTTTGACTTTTCAAAATAAAGAAGAGCAAGTTTACAATATTCAACAAGTAAAGAATATGGAAGATGAAAAGTCTATAACTGAAGTTTTTGTTCGTGAATATGTTCTTCTTCGTAGTACCTTTGATAGGGATATTCCTGAAATGGAGGCGCGTTGGATGCCTGGAGGACTTGTTCAGGAGATGTCTTCGCAAGCTGTTTACGATGATTTTTTGAAAAACACGGCTCAGCGAGCACTTGAATTGATTAGAACCAGAAATTTGCAAAGAACGGTAAGAATATTAACGGTTAATGAGCTTGGGCGCGGGTTGTGGCAGGTTGAATATGAAACACAAGACATGTATCCGGATTCTCCTCGTCCGGATGTAAACTATTGGACTGCCAGCATGAGAATTGCTTATCGTGCTAAAACGGTAAGATATGGTGAGAGATTAAAAAATCCGATTGGTTTCACTGTTGTACAGTATTCATTAACTTATAATAAGTTAAAATAAAAAATAAAGAGCATTAAAATAAGGTAACATATCAATGATCAAGAAATTATCAAAAATACTTATTCTTAGCGGTGGCATAATATTTATGTCAACAGGGGTAAAGTCGCAGGTGACGATGAATAATCTTGATCAAAATGCTGATCAAAGCCAGGGACAATACATGCCCATGGATTTGGGTTATGCAGGTTTCAGCTCTCTAGGAATGACGCAGGCAGCATGGCTTGACCCGTTGCAAAATCTAGGAGAAGGGCAGTCAAGGCCTGCTTATTCAAAATATTATTGGAGCCCAGATTTAGTCTTGCCAATACGCCTGAGAGAAGGGATGATGACGCTGGTTAATTTTCCTGATTGGGAGCTGATTGAAGATATGTATATCGGAGATAATGCGGCTATAGATGGTCAGATCACCGGCCCTAATACGATATTGCTCTATCCACGCAAAGGAGCCAATGTCGGCGTTGATACGAATATCATCTTATTTGGGCGTTCAGGAAACAGATATGTTTTTTATGTAAAAAGTGAAGGGGTAAATACCGAACGCCTCACAAACTCTATTATTGATATTGAAGTATTAAACGACGGCGGTGCCGGTGGAGGAAACCATAGTTTTGGTGGAAGAGGAAGTATCGGCGGAAATTTTAGTGCAGGCGGCGGAAAATCCGTCGCTTCAACAGCAACTAAAAGAAATCAGCGCAATAATTGGATTGAGGAGATCCCTGTTGATCCAGCAAAATTCAGATTTGATATAGAAATATATATCCCAAATCCAGATGATGTTGTTATTGCGCCTGAAAGGGTATGGCGAGACGATATTTTTACTTATATTGATTTAGGCGCCAAAGCCTTGAATATGGTTCAGCGACCAATAGTTACGATGATTGTGGAACGTTCAGAAATTCCTGTAGGCTTCAGAACAAAGGGGCCAAACAATCGCTTGATAATTGTTGAAGGTATAGGCGACATGGTCCTGCGTAACGGCAAAAGAATAGTCTGCTTAAAGCTGCGCCGTTCAGATGAAGTCGGGCTGGAAAATATAAGCTATGCAGATGATTTATTTGCAAACGAATGGTCTCAAACGGCGCCGATTCCTGCACAGCATCCATCTGACTTTGGTGATGGAATGATAATGCAGGGCTTAGGAAATAATACAAGAGAGCTGTCTGGCGGTCTACCCGGAAATTTAGGATATAATCAACCTGTCGGAACCAAAGGCGGATATCCTGCACAAGGAAACTCAATGTTAGACATTTATTATCCGCCCAATGTTTCAAATCAGGGTGGACAAGGAGATGATTTTGACTACTCTCAAATGCAGCATATCACCAATACCCAAGACTACTCAAAGAGCAATAGCTTTGTTGGTGCATTGAGTTTTGGTGAGGGCCTTAATGGGGCGGGCAGCGGAGATGTTTCCATCGAACTTGGAACAGATTCTAATGTCAGCAACCTTGAAGCTCTTTGGGCTGACTTAAGCAAAAAATATGGCGATTTGCTGACCGGCTACGAACCATATTACTCAGTTGATACGCCGGCAGATGGCCATGGAAAAGAATTATTCCATTTGAGAATAGGGCCGATAAAGAAGCTAGAAGATGGCGACATGATATGCAGCCGCTTAGGACGTAACGGAGTATTTTGTAGCGTAGTAAGGACCCAATGACGAAAGAAAATCTAACTTATTCAGAGGTATATGTAAAAAAAACCAACCGCATAATTCTTGCGGTTGGTATTACATCGTTATTGATATTCTTGATAGGTTTATATTTGTTGCTAAATAGTGGAGAGCAGACAAGTGAATATACAGATCCAGTTTTCACAGACAATGACGATGCTCTAAATTTTGGCGATGTAAGCCCTTTAGATAATAATATAGAATTTAATAATTTAGACGATGCTCCTTTGCCTATAACTTTAACGCCAAACCCAATACCATTGGGACAAGTTTTAGTTGGAACATCGGCAGACAATGTTCTAACAATCGGAACAACGGGACGCGTTCCAATAACAATTGTTTCTGTTGAGTTAGCCGAGCCGCCGGCAGATGGATTTAAATTTCAAGAGAGATGTAGCCGTATGGAGTTACGTGGAGAAAGAACCTGCAATATTGTCATTAGGTGGTCTCCTGTAGTAACCGGAAATATGCAAAATAACTTTATTGTCACATGGTACGAGACAAATTTGGGCGAAGGCAACAAAAAGTCAGAAAAAGTTCCAGTTATCGGAAATGCTGTTACCAAAGAAGATTGCAACTTTTGTGAAACTGTTGACGCTCCTGCGTTAGAAGTACCTCAAGCGCAACCCAAGACAGTCGGGATAGCAGTTGGTTCAGACGGAAAAGAAATCGGCAGCATAGATGAAAGAGGCTATGTTCGTGATAAAAACGGCAATATAATCGGCCGTGTTAATGCAAATGGTATGGTGATTGATGCTGATGGAAATGTTATTGGTGTCGGTTCAAATCGCAGAATTGTATTGGATGAAAATGGAAATGTTATTGGCTATGTAAACCCAGACGGCACAGTTGTTGACAAAGATGGCAATATTATCGGCAAATTACAACCAGATGGAACAGTTGTTGATAATAACGGTAATATATTGGGAAAAGCAGTTGATACTGGCTTTGTTTACGATGATAAAGGTAATATAATCGGGCGCGTACTGGAAGATGGCAGTGTTGTTGACAAAGAAAACAATGTAATCGGCCGTATTAATTCCAAAGGAGAGGCCGTAGATTTTAAAAACAATGTTGTAGGAAAAGTTTCAAAACCCGGCAGAGTTGCAATTGACAAAGACGGCAAGATTTTAGGTGTGGTTATGCCAGATGGAACGGTCGTCGATGGCAACGGTAATATTGTCGGCTGGGCGGATTCAGATGGCAATATTATCACTAAAGATGTTTTGGGTACAGTCAATGGCGATAGAAGATTAGCCCGAGATAATGAGGGAAAAATTATTGGTTATGTAGATGATGCAGGAAATGTCGTTGACTTTAATGGTAACAAAATAGGAAAAGTCCTAGAAAACGGTCAAATTATAAATCAAGCCGATAATCTTGGACAACAGCTAGAAAAAGATCAGGGGACAGGATATCGTTTGGCCTATGACAAGGATGGAAATGTTATAGGTTATGTCGATGAAGATGGAAATGTAAGAGATTTCAATGGCAATATCATAGGTCGCGTAACAGAAGACGGAAGAATAATCGATGCCAATGGTAATGAAATCGGAAGAGTAGGAGATAAGGTAAATTTAATAAGAGACGCCAATGGGCGTATCATTGGATATGCCGATGAAGACGGAAATGTAAGAGATTTTAATGGTAATATCATTGGTCGTTTGGATGAAAACGGAAAAGTTGTTCCTCTTGATGGCGATATTATCGGAAAAGTGTCTGAGAAAGGGCTCCTTGTAAATGATTCTTCAGGAAAAGTAATCGGTTATGTTGATGAAGAAGGAAACTTTATAAATAACGCTGGCGAAATTGCCGGAAAAATGCTTCCTGATGGAAAAATAATAGATAGCAGAGGAAATATAATTGGTCAGGTCAATACGGCGCAATCTGATATGAGAAGATTAGCCTATGATAAGGATGGAAATGTTATAGGTTATGTCGATGAAGATGGAAATGTAAGAGATTTCAATGGCAATATCATAGGTCGTGTAACAGAAGACGGAAGAATAATCGATGCCAATGGCAATGAAATCGGAAGAGTAGGAGACGCAGTAAGGATTGTGCGAGATGAAAATGGAAAAATTATTGGATATGTAACTTCTGACAATAGAGTAATTGGCGCAAACGGGCAACAAATAGGAATTCTTGATGAAAACGGAAATATTATAGGCTTAACCGGAAAAAAAATAGGAACTTTGGTCTCTACCGAGATGATTCCGATAAAGCCAAACGGTGATGTTTTGGGAAAAGTAAATAATGATGGTAGCATAACCAACCAAGATGGAAGCATTATCGGAAGAGTCTTATCAAATGGATTGGTAAAAGACAGTAGTGGCTCAAAAGTAATTGCAAAAATGGTCAGAGGCGGACTGGTCGTTGGCTATGGGTGCCGTAATATTGGTTATTTGGAACAAGATGGAAAAATAAGAAAAGGCAGTGAAGAGCTTGGATATAAAGTTATGCCTGATGGAACAGTCGTCGATTCGAACAATCAGTATATCGGAGAGGTTGTCCGCACCGGAAGAGCTTTTGATAATAAATGCAATATGATAGGAGAAATCGGAAGCGATGGATTAGTCCGAGGCGCTCAAGGCGAATATGTCGGTTGCGTTAATCCGGATGGAAGTGTTTTGAATGATAAAGGCGAAATAATCGGCGGAGCTCAAAAAGAGGGTGTAGCCGTGTCTTTTGATGGAGAATACTTAGGTCAGGTTTCTGATGATGGCGTGATAACAAACAAGTCAATGCTGCCAATAGGATGTATCGGAGCTTCCGGAGATATTTTTAACCGAGAAGGAGCATACATCGGTCGTATCCAAAATGCCACCTATGGATTTGACATGAACGGCAATTTCTTAAACATGGTTGATGAAAATGCAAAAGTTTCTGTTGCCGGAGAAGGCGAGTATCGTCTTTTGGCAAATAACATTCTTGTTGACGATAATAATAAGATAAAAGGAATAGCCCTTGACCCTAAAACGGTTATAGCCGATTCTAATGGTAATTTTATCGGGCGTGTCTTTGCCGACGGAAAAGTTTACAACGGCCAAGGCGCTGAAGTCGGAACAATAAAAGGGGACGGATTTAACTTTTATAATGGCCAGCTAGGCATAAATTTGCCACAAGGAGAAGTCGTTGATTTTAATGGTCAAAGCATTGGAAAAACGCTTAGCGACGGCCGTGTAATAAGCCGTTTCGGTGACAATATCGGCAAGATAGATGGAAATGGTCGTTTAATCAATTCAAAAGGCGAATATCAGGGAGCAGTTGCCCTTAGCGGTCCCGCAATCGGTTATGATGGCAGTTATATCGGTTACGCCATCAGCAACGGAGATATTATCGACGGAGAAGGGGATAAAGTCGGCCGAGTCAGTTCCGACGGAAAGGCGCTTAACAGCAGAGGAGAAGTCACAGGCGAAGTTATAAAAGAAAATATCATGGTTGATATTTGGGGCGAATATAAAGGACGCATGAATTCCTTAGGTGATGTTATTGATATGCGCAATCAAACAATCACGGCAATTTTGCCCGGAGGCTCAACCGATAAAGATTTAAGCCTTTTAAGAAGAGGAACTTTCCTAGATTTTGAAGGAAATGTTTCTGGAACAGTTCTTCCTGACGGTAGTGTTATTGATACCTCAAACATTGAGTACGGGCGAGTTCTGTCAGACGGCAGCATCGTCAATAAAAACGGCAGTTTGACCGGAGCAATAGTAAAAGGAGATATCATAATAAATAACAGTGACAAATTTGCAGGATATGTTATGCTTAACGGAAAGATTAAAGGAGAAGACGGGAGCGAAATCGGACATATGCTGAACGAGGAAATAGCTGTTGATAACGAAAACAATATAATCGGCCGTGTCTTTAAGATAGGCGCTTCAATTTTAGACAATAAAGGAAATTACATCGGCCGCTTGGCCGCAAACGGCTCTGTTCTAGGGCAAAAGGGCGAGTTAATCGGAAACGTAAAAAATAACGGCTCTTATATTGATTTGGATAAAAAGGTATCAGGCTATGCTTTGCAGGAAGTTGCAAAGAACCGGAGGAATTAAAAAGTGAAGAAAAAAACATCAAGAATATGTTTACTCGCGGCATCCATAATGGCATTATTCTGCGCCCAAACACAAGCAGCAGAAATCACAGCCATAGACTTTAACGGGGATCTACTTGGAAAAGTCATTTCTGACGGAAAGGTCGTCAGCTATGAAAACGAGCTGATAGGAAATGTCACGGCAGACAGCTTGATTGTTAATTTTGACGGAAAGTTAATCGGAGGTGTTGTCCCGCAAGGCATAGCAATCGGCATTGACAACAGGATTCTTGGTAAGGTTAACAGCGATGGTTCTGTTCGACAAGCCTCGGGTCGTATAATCGGTAAGGCCTTGCCAAATGGCTTGGTTGTTGATGATTATTTTAAAATCATCGGAGGCGTTTTATTCCCCGGACTGGTTTATTCTGATACGGGAGAGACCATCGGACGATTAACCGGAAACGGCCAATATACAGATATCCAAGGCCGAAAGAAAGGTTTTGTAACAGCAGATGGTTACGCTTACAGCTTAAGCGGAGGTGAGGCGATTCTTGAAGGCCGTTTAATATCAAATAAAATGGTTGTTTCTCCTGACGGAAAGTTTATCGGAAGTATTGTCCCAGGAGGCGAAGTCAGAGACCTAGACGGCAAAAAAATCGGAAAGATACATGCTAATGGCTTGGCTTATGATGAAGAGGCAAAAGTTATTGGTCAACTTGTTCGAAATGGTTATGCTTTTGATAATATGGGCCAATATATCGGCTTGGTAACTTATAACGGAGAAGTTGTAAACAAAGGCAATATTGTCGGATATCAGGGAATGAATAATCTTGCCTTAAATGCTGAAGGTCAGGTAATCGGACAGATTCTGGACATTAGCGCAACAATATCAAACCGCAAGGGCGAATATATTGGTCGACTGATGCCGGAAGGAAAAGTAGCTCAAGCCCGAGAAACGATAGGAAATGTTGGTCCAAACGGAATAGTCCAAAACACTGAAAAGCAAGAGCTAGGAAAAATAATTCAAACAGGTCCAGTTCTTGATTATCAGGGAAAAATCAGAGGACAAAATACTTTTTCTGGAGAAACGGTTAGCATAGAAGGAAGCCCACTGGGTTATGCCTATGGTTCCAGTAGCTATGAAACAAGTGGTCGACTTCTTGGCAAAACATTGAGTTTGACACAAGCCATAGACTTAAATAATCAGCCGCTTGGAATTTCTGGCATCAGAGGAACAATTAATAAAGGCGAAAAAGAATATCAGGTTTCTCCTTTTGGATATGTCTTTTCAGCAGACGGACAGCTGGGCGGTCATCTTTTGAGCAATAGCGCCATATATAGCATGAATGGACAAGAAAGTGGTAGAATTTCTGCAGATGGCAGCTTAAAAATAAATGGCTCAGATACCGGAGGAAAAATCACTCAGTCAGGAATAGCTTTAAGAGAAAACGGAAGCCTGATAGGTGGTCAGATATTAGCAACAAAGGCCCTAAGCTTTTTTAAAGAAGTATTAGGGAATATCGCCGGAGACAATCTGATCGTTAATAACCAGAGTAAGATAATAGGAAAGATATTGCCGGATTTGTCAATTGCAAAAGCCAACAATGCAGATGAAACGCAGCTGATGCCAAAAATAGGCACCGGATTGGCTGGTGACGTTGTCATTTCTTTCCGCGGTGAACTGCTTGGATATATCCAAGACAACGGCGAGGTAAAAGATTTGGGGAGCTCGATTATAGGAAAAGCCGGAGCAAGCGGGGCTGTAACTGATAATAACGGTATTTTAATCGGCGATCTAATGGATTATAAGACCATTGTTAATGAAAAATGCCAACCTTTGGGCTACCTCAATTCAACCGGAGATATAAAAAACAGTCGTGGCGTAAAAATCGGAAGAATAATGCTTAACAACCAAGCTTTTGATGAAGGCGGAAGTTTCATTGGTTATGGCGTTGATATGGGAGCAGTTATTGGAGAGAATGGTATTATTGGCACAATTTCTGCTGATGGAAAAGTTTTAAGCGCAGAAAACAAAATGCTTGGCTGCATAAATGCGCAAGGTCGGCTTTATGGACAAGACGGAAAACTTCTCGGAACAAGAATTGTTCAGTATCCGGTTATGAATTTTAACAGTAGCCCGATAGGTCAAACAATATTGAATAATCAGGTCGTGAATGAAAATAATCAGTTAATAGGGCAAGCTACACCTGATGAAAATGTAAAATCGAGCAATAATGCAATTATCGGAAGACTGTTTAAATACAGACATGCATTTGATAATAGCAATCGCTATATGGGCGAAATATATTCTGACGGCAAGGTTTACGATAATACCGGAAAGTCGGTAGGAACGGTTACATGGAATGGTTTTGTTAAAGATGCTGTCGGTGCTAATATCGGTTATGCACTATATGATATGTATGTTTATGACGGTGCAAATAAATCTATAGGCAGCCTTGGTACCGATGGTTCAATCCGAGGCATTGATGGCAGTAAAATCGGCAAAATTGACCGCGGCTTTATGGTTAACAGAAACGGAAAGGTTTTGGCCAGAGGCAACCGTGACTATTATATTATCAATGAAAAAAATAATGAAGTTCTGGGAGAGCTTTCATTTAACGGCGATTTAGTCAACTTAAATGGCACAGTTATCGGAAAATTAGGCAACGAAGGCGGAATTTATAACGATTCGGGAGAAGAAATCGGCAAGGCAAACTCCTTGCAGTATTACAATGTTATCCAAGACAGAGAAAAAATATATGATTCTGATGGAAATGTTGTCGGTTATGTCGCGGGTGAAGGTAATGTCTACGATGAAGATGGAAAATTAATCGGAACACTTGGTGAGGACGGAACAGTCAGAGGTGCAGATGGAAGCATAATCGGAGGAAAAGGACAAGATTGGTATGAGCGCAAGCCACGAACAGAAGTAAAAAAAGACTTACCCAAAATTGGCGTATACGAAAAGACAGAAGAAATTCCTTACAAGGGAGATCAATACAGAAAATCTCTGAACATAGCTTTAACTCCTGATGGAGAATACCTTGGCGATATTCTCGAAGATGGAAGAGTCGTTGATAAAAACGGAAATTATCTAGGCAGAAGAACTCCGGACGGATTGATAATGGATGATGACGGAACCCTGATTGGTATAGAAGAAGTAAAACGCCCTGACGGGGAAGGCTTGTTTGTCCCCTCAGGAACATTTGGGGATGGAGGAGCCTATGGTGTGGGCAATGTTGCTAGCAATTTAGGCCCAGGAGGAGGATTCGGTCCTGGAGAAAGATATGATCCTCGACGTGCTGCTGCATTAGCTGCTGCGCAAAATTTCCGTCGTCAAAATATTACGGTAGGACATATTTCAAGTGGCATAAAACCAGAAACTTTTGATGGCTATCAAAAAAATTGGGACGCAGAAGGAATATCAAAAGCAATTTCATCGTGGCGTGTCGATATGAGCGAAATGATATTGGCAGACAAACCAATTCCTGCCGTAATTGCCCGTTCAATTGACTCCAACAATCCAACACCGATAACAGCATATGTTGAACGCAATGTATATGCAGAAGAAGGCCGAAATATAGTAATTCCGGCAGGAAGCCGTTTAATGGGAACATTAAACAGCATGGTAGCAACCACAGAAGATACTTCTTCTTCAGCAAGAGTTCAGATTACATGGGAACGCTTAATCAGACCAGATGGCGTATTATTTACATTTCAAGGTATAACAGCAGATGCGATGGGGCGCGGCGGTGCTTTAGGTTATCTTGATCAGCAGCTATTTAAGAAATATACCTTGCCGATAATGACAACAGCCTTAACGAGTTATACATCCTACTTGATGGCAACAAACGAAGAGAATAATGGTGAAGTCGAAACGTCAAAACAGCAAGCCGCAAATGATGCTCGAGATAATTTCTTGACGCAAATGAATGAAGTTTTTTCTGAAATCTTAGCAGATAAGAGCAATATAAAACCATTAACTTACGTTCCTGCAGGAACCAGAATTATTGTGTTCCCGAACGTAGATTTATGGTTAAGAACGGCTGAACGAGACGCCTCAGAAACAGAGCTTAATAAAACAGATCTTCTAATAGATGATAAGAAAGTTCAGGATGACATTAATGAGAAAAAGGTTGAAGGAAGCAGCACAACACAAGTTAATGGAGGAAATAACCAAGTAGTATATGGTTCCGGAGGTACAAATAATACATCATCAGGTAGTCCAAAATTAATAGATGATTCAAAGGTAAAAAATAATAGCAATGTAAACGGAGCATTACCTCCGCCGCCCCCACCATCATCATCAATGACACCGGCAGTTTCAACCACCAACAGACAAACTGCAAGTTCAGGAACAAACACCAAGGCCGAAACTAGCAAAGGAAATGATGATAGCGTTCCTCAGCTGTTTTAGGGAGAAAGAAGATGAGCGATAGTTTTAAGGTTTTAGAATCTGTATTAAGACCATTATCTTATTGGTATAATCAGGATAACATAGAAGAGGTAGCAATCAACAATGCCGGCATGATTTGGTTAAGACTCAGAGGAAAAAGAGCCTATCCGTGGGTAATGTATAAAGACGAAAAGCTCACCAAAGAATATCTGACAGACTTGCTTTATATAGTAGCCAATACTTATGAACTTCCGTTTGATCCTGTTTCTGGCAGTCCGGTGGTCTATGCCACAATTCCCGGAGATCATCGTTTTTCTGCAATAGCCGGAAAAAACATCATGTATGATGAACATGACTTAACCGGAGGAATAGCACTGACGATTCGTGTGCATTCAGATGATGTTGCATTTGGATTACAAGATTACGGAATTAAACAAGGAGAAAAGCTTCAAAAAATAAATCCATTAAAAAATATAAAAGATCCGGAAGACCCCTATGAAAGACTATTGTTGAGTATCAAAAGAGGGGACCATATATTAGTGAGTGGTGCAACCTCGACTGGTAAAACAACATTTTTGAATAACCTGCTCAAGATATTAGATATGCACAAACGAATAGTAACCATAGAAGATACAAGAGAATTAATTGTTCCACACCCCAACAGAGCACACATTGTCTTATCAAGAACAGAGCAAACAAACGAGTTTGATTATGCAAAGGTTATTGACTTGGTTGTTCGTTTTACGCCTGATGCAATTATCGGCGGTGAGATTTCAACCCAAAATGCCGGTGCAATTTGGGAGCTTATGGGGTCAGGACACGATAACTGTTTGGCCACAATACACGCTGAGAGTTCAGAGGCCGCCTATGAGGCTTTCATGGATAGAATTTTGCACACTTATCCAACGGCTGACCGCAATAAAACAATTCAGGAAATGCACCGCCGTTTAAGAGTTATTCAGATTAACCGTGAGGGCAATCTAAGAGCCGTAACAGAAATCACCTAGCAACAAAAAAAAGCCGCCTAGAAAGCGGCTTTAATTAATGGATAAAAACTTAATCCCTCACCAAAAGACCTTTAAATGTCAAAAATTCAGGGGTTTTTCCGTTAAAAGAATTATAGTTTTTAATGTAATTAATCGCTTCTTTATCTTTAACCGGCTGGCAAAAACGACGAGAAGTTTTTTCTTTTTGCGCTGGAGATGGCTGCGCTTTTTCAGTCTGAGAAGCAGGCTCAAGCGCCGCAACTTGTTGAGTTTCTTGCTCTTTGTTTTTATCAACTTTAATCTCCTCCGGTGCTTTCAAAATTTTATCAAGAATTCCCTGAGTTTCTTTCGAGCGGCGGTTTGTATAAACAATATTTTGCTTATCTGAAGGCAGAATATCTAAAATTTTCTCCAGATTAGACAGCTGCTTGCGTTTTTTGATAAGATTAATATCGTCCACAACCAAGATGTTCGTTTTAGAAAGGTCGATTTTATCAGATTCAATCAATTCAACTAACAAGTCAGGAGAACCGATAATAACATTAGCCTCAGCATTAATATCTTCTTCAGCGTCTTTAACAGTTGTTTCGCTAATTTCATGATATTTGTTAAACAGGGCCAAGCGGTCGGAAACAGCCACAGACTGCTCGGAATCCGGCGTAATGATAAGAATATTTGGTGCTGATTTTGAAGCATCAGTTTTAGCATTGCTGATAATATCCAAAAGAGGAAAAACATAAGAACACGTCTTACCGCAACACTGAGGAGCAATGGTAAAAATATCTTTTCCCTGCAAAATAGAGGGAATAACATCATTTTGAACGGTAGTAGGTTCAGTGATGCCAAGCTCTTCAATGGCTTTAACTGTTTTATCACTAAGTCCGAGGTCTAAAAAATTCATGTTAAATCTTCTATAAAAAAATTGTTGTAAAGGATTAAATGCAGTATTATTTATTTTGATGAGAGAGTCAACCGTTTCGTAAGCAGAAAGGTAATAAAATGTTAATGAGAAAAGAGGATTCGCTACTGCTGATAATAGACGTTCAAGAGCGTTTGGTAACAGCGATGGACAACCCGCGAGAGGTAATAAATAGTTGCGCACATTTGGTTGCCATAGCGGAGGAACTGGGGATCGAATACTTAATTACCGAGCAATATCCAAAGGGCTTAGGCCAAACGATAGTAGATGTAAGACAAGTCGCCAAAAAAACAGATTCTTATGTTGAAAAGATAGAGTTTTCTTGTGCAAAAAATAATGCAATTATGGAAAAAATAAAGCAAAGCGGCAAGAGCCAGATTATCATCGCCGGAGTAGAGACTCATATTTGCGTTTTGCAAACGGCATTAGATTTAACAGCACAGGGGTATGAGGTTTTTGTGGTGGCAAATGCCTGCTCATCGCGAAAAAATCTGCAACATGTCTTTGCGCTACAAAGAATGAGTAATGACGGGGTAAACATTGTGACTTATGAAATGGTCGTATTTGAATGGCTGGAAAAAGCCGGCAGCGACCAGTTTAAGGACATCACAAGAAGATATGTAATATAACATAGTCCACCAATCAACAAAATGAGCGAGGTAAAAACCTCGCTCATTTTTAGTTTATAGCCTTTCGTCAGCTAATGTCGCACAGCATACTTAAATTGGCGCACTCAGAGCTTCTATAAAGGCCACCAAATTATAGCGCTTGAGAGCTTCATCGCTATAAGGAACCAAGAGTGCCTTATCGCCTCTATCTGTAAGCTCGTATACGTCATTTCGCACTTTGTAGAAATTATGTTTGAACATAAAATTATGATGTTCTTGCGGCACAATTTTGATAAATGTATCAGCAGTGAGGTCCATGTCTTTTATCATTTTCAGATAACCTTTGATTTCTTTGATAAAATCGCTTTCCTGACAATTCAAAAGATAAAAGAAGTCTTTGGGCAGCATAGCGCGCAAATTAAGACTATCACACAGCCTATCCATTATTGCCCGATAATAATACTTGTCTTTATTAGTGTATTCCTGTTGGAATTTTTCTACCAAACAAGCTCTTCTTAGACTATTTAGGCGCTGGTGCTGTCCTTTCCAAAAGTGCAATCGTAACAGATATTCGGGTTTGTTTGCATAAAAATCCAAATATTTTTCTATTAAGTCATTGGTATGGCAGATTTCAAAAAAATACTCACGAATGCACACCTCTAAATGCATCGCGCTTTCAAAATTTGTCCACAGTAAATTAATGTCTTGACGGTCAAGCAATTCGTTGCTTGGAGAAAGTCTGTCTTTGTTCATAATTATAAATTTTTAAAAGATTAATAATAAAGCTTCACCAGCAATAATAACACAAAATTAATTTTTGTCTAGATAAAATTATTGATATTATTTTTTCACATCATATGTTTTAATTCCAACTATAAAAAATATCCCCGAAATTAATTTTTTCGGGGATATTATCTTGTTTCAAAAAAAATTAAGCACGACCGTAAATGTCTTCATAACGGATGATGTCGTTCTCATCCAGATTTTCACGTGTTTGCCCTCCAAACCTGCTAAAGCCTTGCTACAAATTCTCTCTCTTCCTAAGCCAGTCAATCTATATTGAAATTGTTCTAACATTTTTTCACCACACTCCCATCTCAAAATAAAAATAGTATTGAAAGACTAGCGAAAATATGATATATTAGAGTCGTGAAGACAAGCTAAGAAAGGTGATA
>CASFMW010000011.1 GCA_949295935.1 uncultured Pseudomonadota bacterium | reverse complement strand
ATCAATGGATACCCACGGCCGCAGAATGTTAGAACTATCCGACAAACCATACTTAACCATCGCTTGCGTTGATTTAAGCAACGTTGATAAACGTATTATATTGCAAGAAGCCCTGAACTTCCAACGAGACGCCGAATACTATAAAAAACAATACGAATTTGAAAAAGCACGAGCCGACAGACTTCTGTCCGAACTCACACAGATAAAGCTGAGCAGAATAGGCTAAACTCTTTTAGCTTCTTTATTTGGATTTTGTTTCAAATCATTGTATAAAGTAGCAAACAAAGCTTTTTTCATAAAATCCATCTTTTCACTATCTTGGAACAAATCCTTAAAGAACTGGTCATTTTGTTCGTATCTACTAACCATTGTTTCAGTAAAGTTTTCGTTATAAAGCCCCTTGAATAGAGTTTTATTTCTTTCTTTTCCGGCCTCAACCAAACGTTCATCCTGTTTTAAGTCTTCCATCACTTGACTTAAAACTTTATCTTGTCCTGAAAAATTAGTTCCAAATCTTTCATTAAACTTTTCAATAATGGTTGAAAGAGGGGATTTCTCTTTTTTACTACTACCTGAACCACCCTTAGGGGCTGAAGTTGTTCCTACCTTATCTTCTAGAATAATTCTACCTTCAAAGGTCTTTTCGTTCTTATAATATTCAAGCAAAAGCTTATCATCAACGTTAATTGGAGAACCTTTTTCTCTCCTAATACATTTGATTAAAAATTTAGCAAAAACATAAAACTTTTCTAATTCAGCATCAAACATTCTAATAACTTGAGTTACAAAAGAATACATTTTCAAATAATTGTTTAAAGCTGTTCTAAATTGCTCTTGTTCTACTTCTTTCATAACCTTAAAACGGTCTATTGCTGGTTGTAAAATGCTTGATAATTTTCCTAAATCATCCATATTGGCGGCAGAAGCATAATAAATATCCGCAAATCTTTCTACTTCTTGATTTTGATAAATTTGCATATCATCTAAAATTGATTTAAGTTTATATAACTCATTGGGGTCAATTTCTTTATCTAAAATTGTAGCTTGGTAATATTGCTGAAAAGATTGTTTAATATCTTCTGCTTCATTAACAAAGTCCAAAACAAAGGTATCTGTTTTTCCTTGTGTTGTTCTGTTGAGGCGAGAAAGGGTTTGAACAGCTTTCACATCATTGAGCTTTTTATCAACAAACATTGTATGCAATAAAGGTTCATCAAATCCTGTCTGATATTTTTCTGCCACAATCAGAATATTAAAATCATTGTGAAAATATTCTGGTAACTGTGTCTCTTTTATATGCTCTCCATCGGCTGTAACATTTAATTTTGTTTCAGAATAAGTAATACCATTATCTGTTAAGTCTCCAGAAAAGGCAACTAAGACATTTATATCTTTATAATCATGGTCTGCAATATATTTTCTAAATTCTTGTAAATAGCGAACAGCATGCAATCTAGACGGTGTTACTACCATTGCCTTAGCTTTTCCGCCAATTTTATTTTTGGTAATTTCGTTAAAATGCTCAACCATAATGGCTGTCTTTTGGGCAATATTATGAGGATGCAATGTTTCAAAACGAGAAATTGCTTTTGCTCCTTTAGATGTTTCTAGTTCAGGATCATCAGCCACTTTTTTGATTAGTTTGTAATAAGTCTTATATGTCGTATAATTTTGCAAAACATCTAAAATAAAACCCTCTTCAATAGCTTGTTGCATTGAATAGATATGAAAAGGTTTAAATGTTCCGTCTGGTTGTCTTTCTCCAAATCTATTCAAAGTTTTTGCTTTTGGGGTTGCCGTAAAAGCAAAAAAGGATAAATTTTTATGATTTCCTTGTGCAGCCAATGTCTTAATCAGTAAATCTTCACTATCTTCTTTTGAAAGCTCTTTTTTACCTTCAATATCGGCATATTCTTTTAAAGTTTCTTCTAAATTTGCTAAGCCTTTAATTACTGTTCCGGCATCTTTGCCTGATTGTGAAGAATGGGCTTCATCAACAATAATGGCAAAGTTTTTATTATCTGAAGCAATGTCTTTGTATATCAACGGAAACTTTTGCAGTGTAGAAATAATGATTTTGGTATCACTATTGATGGCATCTAAGAGCTCTTTTGAACCATTTTTCACTTTTTTAACCACACCGGCTACATGGTCAAATTGATAGATTGTATCTTGTAACTGAGCATCTAAAACTCTTCTGTCGGTTAAAACAATAATAGAATTAAAGATATTTTCATCATGGTTGTCGTGAAGTCCGGCCAATTGATGAGCCAGCCAAGCAATAGAGTTAGATTTTCCTGAACCAGCCGAGTGTTGAATTAAATAATTTTTTCCTACCCCATTTGTCTTTACATCAGCTAATAGTTTGGTAACAACATCTAACTGATGATATCTTGGAAAAATCATAATTTCTTTGGTTTTGACACCTTTTTTATCTTTTATAATTTGCAAATGCAGATATTTTTGCACAATTTCCATAAAACTATCTTTAGCAAGGATTTTCTCCCAAAGATAAGATGTTGCAAACCCATTCGGATTAACAGGATTTCCTTTACCTCCAACATTGCCGGCTCCATTTGAACCTTGGTTAAAAGGTAGAAAATAAGTGCTGTCTCCCTGTAATCTGGTTGTCATATAAACATTATACAAATCTACGGCAAAATGAACCAATACTCTATTCTTAAATTCAAAAATGGCATCTTTTCCGGCTCTGTCAAATTTATATTGAGAAATTGCATTGCTATAATCTTGTCCGGTAAATTGATTTTTTAATTCCATAGAAACTAACGGAATACCATTTAAGAACAAAACAATATCTATACTGTTTTCATTAGATAAAGAATAGTGCAATTGGCGAGTGCAATGTAGAATATTTTGATTATATAAATCAACGGCCTCTTGGTTGATATGGCTTTCCGGCTTAAAATAACATAGATAAAACTTTACACCTCGGTCTTGGAACGGTTTTCTCAAACATTTGAGCAAACCGTTATCCTTTATTGCCTTGCATAAGTTAGAAATAAAACATTCTTCCGGATTAACAGGATAATGAGTTTGATAACGTTTCCAAGCCTTAGGCTGAGTTGTTTTAATAAAATTAAGCAAAGTTTCAGTATCAAGAGCCAATTTTCGGTCAAAATTGGCTGGATTACCTTTTTGGTATCCTCCTAGGGTAATAAGAGAATGCTCAATTGCTTCTTCTAAATTTATTTCTTTTAAGTTATCTTCAGCCATTGGCGTTCTCCTAATCTTTTATGCTCAACTCTTTACGAATATAATCCTTAAAGGCTAATATTTTCTTATTATTTTTGTTATGGGCTTTATTTACATCTTTTTTATATTCATTCGCACTTTGACACAAAGCCTCACATAAATCATAAAATTTGTCTGAAACCTTATTTGAAGCCCAAATTGTTTGCATTTCTAAATTATTATAATAATTTTTGGTTTCTTCGCTCATATAGGTATTTTTTCTGATACGAATATCTTTTTCTAATCTCATTAGAAAATCGTATAGCTTTACATAAACTTCTTCTCTTTTTCTTTTTAAATAAAGTTCATCATCTCTTCTTTGCTTCTGCAACTCTTGTTTTGCCATAAATTTGAATTGCTTTGTTGTAGTTTTATAAGTTGCAAAACCGCCAACAGCAGCTCCTAAAATACCAGATAATGCAGATATAATAAGCTGTGACCATTCCATAGCTTAATCCTTTATACCGAGTTCTTTACGAATTTCTTTTGCCAAACCATTAACTTGACCTTTTATACCTCCTTTAAAGGCTTCATCAAGAGATTCTAAAAACCATTCCTCGATGTGTTGAGATGCATACACTTTTACAGCTGGGCGTAATTGTTTGTATCTTACCCAAAATTCTTTCATTTCAACATCATTGGGTGTTTTATTGTCATTATGGAGTTCAACATATTCATTTAATAAATCTAATAACTTAAGATAAACTTCTTCTCTTTTTCTTTTTACATACAATTTTTCATCTCTTTTAGCTCTTAAATATTCTATAAACCAAGTAAATCCTGCTGTTAAAATAGCACCGATAATAACACCAAAGATTTGAGATGAAAAGAAATCAGACCATGTCATGCTAGGCTACCTCTTTTTTGCCGGTTACACATTCAAAGATTAAGGATTTTTTATATTCTTCCAATTTGCTAATAGTTTCTTCTTTTTGTTTGATTGCTTCATCTATTTGGTTACATTTCTTATCTAAATACTCTGCTATTTCTTTCTGCTCAGAAAGAGGGGGCTGAGGCAGTAGTAGCTTATTCAACTCATTAAACTTCAAACTTTGTCGTACTCCATCACCCATATTATAAAAGCCTTTCATTATATCAAATGTATGTAATAATTTGTGATAGTAATCCTCATCAATATCCATTATTCTTTCCATAGTTACGTATGCTGACGTAATAATTCCTACTTCCTTTACTAAACCTGTACGTAAGCTTCTATGGTCGTTTTGTAAATCTGTTAGACGCAAAACAATATTTCCTGGAATAACTATATTGTATGTTTCAAAACTTTCAGGAAGCAACCCCATATTATTTTCTATATCTCGTTTTTTGATTTTACCGTAACTTAAAGAAAGTACATTATGCTCTTTCATTCCTGTGTTTTTGCATTTTCTTTCTTTAAATAAACGAGATAGCTTTCGAATTTCCCAATGTTCGGGGATTGAGCCAATCCATTCAATTCCACTATCTTTCAATTTTACATTTGGGTTCAGACCTTTGGTTACGGTTTCTGTAATCAAAGATTGTTTATATTCTTTGAGTTTTTCTATGATTTGCTTCTGATTATCTATAGCAGTATCAATCTTCTCACATCTTTTATCCAAATAATCCGCTATTTTTTGTTGTTCGGTAATTTCAGGAAAAACATAACAAGCGTTTTTTATTTCAGCTACTGATACAGAATCAAATGTTGAACCACTAGAAATACTATCTAATTCTTTTTTTACCACATCTAAAAAATACCATACATACTTCATTATATGAGACATTGGACAGATAGCACATAGACCTCTACCAATAGCATATCTTTTGTTTGCAATATTTTTTTCTCCTACAGGAGCTCTCACTGAAAACAGAATATCTAGGGGTTTTGAAAACTTTGTGGCAGATTTTGTATAAACACGTTCTTTAGGATATAAATTAGTAAAATCAGCATTCCCTTGCAAAAAAGGGAAGCCTATATTATCTAAATTATAATCTTCAGAAGATGGAGATTGCCCCATTATGATTTTATTAAAATTTTTTAATTTAGAAATATTCCAATTTTCAGGAATTTGACCAATCCATTCAATTCCGCTATCTTTCATCGCCCTAGTCATCAAACAAATCCCCTTGCTTATCTTCTTTCTTTTTCATTAGATTCATAATTAAATTTTCCGGAGTTTTTCTTAATTCTTTATTATTAAATGTATAAATCTCTTTGATAACTCTGTTTTGTTCTATTGCTGAACCGTTTTTTATCTTTTTTTCATATTCCACTAAAGCTATAATTTCATCATCTTTTTTTGTCTTTTTTAACGGATTCTTACCATTTAGAAACTGTTTTTTAAAGAACTCATCTTCAATATTAGCTGAAAAATGGCTACCATCTGCTTTATCTTTAAACTCCCATTTTCCGTCCTCATTAACATTCAATGATTTGTAAATGACGAGATGTTTAAGAGCTTGTTCTGTTGGTAAAATTCTTTCTATATCATTTGTTGTATGAATGGAAAACTCTTTTCTAGATACAGGAAAGTTATAGTCATCAGAAAATCCAACACCTTTAAATTCTTTAGTCTTATTTAATGTTCCGTAAAAATCATTTTGAGCTTTTATTATTCTCTCAAATTTATCCTTGTTTTCTTCTGGAAGCCCCCTTAATGTTTTTTTTAGTTTATCCATTGACGCAGAATAAATGCCACTAACACAATCTGTAAAAGCTCTGCTAGCCTTTCCTGCATAATATTTAACATCATGATTTGTGTATTCTTCCAATATTCCATTAGTAATATCTGGAGCTAAAGCAATACCAACAGCCATTGCAATTTTATATACTAACTTTAATGAACCATTCTCAGGGGTTTCAATTATAATCTGGCATGGAGCATTATTAAAAACCAACGCAGAAACTGATTTACAAGTTACTTCTAAAGACTTTGAGATTTCTATGAAATCCTGCAATGTGATTTCAGGCTTTGTTGTATCTATATGAAATACAAATCTTTCTCTTGATGTTTGTGTTTCATTATGCTCTGACTTTTTATGCCTCATCTTATTTCTCCTGTTCTGCAATGAATTGAAGAAATTCTTGTCCTAATGGCGTTATCTGAATATCCAAATTACTTTCCTTATATGAGATGTGCTCTGGACTTACTTGCACAGAAAACAAATTGTCATTATATAATTCATTAACTATTGTATATTCCACAGGATTAAATTTATCTTTTTGATGAAATATTGCTTTTATTTGAGTATCTAAATCATTATCATGGTAATTAGACCTTTTACAAAAAATATCTTTCAATATTTCATAAATATTATTTCCCGAAGTGGGGGAAAATTTTTGCAATATACCTAAATGTAGTTTTGAATATTTTCTCAACATATTCAAAAAGATATGTATTTTTGTATTATCAATATCTTCATTTTTAATAGAATTTATAACTGCATTAGCATACAAACCCACTTTATCTTCTTCTATATCTTCCAATGCCCCCCTTTGTGCTGTGGCTAATATACTGGCAAAATTAGAGCACGTATTAAATTTCTCTTCAAAATCTTCCGATAAATTAGATATTTTTGTTACAATTTCTTCATTCCATTTATCTTGTCTTGTTTGAGCTGTTGAATTAAAGCATTCATTTGCTAATGATAACAAGGCTGCTCCAACAGGTGTTAAAATGAGAGGTGCTCCTGCTATTGTTATATTTTTTAGGCACTCTAGCATTTCCTCTTTCTTACCCATTACTATTCTCCTGTTCTGCTATGAATTGAAGAAATTCTTGGCCTAATGAAGTGGTTATTACATTGTCATAATCACTGTTATCTGCCATATCAATAACAGTTACAACACACAGACCTTTTTGTTGTAATTCTAAAGCTGTCAGCCTAAACATTCCTATATCTTCTATGAGTTGTGGATTTTTTTCTCTAATTCTTTGTTTTATATAACTATCTCTGCCGTGGCGTAAATTTGGGTGTATTCCATTATCTAACAAAGCTAGTTCTTGTAATACTTCTATATGGAGTTTTGTGAAGTCTCGCAACATATTTAAAAATATATGCGTTTTAGTATTATCAATATTTTCGCTCTTGATAGAATTGATAACCGCATTAGCATACAATCCCACTTTATCTTCTTCTATATCAGACATAGCTCCCTGTGTGGCATTGGCTAGTATTTGAGCAAAATTTGGAATAGAATTTATCTTTAAAAAATCAACATCGTTTTGAATATCCTTAAGTTTTTCCTCAAAAACTTCTTCCCATTTTTCTCTTCTCTGCTGCCATTGTCTTGATGCATACTCATCATATATGGTTTGAACAAAACCGGTTATTGGATTCGAGTTCATAACAGCTTTGGCTATTCCAGCTCCAATATTTGTAATTGTATGGTTTTCTGTTGCTTCACTCATCTTAAAACAATCCTTTCAAGGTTTGTTCCAAATCTTTTTGTAAAGTCATAATTTCTGACAAAACCTCATCAGATGGGCGAGGTGGAACATATTTGTAAAAATATCTTGTAAATGGAATTTCATAGCCAATTTTAGTTTTGCTTTCATCTATCCATGCATCCGGAGCAAAAGGAATAACTTCTCGCTGAAAATATTCATGAATATCTTCTGTTAAAGGCACGTTTTCTGTATCTCTTAATTCAGAATCCGCTATCGGCTTACCTTTTTTCAAGATAATTTCGCCATTTTCATCCCTTTGCGGGCGTTCAACTACAATTTTTGCATAACCAAAGTCTTCGTTATTAAAAATCTTGCTAATTTCATTTTCTTTGAAATCTCCGTAAATTTGTGTAATTTTATCTATATACTTTTGCGGAATGTCGTTTCTCTTATTTCCTAATGATTTACGGCGTTTTTCATATAATCCATTGGCATTTATAAGTTGAACCTTGCCTTTTCTTTCCACAGGCTTTTTGTTGTTAAATACCCAAATATAGGTTGCAATGCCGGTATTATAAAACAAATCATTAGGTAGAGCAACGATAGCTTCTAACAAATCGTTTTCCAATATATATTTGCGTATTTCTGATTGTCCGCTTCCGGCATCACCACTAAATAACGGAGAACCATTTTGAATAATAGCAACTTTTGAACCTTCCGGTCTCATTTTGTGGATTGCTGTTTGCAAAAAGAGCATTTGTCCATCGCTAATAGGCGGTAATCCGGCACCAAAACGCCCAGCAAACCCCAATTTTGCTTCTTTTTCCACGGCGTTTTTATCATTTTTCCATTCTCTACCAAAAGGCGGATTCGATAATATATAATCAAACTTATCATCTGCAAATTGGTCATCAGATAATGTATTGCCGCATTTAATGTTGTTTGCATCATTTCCTTTAATGAGCATATCTCCTTTGCAAATAGCAAAGGTTTGGTCATTTATCTCTTGTCCATAACAAATAAGCTTTGCATTTTTGTTTAGTCTTGAAAGATATTCTTCCGCAACGGAAAGCATTCCGCCCGTTCCTACGGTTGGGTCATATAGTGTTTTTGCAACATTTCCGGTCAATATGCTATTATCATTATTGAAAAGTATATTAACCATAAGTTCTATGACTTCTCTTGGGGTATAGTGTTGTCCAGCATCTTCGTTATGAGCTTCTGAAAAGCGGCGAATAATTTCTTCAAAAATATATCCCATTTCCAAGTTGCTAATTTTTGAGGGGTGTAAATCAGCGTCAGGAGTGCTAAACTTTTTTATAATCATATAAAGCAAATCATGCGAAGCTAATCTTTCAATATGGCGTTCAAATTCAAAATGCTCTAAAATATCTTTTACATTATCGGAAAAATCATTCAAATATGAACGGAAATTTATTTCAATACTGTCAGGAGCGTCTAATAATCGTTTGAAATTAAATTTACTTGTATTGTAAAACGGATGTCCGCTTGCCTTTTTTAGAAAGATATCTTTCATCGGTAAATTGCTAACTTCAGGCAATTTTTTCAATACAGCTTCCTTGGTGTCTTCCAAAATACAATCAAAACGCTTAATAACCATCATTGGCAAAATAACTTCGCCATATTCATGAGGTTTATATGTTCCGGTCAAAACATCAGCTATTGACCAGATTAAATTTGCTTTTTGATTGATATTTCCGTTTATAGACATTCCAAATTCCTCTAGACTTTATTGGTATATTTCTAATGCCTCAAAGCCTAAAGTAAAAAGGTTTATTTTTCAATAAGAATATCTGTTTAATTGCAGAAAAAAGAATCCATTTATGGCGATTCTGTAGGGATGTTGAAAACTAACGCAATTGTTCTATGTCTCCATATTCTTGTATTTTATTTTCAATTTCACAAAGTGGTTCTGTCTTAATTACTTTTTCAATTGCTTCTCTAACTAAGGAATCTTCACTAGTTGTTCCCCGATATTGATGCTTTCTGATTAGCAGATTACAGTCATCAATTAAAGAAGTAACATACTTGCCACCATGACTTTTGATATAATCAGATAGCTTTTTGTTTTTAAATCCTGCAAAACAAACAACTTTATTCTTAAAAAGGTTGGGGGTATTAATTTTTGAGTTTTGTTTTGCTTCTTTGTTTTTCAATTTATTTTCAACTTCTTTATCTATTTTTTTTCTGTCAATAACGGTATCAAATAATTCTTCATGTAATGAAATATAATATTCATTTACCTTTTTCCCATTATTATTTACGACTGTTACATCGGCACCATGTTTTACACAAACCCTATCGATATTTGTTCGAGAATTAATCGGATAATATTTGACTAATAAAATATTATCCCCATTATGATTTCTTTTATTGATATCTGCTCCATTTTTAATTAACACATTGAAAATACTAGCGAGGTCTCCATTTTGATAGCTTATCATTAACGGTGTATTTCCTTCATCATCTTGTTCATTAACGTCAAAGCCTAATTTTATTAAAAATTCTATTAAAGATGGTTCTGGAAATGTGGCCAGGCAAGCAATAGACAATAATGACCTTCCTTTTTCATCTTTGACATTAGTGTCTGCTCCTAAATCTATTAATAATTTTACATAATCTAAATTACCACAGTAACAAGCCATCATTAATGGAGTATAATCTTTGCACCACCACACCCATTCAACGTATCCAGTGAATTTTTCATTTATATCAATTCCATTGTTAATGAAAACATTAAAAATATCAAAAGAACCACCTTGTCTTATAAGTCTTAAAAAACCGCGTTTTTTATAATAGTCATTAATACCAGATTTTAATATTTTATCTATCGTTTCGGTGTTACATTCTCTCTTTATTGCAATATCAATAATAGATACATCATTGTTTCTGTCGTAAGCATTAACGTTAGCCCCAGAATCTAATAATAAGTGTATCAACTCAGTATTTGCACTTTTATCAATGGCATTATACAAAGGTGTATCGTTATCAGTAGGTGCGGCTCTGTATAATTCAGATAATTTAATTTTGACATAATCCTTCCTTTTAACATTAACATCAGCTCCTTTGGAAATCAACTTTGATATAATTTCTAATGACGGAACCGTTGCAGAACACATGTTTAATAGAGGTGTGCTACCGTTGTTACAGGGTATATTAACATCCATGCCATAATCAATCCAATAAAGGATGTCTTCTTTTATTAATTTAAGAGATGTTTCTTCGGGGTTAAATCTTTGACAATAGATATTGGTAAGCTGGTTTAATAATGTTCTCCCATGGCTGTCTTTTAAATTTTTATCAACACCTTTTTCCAGAAATTTGAGAATTAGTTCTCTATTTAGAGCATTGGATGTCAGTATATTATCGCATATATTTTCAGGAAATTTGCTAGTAAATACTTTATCTAATAAGACATTTAATAAAGTTGCGTTTTCTTGCTTACACGCCTCAGACACAATGGTAGTAATAAGATTGAGCTCCTCTTTATGCGGTATAATAACTTTGTTTAAAAAGATGGATATAATATCTTTGTCTTTAATACGTGCAAGTTTATACGTTTCTTCTAAAGTAAAAATTATGTCTTGATAGCGATTTAATATATATTTTAAAGGTTCTATACGATTATACTGTATTAGATAACAGAAGATACTGTTTAATACATATGTTTCTATGGGACTTGCTTGTTCTAAAAAATATATAGCTTCATCAATAGAATAATATGCAAACAAATCAGGAAGCTCATGCTCGAATTCAGCCCCTTTTTTTACAAGAGTCTTCAATATTTCAAACCTTTCTTTAGTCTTGTTCCTCATGGCGTAACTAAATGAGTTTTGCATAAAAAGACCTTTAGAAAAATGATTTAAATCTGCTCCTTTTGATATTTCGTTTAAGACATCTTCTAAAGTAGCAGTCTTCCACCAATCTTGGTTATCAAAATTTTGATTGATATTAGTTTTTTTTGTCATATTATCTCCCGGAGCTAAAATTTCTGATATTTATACCTTGATACACTTTATGGTTGTTGTCAAGAATAGCTTTACTGTAGGTAGGTGCAGGTTAGTCCCTTTATTTTATATTCTTGCTGATGTATGCTTGTAAGTCTTCCAAGCGGTATTTTACGGTTCTGCCGATTTTTACAAAGGGTAATCGATTGGGGAATTGACTACGCCAACGTTCCAATGTGTTGATTTTTAAGCCCAGATACTCAGCGGCCTCAGCCGTTGTCAGTAAATCAGAATTGTGTTTGTTAGGTGTATTGGGCTTGGTCGGAGAGGGCAGTAAATCATCTTTGTTTTGTTTATCTATAATTTTTTGTTCCAAACGTTCAATCGTGCGAGCTTGAATTGAATATCCCTCTTTGCTTAATACATCCTTCAAAATGCGGTAGCACATATCAATATTTTTAATACCATCACAAGCAAAATTGGCGTTAAAATTGGTTTTTAAGCCGATATTGCATTCTGAAAACCAGAATTTGTTATAAAATGTGGCACGACTAAATGAGGTGTCTTCAAAAAAGCGGCGACCGAAAAATGAAACTTCGGTTTCAAACTTCGCTCCTGAAAAATCCAAAACATTTTCATAATATTTGGGGTATTTACTGTAATCAATACCATCTCCGCGGTAGTAGAAATAGCCACCACGAGCTGGTTTTGTATGAATTTCAACAAAGCTTACTCCGGCATTAAAAACCGTATCATTAAACTTGGTTATCCCGTCAAAAGTTGAACGGTCAAAGCTTATAAAATCCTCAAATTGACTATTGGAGAAATTTGTATTTCCTTTGAATAAACATTTATTAAAAGTTATTTTTCTAAAGAATTTTTTATTGCTAAGGTTCAAATTTGTAAATATACAATCATCAAAGAAAATCTCAGAAATTGCCAAATTCATTATTTTGTTAATTTCTTCCGGTGAAGCTTGCGAAAAATCAATATTGTCAAAAAAGGCTGTCTTCTTGCTGTAAAACAAGTCTAAATCACAATGTTTATCTTCGTTATATAGCTTTGCCATGGTTATTTTCTTAATGTTTTTATATTAGTCCGCACATTTTAAGATGATTATATGCTATTGTAATGTCTTGAGGTGACATTAATTGTTTTTTTCGGTCGTTCCAGTTATGAACTTTTATTATTGTTTCATCAATATTTCTTGCACCTTCTTGTGCAACAACCCAATGAACGGTTCCCAAAAGCTCCATACCAAAGGGTGTTTCAAATCCACTAATAATTTGTTTTATTTTTTCAATATATTGGGATAAATTTTCTGTTGATTTGGCAATAAAATCATCTACTTCAGAGAGAATTCCATCACATAATTTTATGTGATTTACTTCCGTGCCATCTTTTAATCCTGTGATATAGTATCCAGATAGATTATCTATTGCATTGTGTAAATTTGCACAGAATGGCCCATAAGGGGCTTTAGTGTATTTTAATTTGCCGTTTTTCATTAGCAAATTTATAAAATAAACTAATTTTTGAATTTCTATGCTGCTGAGTTCATACAAGGCATCATTATATATCTGTATTGATTTTAGAAAGACTGCTCTAAATGATGTGAGTGTAGCTTTTTCTTTATTTTGTATATTAGTAAAGTTATTTGTAGGTTCGTAAATATAGCAATCAATATCACTGTATTGACTTAATTTCTCTACAATATATTTTTTTACAATATTCCAATCAAGACCACCGTTTCCACAACCAAGCGGAGGAATGGAAATAGATTTTATTTTCAGCTTTTCTATGACCTTACATAAATCATTTAGACCTGTCGTAATATATTCTATCTTAGATTTTTCTCGCCAATGATTTTTTGTTGGGAAGTTTATAATATAATTGGGTTTGTTCAAAAAACCATTATCATATACAAACATTTTCCCCGGAATAATCTCTTTTTTATCGCAGGCTTTTTTATATTGTTTGAAGTTATCTGGATACAGTTGTTTAAATTGAAGAGCGATACCTTTTCCCATGACGCCGACACAATTAACCGTGTTGATGATGGCATCAACTTCTCTTTCAAATATGTTTTTATTTTTTTCAAAATATATCATCAAAAATACCAATCTCTTTTTATCTGAACACTTATATTTAATCCTAAAAATCTTAATTTTTGTTCAACAAGTCTTTGAGTTTCTTCATTAAATACTGCAATATACAATATTTTTTCAAGATTTATTTTATTTTTTATTAAAAATTCTGCTTCACGAGCTTCTTTCCTTTTAGCATATTCAGTTTTTTTCATGTTACTCTGAAAATATTTACAATATCCTCCTAATAAAGGTGGCTCAAAAAACAATTGCCATTGAATTTTATCAAAATCTTGAGGTTTTGTATAATATCCTGCATATTCTAAAATAGCATGATAGTCAGTAAAAACATAGTCTAAATCAGAAACGGTATTAAAGTCGGTTACAAAATAGATTATATTTTCTTGCTTATTTTCCTGAGCTTCTTCAACATTGCCGTTAATTAGAGTATAAAGCATTGGAGAGCGGGGAGCAAACATAAAAGGAACATAATCATGCAAATTTGTATTTGTATTTGGGACTAATTTAAGATGCCTTTTTTCTTGGACACTTGCATATGCTATATTTGTATAGAGTTGTCCTTCTTGAGCTAGTATATTATAACTTTTTAAGCAACCACACCTAAATATGCTATCAAGATTACTAATAGCAGTAAAATGAAATAAAAGTATCTGTTCCGGTATTTGTGGCATTATCTTACATCTCCGACTCAATATTATAAATATATTCGACTATTTTCAATGTTTTCTTTGTTGTTTTACAACATTAGAGATGATTTGATATTCCATATCTGTGATATTGCCTCTAGAAATGGACAACAAAGTCATTTTTTGCTACTTTTTACCAATATTCAGCATTTTATTAACGGTATCGTTTAATTTATCCCGCAAATGTTCAACACCCAAATTTACATAAACTTGCGTGCTTTGAAGGCTTTTATGAGTTAAAGCTCTTTGAACGATAAAGGCATCTGCTCCGTTGGCAATCAAATAGGTAGCAAGTGTATGGCGTAAATCGTGAATTCTTAAATTGGTGATTTGAGCTTTTTCTAATATACTTGCCCAGGCTCGCTTTATATCTTCCACATGACCTGATTTTGATGTCGGAGAATAAAATACCCATTCGTTTTCAGCTTGCTTCCAACGCCTTTGTAAAACTTCCATAGCCGGTTCAACTAGGGCTATAGTTACGTTTTTGGCGGTTTTGGTTTGAGGAATTTTCCAGATTTTTGCTTCCATATCAATATCTGCCCATTTCATCTCCAAAACGTTTCTTTTGCGAGCTCCCGTATAGATGAGCATTAAAATTGCGTCTCGGGAGATTTCATTATCATATTCATCCAAAACGGCAAAGAATCTTTGAAGTTCGGCATGTTCCATATATCTTACTCTAGGTTCCGTTTTGTTTAATTTTACGGATATTGCAGGATTTCTCCCATCAAATCGCTCTTCTTTAATTGCGTAGTTATAAACGGTTTTGATTAAAACCAGACAATGATTACCAGTGTAGTTTCCAAAGTTTTCAGATATTTTACGGTGTAAGATTTTCAAATCATCTCCGGAAATATCGCTTAATCTTCTTTTAGCAAGCTTGGATATTTTAGTGTTCCACATACTTTTATAACCAACCATTGTCCGCTCACCAATAAAACGCTCACGTTCTTTTACAAAATCATCAAAAAGTTGTTGTAAAGTTGTATTTTCATTGTATTTGGTGCTTTGTTTATGAGGATTTTCACCTTTGTTAATTGATACTTTAACTTCATTTGCCTTTATTCTTGCCATCTCGGGAGTCAAAATATCTGTTGTGCCTAGATATGTTCTGACAGGCCTACCTTGTATTCTTTTATATACATAGTATGTTTTAGTTCCGTTAGGGGTTACTTGGAGCACAAGATTAGGTTCAGCAGTATCGTAATAGTAACTGCGTTTGTTACTAGGCTGTAATTTTTCAATATTACTCTTTGTGAATTTAAATTTATTGCTTTCCATATTTTATCTCTTACCTGATGGTCGTTTCGGTGCTACGCTGGTGCTACACATTTAAGCAAATTTTATCCAGTTCAGTAAAGGAAGTCAAGCGTTTGTATTTAAAATTGATAACGATAAAACAATGAGTTAGTAAAAATAGCCTTGTGAAAGTCAAATTAAATAAAACTCAAAGGACAAGACTCATAACCTGAAGGTCGTAGGTTCAAATCCTGCCCCCGCCACCTAACATATTGAAGTTAGGTGTTATTTTTTTATTCTAAAAACGCTATTTTGGCATTGCCGGCAAGTGTATCACAGCCCTGTATCACAAGAGAGAGGCGATAAGATGAATGGGCATACACGACTCGTTAGGCGAAACACCACTTACTACATTAGAGCCAGAATACCGTCAGCATTGGTATATTTAGCGAAATCTGTTCAGTTCAATTATTCATTAAGAACGCATAACTACTATGAAGCCCTTGAAAAAGTGCGAAAAGAAAGCTATAAAATTGATATGAAAATCAATTTGTTAAGGGCTATTGACATGAAAATCAAAAATGGTGAGTTATTTCTTGACGATACAGATATCGACAAGCTTGTGATTCATAAATTGGAAGAGGTCGAAAAACTTTTTGAAAATAACTATGAAGATATTGCTGATGGTTCCTTTAAGCTTGATGATGTTAAAGTATTTTCACCAGAAAAATTAGATAAGGCAAAACAACAAACTATACAATCGCCAATTACACCAGAGTTGAAGTGTGTCGAATTGTATATTCGTGAATATTTTAACGATTTAAAGCGAGATAAACGTTCGCCAATACAAACGGTAAAAATGATTGGGCGGTTGGATAGCGAGGATATTAAAATTATTTCTCATCCCGAAAAAATAAGCCAATGGGTCATTGATACTAAAAAAGTTTTGAAGGGGGTTGATGCCTATATCGATAAGAACACCATCGCCATTCAGAACGGAGAAGATGTTGTGGGAATTAACCAGAGAGTTAAAAGGTGTATTGCTGCTATTGAATTAGCAAAGAATACAAAGGCAATAAAATCCAGCAACACCCAAACACCATGGAAGAGAGTATTTAAGGATTTTGCGGAGAAGAAACGCAATAATAAAATTAGTGAAAATTCAATTAAAGAAAATGAGTTGTGTCTTTATACCGCTTTTTCAATATTAGATAAGCAATATATTGAAAATGTTACTTATCAAGATTGTCAAAAATTATCTTTGCTAATGTATAAACTTCCTAAGCGTTGGAATGAGAAATATAAGCCAGAAGAATTAAGAGAGTTGTTAAAAACAGAAACAACAAATAGAATATCAATTACATCGGTCAATAAGTATTTGCGGACATTTAAGGAGTTCCTTTTATATTGTAAAAAGAGAAGATTTATTCCGGAAAGTTTTAGTGATGATATTGAAGTTCCAAAGAGGAGAGACCCTATAAAAATTGATGCGTTTAATCGTGAAGAATTACAAAATATTTTTAATCCGTCATTTTATCCGCCTAAAAATAGTATATATTATGCGTGGCGGTATTGGATTCCTCTAATTGGGATATATACAGGTATGCGACTAAATGAGATTTGTCAGTTATATGTTGATGATGTTAAGTATTTAAATCGTATTTGGTATTTTAGATTAACGAATGAGCGGTCAGACCAAAGTCTAAAAAATAAACAATCAAAAAGATTAGTTCCTATACATCCCAAATTGATAGAATTAGGTTTTATTGACTTTGTAAAAAGCATTAGAGAAGCAAAAAAAGATAGATTATTTTATCAATTTGAGTATAGCTCCAAAAATCATTATACTCATGCTATGAGTATGTGGTTTGCTCGTTATCTAAAAGGATTAAAAATTGAAGGAAGAAATAAGGTATTTCACTCGTTCCGCCATACTGTAAAACCATATTTAAGAGATGCTGGTATTTCGCAAGAGTATCAAAATGCTATTTGCGGTTGGTCTGCCAGTGATATAGGGGAGCGTGTGTATGGTGGTGAAATTCCAATTAAGGTGCTTTATCAAGAAATTTGCAAATTGCAATATCCATTTTTAGATAAAAATTTAGAAGAAATAAAGAAATTAAATGAAAAATAAGGGGGAATTTATCCCCCTTTAATATTATATATTATTTTTTCTTTGCTTTGGTTTTAGATGAATTTTCTTCTGTTTCATCTTCGTTTGATTTTCTTGTGCGTTTTTTCTTGGCATATGCCTTTATTTCCTCGTCAAATTGTCCTTCTTCAAGCATTGATTTTAATGAAGACAAAATTTTAGTGTGCGTATATTCGCTTTTTTTAGTAGTGTTCTTAAAAATTGGATAAGCACCACAACGCAAGGTAATTACAGTGTAATCTCCGCTATCCTTCAAAATACGCATAGATGGCGATAATTGAGATGCGGGAGCGGATTTATTTTCAATACTGTTTTCGTAATTAAGATTTTTTTGAATACTATCGGCGATTTTTGCCTTGATTGAATTAACTTTTGCGTTAAAAACATTTGCTTTTTCTACATTCATATCAAGACCTGTGAAGTTTAATGTTGTTTTTTTATTGTTTGAATTAGAATTTTCAGCCATTTTTTATTCTCCGTATATATGTTAATGATGTTAAATTATGGATATATTATATTTTTAATGTCAATTATTGTATTTCTCTTATACACAAAGATTATTAAATAATAGTTATAATATAGTTTTATTATGCTTTTTTGTTATATCTGATTGTTTAAAAGTTGCTCAAATACTTGTAAAATCAAACTATAATCAAATTTAATTATAAAAAAGTGTAAAATCCAACATAAAATACTTGACAATTTTACACTTTTTATGTAATGTAAAGTCATATTAAAGATATTGATTTTACATTTGAGGAATTTTAAAAATGATTTTTAACTATAAAAGAGTTTCAACTTTAATCCAATCTACTGAAAGACAGTTAATTGATGTTCCTTGTGATAGGGAATATGAAGATAAATTGTCTGGTAAAAATAGAGAGCGTCCTCAATTAGAAGCGATGTTGTCAAATTTGCGTGCCGGTGATGTTGTTAATGTTCATTCTATGGATAGATTAGCAAGAAATACTCGTGATTTATTAAATATTGTTGAAGAAATAAACAATATTGGAGCAACAATTAAATTTCATAAAGAAAATTTAACTTTCTCACTGGATAAAAAAGACCCTTATCAAGAAATGATGATGACAATGTTGGCTGCGGTTAGTTCTTTGGAGCGTTCTTTAATCAATGATAGAGTTAGAGAAGGTGTAGCATTGGCAAAAGCGAAAGGAAAATATAAAGGTGGTAAAAATAAATTATCTGATGAACAAGTAATAGAATTAAACAATTTATATAAAAATGGTGTTGCCGTTGCTGAAATTGCGAGAAAATTTGAAATAACAAGACCAACTGTATATAGCTATATAGAAAAATAAGGCGGATTTATACCGCCTTTTGTTTTAAGAATTTATAAAATGTTGAATAATCTACATTTAGCATTTTAGCAATTTTAGTTTTTTTGATGTTTTGTGATAATAATTTATCAATTAAATCTTCTTTTCCTGATAATTTAGTTATTTTATTTTTTCTTCCTATTGGTCGTCCTATATGTTTTCCATCAGCTTTTAATCTTGCTAAACATTGTTTAGTTCTTTGAGATATTAAATCTCTTTCTATTTCAGCACTTAATCCAAAAGCAAAAGCCAATACCTTCGACTGTATATCTGTTCCCAATCTATAATTATCTTTAATCGTCCATATCTGACAACCAACATTCATACAGTGATGAAGTATATACATAATTTGTAATAAATTTCTGCCTAATCTTGAAATTTCAGAAGTTATTAAAATATCATCTTGTTTTAATTTTTTTAATATTTTTCCTAATTTTCGTTCTTCTAATGGTTTTTTTGATGATATTGTTTCCATAATCCATTTATCAATATTGATATTATTTGTTTTAGCAAAATTTTCTATTTCAAATTTTTGGTTTTCTTGATGTTGTAAGTCAGTTGATATTCTAATATATGCGTAAATCATAACTAATCCTTTTAATTTATTTATTAAAAAGATTAAGTTTTAAATACTTGTATGTGATTGAAAATAAAGGAACAATTCTTTTCCATATTAAATCTATCTTTTTAAAAGTCAAATAAATTTATTTTTTTATCCCTGTCTCTTTGATTTTCTTGTTTTTTCTTGGATTCTATTGTTTGTTTTTGTTTCTTATATATTTTTTGGGATAAATCTGTTCGGTTTTTAGCAATATTTTAGCTGATTGAACAGTTTGTTATGTAAAAAACTTTTATAAAAGGAAAAAATATAATGAATAAAACTTTATTATTGGCAGGTGTTGCTGCTTGCTTGTTTACTGCAAATGCAAATGCGGTTGAACTGAAACAATATGTATCTGGTAAATTGACCTATTCCGATATGTCTAATGACGTTAAATATACGGAAGAAGACGGTGGCGCAAAAGAAAAAGCCGATGACAATGTATTGGGCGGCAGTTTCGCTTACGGTATTAAAGCAGGTGCGGTAAGAACCGAACTTGAATTAAATATTCACGAAGATGCTGAAAAGAAATACACCGAAGACGGCGAATCCTGGAAGAACTCTTTGGAAAATAACTCCATTATGTTGAATGCTTACTATGATATTGACACAGGAACTAAATTTACTCCTTATGTCGGTGCCGGTATCGGTATGGCTCGCCTAAAAGGTAAAGTTGCTGATACAGACGAAAGCATCAGCAAAAGCAAAACAAATTTCGCTTGGCAGGTCGGTGCTGGCGTTTCTTATGCTATGACTGACAACCTTTCTTTGGATGCTGGTTATAGATATATGGACTCCGGCGATGTTACTATTAAAGAAGATTGGGGTAAGGTAAAATTTGACTCTACTTCTCATGAGTTCCTGCTTGGTGCAAGATATGCTTTCTAACCTTGTCAGGTAAGTAATAGTTTTTTTCATATAAGAGGTCTCGGGCTGTATAAGCAATTATACAGCCTCTCCTTTAAATCTCTATAACCGTATATTTTCCGCTGTCATATTTTACGATAGCAAAATTATGTTTGTTAATGGCTTGGAAGACAACAATCCAAGCCCAATTTTGATTAAATACAATTTTACCATCGCTTTGGATATATGAATATTTTTTATTGTAGGTCATTAACTGCTGATATGCTCTGATTATTTCCATTTTCAATCCTTAATTTTTTTATAAAAATCAAAATTTATCAATTAACGAAAATTGAAAGTAGGGTTAATTTATAGATATTTTAGTAATCTTTGAGTGATTATTTGATTACCCTTGTTAATTAAGGTATCTAAATAATTGCTGATGGTGTATTTGTCTTCATAAATTGGCTGAATTTGAATAAGATTTTGAACAAGGCGATGTAATAGGTTAATCGGTGGTTGTCTTTTTTCACAGATTATTACACCTAAATAATCTTGGCTTTTACTTAAAAATTGTTGGCTGAATTGCCTTTGGCTTTTTACTATGCCTAATTTTTGCAAATATTGGCAACATTCTTTAATAAATTCGGCATCTTCTTCTTGCTCTAAAGTATAGCGTTTTGTTCTTTCTTTGCGTAATTCGTCATTGTTTTTAGCTTTTTTATCTTTTAATGCCTTTTTAAAGCTCTCTGGTGAGGTATATTTTAATTTGTTGTTGATTGCCTTATTATCTTTCATTAGTGCTGCTATACGGTCATTTATTACGGTTTTCTCTAAATTCATTTATTCTCCTTTTTAGGTATTTATCAATTAAAATCTGTAATTGGCAAATATAGGTCTGAATTTGTTGTGATAGATTGCCCTTCTTTAAGGCAATAAAAATAAACATTTTGCTCGTCATATTTGCCAGATTTGATAATTTGGCAATCTGTGGTTAATGATGAATAAATGTTTTTAAGCTCATTGCTTAAAAAGTGGTGTAGTTCTTTGACCTTGTTTAGTGGTAAATCAATAATGATATGTAAATGTGGTTGTTTGAAGTCCCTAGCCCCTACTTCTTGAAACACACCTATTTGATATTGTTTGTCTTTGTGTTTGAAATAACGAGACCCTAGTGTTTTCCTGTAATATTTTTGAAGTGATTTTCTAAAATTTATCATTAAATTTCTTTGTGATAAATTTTCAATATGTGGGTTAAATGTCATAAATATTTTCATAATAATTTCCTTTGGGTAATAGTTAATAATAGCGATGGTTTATCGCTTGTTTGTAGTTTTTTTGAAGATTTATCTTGTATGGGCGAATAAACAACACCATCGCAATAAATCTTTTATTTTGGGAATATCTGCTGATGATTGATATTCCCTAAAATCATCAGCACAGAGATATTTTACTTCATATTCTGGCCAAAATACAAAAATAAAATACTCAATTTTATTTATTCTTTATCAATTAAATTTTGTAATTAGGGAATTTTAATATTGTAAATTTGCTCTTGACGTATCTAAAATGAAGGGGTATAAGGTGCCAAACTATGTATCACACCAACCAAAAAATATGGGGCTATTTTTAGAATAAATTTAATATTTTTCAATATGTTAGTGTGTATTGTGGTTGAGCGTCCTGCCCCCGCAACCACTTAGAAACCAAGGCTTTGAGAAAATTCTCAAAGCCTTTTTCTTTTGCCTCTGCGGGACAATTTGTCCCACTATAGTCTCACTATTAGAAGATATTTTATATAATTTCAGCTTAAACAAACACACACAAAAAAACTATTAAGCAATCTTATTACTCTTGCATAGATTGATGATTAAACGCTAAAATCTAGCTATAATTTCTTTAACTCGTATTTTGTAACATGTTATAACCATTATGGTAAAGAAAAAACATTTTAAGTATTTTGCAGGAGTATATTGATATGAATGGACAAGATAAAAGAGAGTTTGCAAGTAATATTTCAACTTTGTTAAATAAACAAAATCAAGAATTATTTATGGCGGAACAACAATTTGACAATCATGATTTTACTATGTTACAGCATGTTATCGATTTTGCAAAAATGGGGATAAAAGCCATTTTTCTTTTAAATGGGTCTGCTGCGGTTACCGTGTTAACATTGTTTACCTCAACTTCCTTAAAGATACAAAATATGTATGAACCTCTATTGAATTCTGTGACACATTTTTCCTATGGAGCAATGTGTGCAGTAATATGTATTTTATTAGCATATGTAGCTCAAACCTTTTATCAAAATCATTCTGCAAGTATAAATCAACAGAGTATGTTAAAATTGCGCAATAATAAATATGATGAAGAAAAACTTTTTGTTTGTAGTGAACGGAAATCTGATAATCAGGAATTTATAGATACACAACTTAATAGAATCGATGATTGTATTCAAGATACTAATATGAAAATTTTCATAGAAAAGCAGAAGGAAATAGCCGCACAAAAAATTGGAGATTTTTTTAGATTACTTTGTATTTTTTCTGTACTTGCTTCCTTGTATTGTTTTGCAAAAGGGGTTCATGAAGTCAAAAATGGTTTTGACAATTCTCCATCAATCGCAGCGCAGCAAGACACACCTATTGGCAATAAAACTGTCAAAAAGAAATAAACTTACGCAAGAGGAAATTTTTACTGTGGAATTTATTTATAATGGCAGTTTTGAAGCATTTGAACGACATTGGCAATATTAAATGATTTATCTTTTTGTGGGAATGTTTTAAAGGTTCCGGTTCGTAAATCGATTTTGAGCCAATCACCGTCTTTGACATGTTGAAATTCAGCATTTCTTTGTGTTGAGAAAAAAGGCGTGCCTCTTTCTCTAAATTGGTTGCCATAATGTCCGTAAAGCTCGGAATGTATTCTGTAACACGCATCTATTTTTAATTTTGATTGCAAAACATTTTCATCACTATCGACACAGGCCAATATTGCAAAACTATCATTTCTGCGAGCGTTTTTGGATAATAATATTTTATTTGCAAAATCTTTATTTTCTTTTGCTCGTTTAAATTCTTCAGTGGATATAAAATAATCAACTATCTTAACTTCACCGGCGACAATAGGATTGTTTTTATTATATCCGACTAAATCTCCGTTTTCTAACTGTTTTACCACATAGTTATTATTCATAATATAGGGCCGTTGTTGCAAAACAGAAATTTTACCATTTTTTGATATTGCAAATTCCACATCGACAGGATAGCCCAAATCTTTTTCAAGATGATTAGCTAAAGCTGTTAACTGCGTAATATATTGCATATTCCGGTCTTGTAAACACTTTACAGGAACCATTCCCATACAGTTATCAAAGGCAGAATGCAGGATATTATGGCTATTCCTTGTCTTTATATCAGGAAATTCAAACAATTTATAACCATCATCTGTTCGAACATATTTACTGATTTTAGTTAAATTGCCTTGTTCTTTATTAACTAACAAAAAATTAGCCGGCTTACCTTGTGTCCAGTTAATTGCGACTAAAGGGTCACCGTTAAAATCCTGAGAATAAAGGACTCCCGCCATCGTAGGTGTATCTATCATGGGTTGAATAATCACCCCCATTTGAGCGCCGTTAACATTTTGCGCTGACTGATATACCTTTTGTAATGCCGCTATAATTTGTTGTTTGTTTTTAACGGATAAAACCGATTCAAACTCGCCGCTATGTGTTTTGCCTGATAAATCTTCTATATCCGCAGAAGAACGAACCGCAACATTCCCTCCGCAAGCTACCATGCATTGCATGGCTTGGTTAATAACATCCTCAGGTATGCCATTATGGGCAATATCATATTTCTTAAAAGCATCTGTTGTTATTGCAAAAGTTTTGGGCAAGTCAAAATCAACACCATATTGTTCTTTGTATTTTGCCAATAATGGTTTGATTTGTGCTAAGCCAACAAATTTTCCTCCTCCGATATGAGCTTTATCCGGAGTTGTGTTGTCTAACGATATGATATTTTTATATTCTTCCATGAACAGAATTAATAATACAAAAAACAAAATGAGTCAAATACTAAACACTTGCTTAATGATATTTATTTTTACCAATTCTCCGGTTTGATGACTTTTACATGATTGCCCCATGTGTAGAGATGCCAATCCATTTCTAATTTGCCACCGGCTCTGAATTTAACGGTTAATGTTCCGTCCGGATTTTTTATCATGGCTTGTGTGGGATGAAAAATATAGTGAGAGGCTTCTTCTGATACTTCTTTATCAAACAACCATTCAACTTCGAAAGGCTCTTCGTGATAAGCACCAAAAGACTCTTCAGCATATTTTTGCAAGCTAAAATTTGGTAAATTTACGATTACACTATCTAATATTGCCACTTCTCGAATATTGCTCAAAATAAAGTTATGAACTTCATTACCAAAATAACCATCGGCATGATGTGCAACTAAGTAGTGATTGCGCTCACCATAAAGAAAACCATAAGGGTTAAGTGTATTGGTACTAATTTTTCCGCTATTCTTATTATAATATTTAATTTTAATCTGCCGACATTCCAAAATGGCTTGGCGAATCGTAGCGATAATCTTTTCATCTATAACAAGCTTTGGTCCAGGGCGGCAAATAAAACCTTCTGCTTCAAGCAAGGCTTCGGTATCGGGCTCAATCCGTCTGATTACATCCGGTTTTATACAAGCTTTAATTTTTGCTATAACTTTATCAAGAACAAACTGTTTTTCGATCATTTGCTTATTTTCAAACAACTCTTTAGCTGTTTCTAACACCGATAATTCTTCGGCGGAAAAGTTTATCAAATCCTTTAATGTTCCTTGCGGAATGTACCAGCGTTTTTGATTGTTTTCGCAAATAATTTCTTCTGTTTGCGGAAATCGAGTTATAATCATATCACGCATACGCTCCGCCGTGCGGCGCGAAACTTGATATTTCTCAGCAATATCTTTTAAGCTGACACCTTCACGGTTTGACTGCATCCAGACGGCTAAATCAAGTAAATCGTATGTCTTTTCGTATGCCATGATTACTTCTCCTACTATTAAGGTAAAGTAATTGTATGACAATTTCTGACATATGCAAATTATTTCTTTTTCAAATCAAATAAAAGTTATTTTTGATATTAATAAAGTATTTTATTTTTTTATTGTATAGCTTTTCAATTATTTTTTTATGAGCTTGGTGTTATATTTAATATATTGTTGTGTTGTGGTTAGTTGATTTGCTATTACATTATTAATAAAGGGTATTTTTTATAACTCATGTTTGTAGGATATAGCTAAAAAGTGAATCTATGCTTTCTTGTTAGATTTGTTTTAATTCTTCAATCAGTTCAAAGATAGTCATATCTGAGGCTTGAAGCTTGGGAACGGAAACCGGTGTCGGTTTATGTTCATCATAAATCGGGCTACCGGTTCGGCGGACGAATACTGCCGAGCTGATTTGTTTGCCGAAGGTTGGCGTATATTTGTTAGCTAGACCTTGTTCTTTGCTCCAATATCTTGATGTATTGATTCCTGAAAGAATGCTACCGGTAATGCAATAAAAGTAGCTATTGTCCTGTTTCCAAGGTGTGTGCTGCCACAAAAGCAACAGTTCTCCCAAGCACAAAGAAAATCCTTGAATAAATGAGGCAAAAACACCGCTACCTTGGATATGAATATTGTAATATTTAGAATTAGATAAAACTAAATCTTGATGCTGTTGCAATAAGTCTAAGTTATCAAACAATGCTTGCAACACTTGCTTATCAGGCGTAGGGGCCTGAATATAAAATCTGGCTGTCATTATATTTCTCCTGTTTAGTCCGTTTGGTTAAAGTGGGACAAGTTGGCATAAATTCACTTTTAAGGGGATTATCTATAATAATTTTTCAAATGTCAAGACTTCTTATTTTTGTAATTATTGCTCAGTTTTTTGCAGAGAAATTATTTTTTTGACTTCATAGGCGCCGTCGTATTCTGCGCCAAAACCTTCATCAATTTTTCCAATGTTTTTAACTTTTAAGACTGCGCTTACCGGTTGGTTGTTGACAATATTTGTTCCAATAGTTTTTTGATATTCTTTTATCAGGGTTCCTGATTTATCGATAATCCAGTATTCTCTTTGGTCTTGAATGTCGGTAAAAGAGCGGACTTCATGTCCGATTCGTAAGATCCCACTTACTTCTTTAAGCTGAGGTTGTTGGCAGCCCCATAAGCATAAAAGGCAGAAAATTGATGCAAAAATTTTTATCATTTCTTTTGTCTTGTGTTTTTATATTTCGTAGTAAAGGCTATTTGTTCTTTTTCTTTCTGTCAATAATGTTTTTGTTATTGCTTGCTTTTTTTATATTTTATGCGTGATATAAAATATTTTTAAATTTTTTTATAAAAGTTATTGACAAAATTTTTGGACGGTAGTATATATTTGGCTACGTGATTTATTATTCTTTATTGTTTAATTAATAATTTTTATAATTATGAAAAAAATACTTTTACCAAACGGATTGAGAGTTGTTAAAACCAGTAATGCTTCTGTTTATTCTTTGTCAGTAACAGTCGGCATAGGTCATCTAAATGAACCAAGACTTGGCCTTGCAGCGGTTTGCGAAAAGGTGTTAGCAAAGCAGCTTAATGATGCTGTGGCAATTCAGGGAGGAACAATCACTTCTTTTTCTACAGGTGCTTATCCTAAAGAATTCGAAGGTTTGTTGAAAAAAATTTCCGATGTTTTGAAAAATCCTGATTTGTCTCAGGAATTGATTGATGCTGCTGCTGAAGATGTGGCTCAGCATACTCACGATTTGGCTCCGTTGCCTGAACGCCAGTGGAAGCTTCGTTATAAGCATACGGCGTTTGGTTCTACTGATTTGGTATGGAATGCAGATGCCTATATTGCTTCGGTTAAATCTTTGAAGACTGAGGATTTGGAGTCTGTGGTCGATACTTATTATACAGCATCAAACATGGTTATTGGTGTGGCTTGTGATTTGCCAATCAAGACACTCCATGAGCTGATGGATAAGTATTTTGGTAATCTGCCGACCGGTAAAAAACAGCAGTTTGAAAAGCTTGAATATACCGGTGGTTATGCGGTCCTTCCTGTTATTGGTGGTTATAAAACCATTGCTATCGGCTGGGATGTTTCTGATCTTTCCAATGTGGCAGAGGCCAATGTTTTGATGTCGATGCTTTCCGGTCGTTTGGAACGCGGTTTGGCAGGAACAAAAGCTGTACGTGAAGTGAAGATTGCAGGTTACTACGGTATGCGAACTTTGCGTGTGTCAATTGTGGTGGGGGCTGATGAGGATATTAATCCTTATATTGATATCCTTTGTGCCAATATCAAGAGACTACGTACAACTTTGGCATCGGATCGTCGTATTGAGACATCTCGTCAACGTGCGGCAACTGAGAAGTTAGCAAAGTTTTCTCAACCTCAGGATGCTGCAGTCGAAGCATCATGGCAGGAATTAGGTCGTAAGGGAATGTATGATATTGATGAGAGAATCAATGCAACATTCTTGGTGTCGGCTCGCGATGTTAAAGATATCGCAATAGATATCTTCAGAACCAAGCCAACTATAATAGTTGCAGCTGAAAATCCTTATTCAAAGGAGGAGATTTTGGCAAAACTCTAATCCCTTTGGTTAAAAATTTAGGAGCGCTTCGGCGCTCCTTTTTTTGTGTTAGTTTTCTAATCCGAGAAGGTTTAAGGCATAGTCAGAGGCTTTGAACTCATCTAAGTCATCAATTCCTTCACCGATGCCTATGAAATAAACCGGAAGCGGTGCTTCTTCAGCAATGGCGACCAAAATGCCGCCTTTTGCCGAGCCGTCGAGTTTGGTTATGACAAGGCCGTCAATCTTGCATATTTGTTTGAAGGTTTGGACTTGTTCCAAAGCGTTTTGACCGGTGGTGGCGTCAATAGTTAAAAGGGTTTGATGCGGTGCTTCGGGGATAATTTTTTGAATAACGCGGATGATTTTTTTTAGTTCATCCATCAAGCCGGTTTTGTTTTGCAAACGGCCGGCGGTGTCTATAAACACCACGTCATCCTTTTGGCGAATCGCCTCGTTAATACCGTCATAGCACAGGCCGGCCGAATCGCAACCGTTCGCTCCTTTAAAAACGCGAATCTTGTTTTTTTCGCCCCAGACGCTTAGTTGTTCGACCGCGGCGGCACGAAACGTATCTCCGGCGATGAATGAGATTTGTTTGCCTTGTTTGGTTAATTTAGCGGCAAGTTTGCCAATCGTGGTGGTTTTTCCTGCACCGTTTACGCCGACCATTAAGATAATTTGCGGGGTTGACTCTTGGTTTAATTCAAACTTTTTTTCACAAGGGGCGATGATTTTTTCGATTTCAACGGCGAGTTCTTTTTTGATGTCTTCCGTTGAGAGTTCTTTATCCAAGCGGCGTTTGGAAAACGAATCGATAATCTTGGTTGTGGCTTTAACGCCCATATCGCTGCTTATCAGTAAGTCACTCAAATCTTCCAGAGTTTGCGAATCGACTTTTTTCTTGGTGAAAATGCCGCTTATCCCTTCGGTTAATTTGTTGGAGCTTTTTTTTAAGCCGAATCCGAGTTTTTGAAAAAAGTTAGCCATTTCTTGCTTCTCCTACTTCTCTTAAAATCTTTGCGCGTTCTCTACGAATCGCCATCGGTACTTGCGGCATTTTGGCGGCCGGTGTTCCGGGGCGTTCCGAGTATGGAAAAACGTGGAGCTTGTCTATGCCGGCTTCTGATACTAACTTAACCGTATTTTGAAAAGCCTCATCCGTTTCGGTCGGAAAGCCACAGATAAAATCAGCTCCGAAACGAGCTTCCGGACGAATCGCTCTGATTTTGCGGCAAAGATTAATTATATCTTCGCGACTATGGCGTCTTCCCATGCGTTTTAATACTAAGTTATCCCCGGATTGAATCGATAAATGAAAATAAGGATAAATATTTTTATATTTGCCAACCAATTCAATAAACTTTTCATCAACCGCGGCGGGGTCGAGCGAGCCAAACTGCAGGGACGGCAGGTTTGGAAAGCTTTGTAAAATGTCTTCAACCAAGCCGCTGAATGAGGGCTTGTAAGAACAAGCGTCAACACCGGTTAAGCAAATTTCTTCAAAGCCTTCATCAAGCAGTGTTTGGATTTGTGTTTTTATAACCTCTGCGTTTACCGAGCGGTTGGCTCCGCGGGCGTAAGGAATGATGCAATAGGTGCAGCGGTGGTCGCAGCCTTGTTGAATCTGTACAAACGCTCTTTGGCGACCTTCAAAACCGGTGATTAAATAGCGGTCGTAATTTTCGTATTCAAATATATCTCTTACGATGATTTTATCTGTCGGATAGGGTGGGGTTATGTATTTTTCAATCTCGGTTTTTTCCTTATTTCCCAGTACTAAATCGACTTCTTCCATGGCTGCAAATTTGGCTGCCGCAATTTGAGCCGCACAGCCGGTGACAATGATTTTGGCGGCAGGGTTTTCTTTGCGCAATTTGCGAATCGTTTGTCGGCACTGGCGTTCGGCCTCTTTGGTGACGGCGCAGCTATTGATTATGATTATATCGTTGTCGGCATTTTTTAATTTTTCTTTGAAAATTTCTGCCTCATAGGCATTTAATCGACAGCCGAAAGTTATTACTTGTACCATGTTTCTCCTTTTGCTTACATCTTGTTTATTCTATAAAATATTTCAAAATTTCGCAAGTGTCATATTTCGTTTTATTTTGTGATTGTGAGTGATGAATTTAATTTATTGATTTATTAACTTTTTGTGTATATGATATCCGTATTCGCGATACCTATACTTGCGGTTATGGCGAATTTATTAGATAAAAAACATATAGGGAGATCTCTAAATGAAGTTAAAATCTGTTTTATTGGCCTCAGCTGCCGTTTTGTTTGCCGGTTCTGCTGTTGCTGCGGACTTAACCAACCCGTTCTATTTGCCGGGTAAAGGTCAGATGACATCTGATACTAAAGCTCAGTATTTCCGTAATGATGGTGAGTATAATTTCTCAGCTTCTGAAGAATTGGCTTATGGTTTGACCGATAACTTGGCTATTGTTGGTACTATTAACAACTATTTTGACCGTAATGGTGAATTCAATAACAGCCATAACTTTGATTATGAAATCGGTGCTAAATACAATATGGAACATGGCCGTATTAAAGCTCAGGTTGCTGCTTCTTATTATACCTATGATCCTAAATCTTGGTTTGGTAATGATTATGAACCAGAAGTTAGAGGACAAAATGATCGTTGGCAGAAATATATTAACGGCGAAGTTAAACTCGGCGCTGATATGTGCGATGGTTTGGTGCCTTATGCTTCTTATAAATTCTCTGGTCAGATTGATAGTGCTGATCGTGAGTTCAATCAGAGTGCCTTCCTCGGTGTTCATAAATATGCCGGAAAATGGGCTGCTGATGGTGGTATCCGTTATGACTTTGAAACCGATGGTAAGAATGCTAATGGTGTTTATGCTGAAGCCGGTGCTGATTACTATCCGATGGATAAGCTCGCTGTTGGTGCTTATGGTGACTATGGTATCGGTGGTGAAGGTACTGATGACTACACCATTGGTCTTAGAGCTAAAGTTTTGTTCTAATTTGAACATTCTTGACCTTAAAAAAGACCTTCCTTCGGGAAGGTCTTTTTTTTGTGCATACAAAAAAACTCTGCCCGATGGCAGAGTTTTTTTTAGATAAGGAGTTTTTTTATTGTGCTGAAATCATGGCCAGAGCTTGGTCGGAATATTCTTTCATAGCTTCTGCGCTCTTTTTCAAAGCAGCTTTTTCTTCAGTATTCAAAACCGGATAGATAACCTTGTGAACGCCTCTTTTGCCCAAAACTGTTGGCAAAGAAACACATACGCCTTTAACACCCTCAACATCTTCTTGATGAGAAGAAACGGTCAAAATGGCGTATTCGTTATTGGTGATGGCTGCGCAAATGCGGGTTAATGCGCCGGCAATGCCAAAATAGGTTGCTCCTTTGCCGTCGATAATTTTGTAAGCCGCATTACGAACACCGTCGTCAATCTTGGCTTTGGTTTCGGCATTAAACGGTTTTCCGACTTCTTCTGCCAATTTATCAAGGGAAACGGTACCGGCATCGCCTGCTGACCATACTAAAACTTCACTGTCGCCATGTTCGCCAATAACATTTGCGTGGACAGATTGCGGAGATACGCCTAAATGGTAGCCCAGCAAAGTTCTAAAGCGGGAAGTGTCTAAAACCGTGCCTGAGCCGATGACTCTTTCTTTTGGAAAACCGGAGAGCTTAATTGCAACTTCGGTCATGATATCAGCCGGATTGGCGGTAATGATTAAGGTTGTATTGGGTTCAGCTTTGGCTATTTGCGGAATGATACTTTCAAAAATTTTAACATTGCGGCCGAGCAAATCTATTCTGGTTTCTCCGGGTTTTTGATTTGCACCGGCGGTGACGATAACAATCTCGCAGCCTTTCAAGTCATCATAAGTTCCGGCTTTGATTTTGTTTGCATAAGCAAAAGGTGCGGCATGTGCAATATCTGCGGCCTCGGCTTCAGCCTTTTTTTGGTTTGCGTCAATTAAAACAACTTTGCGGGCAACGCCTTTCATGACTAAGGCGAAAGCTGTTGCAGCGCCGACTGAGCCGGCTCCGATTATTCCTACTTTCATTTCATTATCTCCTTAAAATATTGTTCTGTTCTATATATAGTGTTTATTTTTTTATTGGCAATAAAAAAGGCTGGTTTGCCCAGCCAAAAGTTTGTAACAAATTTTTGCTGATTGTTACTTGCTGATGATCGTTTCTTCTTCATCGCTGGTTTCGGAAGGATTTGTTTCTTCGATATCTTCTACGATTTCTCCGTCAACGGTCATGTTGCCATTAGCATCTTCTTTAACTATCGGTTGTTTCTCTATAGTTGCTTGATATTCCACCGTTGCGTTTTCTATGGGTTTGCGGTTTAACAGGCGTCCGATGACCATCAAAGCAACCAAAACCAGTGCTATGTAGAATACTTTTTTCATTATTTGTCTCCGATATGTTTCTTTTCTGAATTCTGCTTTATAAATTATAATAAATTTTTTTCCTTTGCAACTCCCATTTGGGGCTTTTCCATAAGCTAAATGTTGAAAATAATGTATTTTTTTACTGTTTTATCCACTTGTTTTTAAATAAGCTAATTTTATGTTTTTTCTTGTTTTTTTGTTTTTTATGCCCTTTATTAAGTGCGGTTTTTTAAAATAATGCTTGTCAAATTATATATTTTTGTGCTAACAAGGTCTCACAGGCCGTTGTGGTCTGATCAATTTGTTTTAATTTTTTTGAGGTTAATCATAATGACTGATATAGCTAATCGCGTTAAGAAAATTGTTGCTGAACATCTTGGCGTTGAAGAATCTAAAGTTACTGAAACCGCTAGCTTCATTGACGATTTGGGCGCTGACAGTTTGGATACAGTAGAATTGGTTATGGCTTTTGAAGAAGAATTCGGTTGCGAAATTCCTGATGAAGCTGCTGAAAAAATTCTCACTGTTAAAGATGCTATCGATTATCTTTCTAAGAATGCGTAAGTCTTTAATCATGGATTTAGGTTGGATAAAACTCGCTCTAGCTCTTTAGGCGAGTTTTATCTTTAATTTATATTTGAGGGTATTGTATGAGAAGAGTTGTTGTTACCGGTTTGGGTATTGTTTCTCCCTTTGGTAGAGGCGTTGATTATAACTGGAAATCTATTCTGGAAGGAAAGTCAGGTATTCGCAAAATCGAAAATATTGATTTGAAGGATATTCCAGTTCAGATTGCGGGGCAAGTTCCTACCGGAAAAGGTGAGCATGAGTTTGATCCCGATACGGTTATGGCTCCTAAAGATCAGAAGAAAAATGACCGCTTTATTCTTTATGGAATGGCTGCCGGCGGTGATGCTATTGAAGATGCCGGTTGGAATCCCGAAACGGCTTCTGAAGAAGAGAAATATCGTTTTGGCGTTATGATGGGTTCAGGTATTGGCGGTCTTGACGTGATTTATGAAAACTCGGTTTCTTTCCATGAAAATGGTATGAAAAGAATTTCTCCGTTCTTTATTCCTTCTTGTTTGATTAATTTGGTCTCGGGAAATCTTTCTATCAAATATCAGCTTAAAGGTCCGAATCATGCTTGTGTTACAGCTTGTTCAACCGGTACGCACGCGATTGGTGATGCTGCAAATATTATTGCCCGCGGTGATGCTGATATGATGTTGGCTGGTGGCGCCGAATCGGCTGTTAACGTTTTGGGCTTGTCTGGTTTTGCTCGTATGAAAGCGGTTACTTCTGCTTTTAACGACGCTCCGGAAAAGGCTTCTCGTCCGTGGGATCAGGACCGTAGCGGTTTTGTTATGGGTGAAGGTTCCGGTGCGGTTGTATTGGAAGAATTAGAACATGCCAAAGCTCGCGGTGCTAAGATTTATGCCGAGGTTGTCGGTTATGGTATGAGTGGTGATGCTTACCACATTACAGCTCCTTCAGGTGATGGTGCTTATCGCGCTATGAAAATGGCCGCTGACCATGCTAAAGAACATGGTGTTGAGCTTAAAGATATTAATTATATCAACGCTCATGGTACGTCTACTCCGGCAGGCGATGTTGGAGAGGCGTTGGCTGTTAAGCGCTTGTTTGGCGATGATATGAAGTATGTTTCTATGTCTTCGACTAAGTCTGCTATCGGGCATTTGCTTGGTGCGGCAGGTGCGGTTGAGGCCGTTTTCACAATCAAAGCTTTGCAAGACCAAATTTGCCCGCCGACGCTCAATCTTGAGAATCCGGCAGAGGAAGTTAAAGATATGGATTTGGTTCCGCTTAAAGCTAAGAAAAAAGCCATTAAGGCTGCTATGTCAAACTCATTTGGCTTTGGTGGCACAAACTCTTCTTTAATTTTGAAAGTTTATGAAGATTAGTTTGGTTCTTGTTTAGTAAAAAAACACGGTTCGGAGCAGAGAAGGCTTTGGCCGTGTTTTTTTTGTTGTGTTTTATAAAAAATCGTTATACTGTGTTTGTACTTTAATATTATTTGTTTTATATAATTAACACTTATCATTATGAAAGACACTATTGAGATTATCAAAGATTTTGCTGGTGATGACTTTGAAAAAAGACTTTCGGCGGTTTTGAATTGGTTTTTAACCGGACCCAAGGTGAGTGAAGTTTTTTCTTTGCATAAAGCCTTGAACGATATTGGTTATGATTACCGTAAGTTTTTTAGGAACAAAGGGCAATACAAGACAACAAAGCGTGTTTTTGCTCGGTATTGTATGTTTTATTTATCCGGTATGCAAGAAGCGTGGTCTTATATGCCGATAGATTTGATTTTTGATATTTTGGTAAAAGCCAAGCAAGGTTGGATGCCGGTTGATTGGACAACTTTAAGAATGTGTTCTAATCGGGTTATCCCTAGTGCATTTTGGGAATTCTTGTTAGATAAATATAAGGCTTCAGGGCGTTATATTGATTGGAGAAATAGTAGCTCTTCAATGTATTTTTATCTGACGGAATATAAGTTTAAGCATGATTTTTCAGAGTGTTTTACGCTACGTTAATGGAATAAAGCTTTCTGCCGTGAGGCAGGAGGCTTTTTTTGTGGTATTTTTTGAGGGGGGCTGTTTTTTTTGTGCTTTGGATATTTTTTTCTGTTATTGACTCTCTCTTGGCATAAGGGTAGCCTTATATCCGGTTTTTAGGAGGGGCTTTGATGAAAAAGGTTTTGTTCTTTTTATTTGTTGCGCTTTTATTTGTTTTAGTGGCAGTTAAGCGTTGTTATGAAATGGCGGGGCCGTTATCGCAAGAGGCCTTTGTTATTATTCCGAGAGGGGCTAATTCTCGGATCGTGGCTCAGAAGTTGTTCGAATCGGGGGTTATCTCTCGTCCGATGTTGTTTCGTCTTGCCGCACGTTTTAAAGGGTTGGATAAGCGCCTAAAAGCCGGAGAGTATCAGTTCGCTCCACATGTGTCTATGGCGCAGGTCTTAAATCAAATCAATGAAGGTGATATTTATTATCGCAAGATGACTTTGCCGGAAGGATTGATGTCTTCTCAAATTGTTGAGCTGCTTAATGAAAACCCCATGCTTACCGGTGAAATTGTTGAGCTTCCTGATGAAGGTTCTATTTTGCCTGAAACTTATACCTATAAATTTGGTGATTCAAAGCAAGATGTGTTAATTGATGCTCAAAATAGTCTTGATAAAGTTTTGGCCTTTGAATGGAAAAATCGTAATCCAGATGTCCCGTTAAAATCTCCTGAAGAACTTTTAATCTTGGCGTCAATTATTGAAAAAGAAACGGGTGTGCCTGAAGAAAGAGGTTTAGTTTCTTCTGTGTTTGTTAATCGTTTGCGTAAAGGGATGAAGCTGCAGACTGATCCAACCGTGATTTATGCCCTTACACAAGGAAAAGAAGAGCTTGGGCGTTCTTTGCGCCGTAAGGACTTGTCAATCGACAGCCCATATAATACTTATAAGTATTTTGGTTTGCCGCCAACGCCGATTTGCAACCCAGGGAAAGAATCTATTCATGCGGCGGCTCATCCTGAAGAAAGTGACTTTTTATTCTTTGTGGCTGACGGAAATGGCGGGCATAATTTTTCGACAACCCTAAAAGAGCATAACAAAAATGTTAAAAACTGGGTAAAAACCTTGTCTAAAAAGTAATGATATCTCACTAAAACATAGTCAGTTATTGATAAGATTACCAGATCTAATCCTTAACGACTATGTTTTTTATGCTTGTCCGGCAACTGCTATGCTCAAGGGGTTAAGCGCGTATTGCGGCGATAAGCCTTTGGTTAAAACGACATTGAATGCTGGATACATCCGCTCACATTCTTTAACCGCAATCTCAATCACCTGTGCGATTTTGCTTTCAATACTAAATTCGTCGGTGTCATCAATAATCAAAGAATGTTTGAACACCGGCATATTTTGTTCCGCCCAATAAGAAAAATGTCCAAGCCACAAATCTTCGTTGGCCAAGGCCATAAGTTCAAAAACTTTACTGCGATCTTCTATCTGGGTTTTGATGTTCATCAGGCAAGAGAGGTGAAGGCAGCGCATGTTTTCTTCCCAATTAAAGAACAGGAGCATGTTGTTCCATTTGCCTTCGATTTCGACAACGACTTCATTTCCGGAGCGGCGTTCAAATTCGTAATTTCTTCCGCTGAAAATGGTTTCAATAATATCTATCGGATTGTAATTTAAGGCATAATTCTTTGCCAGATTCACGGTTTTTCTCCAGATAAAAAAAGTGACTACGGACGCGATAAATCTAGATTGCCTTAGCGAGTCGTTTAATACAATATTGTTTGCAAAGTTTTCCACCTCGCGGATTCAAAAAGTTGTGGATTATTTTTTTTGTTTCCTTATTTCAATGAGTTATAAAATTCGACTCGGAGTCCTTCGGGAATAGGTGTGGATTATTTTTTCTTATTAAGATAATGTTAAATAAATTTTTGAATTAAGCTTTTTTGGAAGGGGCTATCCTATGGGTTTGACTTATCCTGAAATTTCTCCGATTATGCTGCAAATCGGTCCGATTGCCATTCGGTGGTATTCAATGGCTTATCTTTTCGGAATCGTTTTTGGGTGGCTGCTTATTCGGCATTATGTTAAAAAATATGGTTTGCGTCTTTCTTCTGCTCAGCTTGAAGATTTTGTATTTTATTTAACACTTGGAATTATTCTTGGTGGGCGTGTCGGTTATGTTTTGTTTTATGGGGAAAAAGTTTTTCAGGACAACTGGTTTGAAGTTTTTGCTATTTGGAAGGGCGGAATGTCGTTCCATGGTGGGGCTCTCGGTGTGATTGTGGCGATGGCTCTGTTTGCCAGAAAATATCGTTTTCCGTTTTTGCAACTGGCGGATTTGGTGGTTTTGGTTGCGCCTATCGGCCTCTTCTTGGGGCGAATTGCTAATTTTGTAAATGATGAGCTTTGGGGGCGTGTGACCGATGTTCCATGGGCAGTGCGCTTTCCTTCCGGTGGTTTTTTACCGCGTCATCCTTCTCAGCTTTATGAGTCTTTTTTGGAGGGGATTTGCTTGTTTGTTATCCTTAATCTTCTTTGGCGGAAAGAAGGAGTGCGCAAGCATTGCGGAACGGTTTCGGCCTTGTTTGTTTTGCTTTATGGAATTTTTAGAATTTTGATGGAGCAATTTAGAGAGCCGGATGCTCATATGGGATTTTTCTTTGGAAACTTTACCATGGGACAGCTGCTTTCTGTGCCTTTGATTTTGCTCGGAATCGTGGTTTTAATTTTTGTATGGCGGAAGCCACGTGTTGATTAAGCTTTAGTTGTGATGTTTTGAGCAAAGCGGTAGCTCTTTTGCAGGGCTTTATCCGCACGCAGTAAAACTTCTATTGCTGAGCCGTCGCTTCTTTTTTGTTCGGTTACGGCTCCTGAAACAGTGAGCTTTAAGGGTTTGTTTATTCCTCTGATACCAAAAGACGATGAGGCTATGGCGCGGCGTATTGTTTCTACTCGGTCGAAAGCTTCTTTTTGGTTTTTGCCACGGAATATCAGTACAAATTCATCAGCTTCGTAGCGGTAGATTTGGGCCTCGGTTTCGACCTCGTTTATTTTACGGCTTAGCATTTTTACGATGTTTTTGATGCCTTGTCGTTTAAAGATTTTTTTTAGTCTGTCGTAGTCGTCAATCAGGATAATGCCGAGGCTGCATTTGGGCGGGAAGGTTTTTGCGTGTTGCATAAATGACTTTCGGCTTGATAATCCGGTTTCTAGGTCATGAAACATTGTGTAGTATATATGTTCGCCCAAAGTTATGGCCAAAGTGATTGTGCCGGCGCAGAAAAATGTGATTTGTCCGCTGGCCGTGTTGCTATATGTAAATCCTAGGCCATAGTTGAATATGGCAAAAAACAGTCCGCTGTCTAAAATGCTGCCGCTGTATGAAAAACTGATAAATAAGCAGAGTAAAGCTATCCCAAACAGCAGGAGGTTTATTTGATTGGTTAAATCTTCTGTGGTGGAAATAAGTGTTATGTTAAGGTTGCTTAAGTGTTCTATTAAGCTGAATTCAAGTAAGATAAACAGTAATCCGTAGATGTTGTGAGTTCTGAAAAATTTTTTCTCAGGTAAAAAGTAAAAGATTGTAAAATTTATGATTGCTAAAGTGGTGAGATTATGAAAGGCTGCCGTGGTGCTAAATTCAGATCCGTAGCTTTGCTTTAAAGCATTTATGATGATGTAGCTCAGCAGGCTTATCAGAGATATAAATATCGGTTTGCTGCGGTTGAATATTAGTAGTGCGATAAAAATTAGTCCTTGGGCGATATAAAAAACAGCGTTTAAGGTTAACAAGGTTTCATTGGAAAAAGGTTCGCCGGCATAGAAAAAAAGCACGGCAACGGCAAATATCATGGCCGGTAAGGTCGTGTTTTTTAACAGCGGAAAAAATTCTTCCAATTGCTTGAGTATTTTGCGCAAAATTGTTTCCTTATTTATTGCTTTTTTTATTTGCGCAGATTGTATCTCAATATGGTTTAAATTTTATTTACGCATTTTAAAATTGAGCTGTCTCCATAGGAATAAAAGCGATATCTTTTTTCCATGGCGTGCTTATATGCTGCTTTCATTCTCTCTGTTCCGGCGACGGCGCAAATGAGCATAAATAGAGTTGATTTTGGCAAGTGGAAGTTAGTTATCATCATGTCTATGGTTTTAAACTTGTAGCCAGGGGTGATGAAGATATCTGTCTCTCCGATGAAAGGATGAAGTATTCCCTTATCATCAGCGGCAGATTCAAGTAAGCGCAGCGAGGTTGTGCCGACAGCGATGATGCGACGGCCTTCTTTTTTTGCTTTATTAATTTTTTCGCAGGCGTCTTCGGTGATAATGCCATATTCGGCGTGCATTTTATGGTCTTTGGTATCAGCAACTTTAACCGGCAGAAATGTTCCGGCACCGACGTGGAGTGTTAAAAAGACTTTTTCAACGCCTTTTTTTTCTAAGGCTTTAAACACGCGGTCGGTAAAATGCAGACCGGCGGTCGGAGCGGCAACGGCGCCTTCATGCTTGGCATAAACGGTTTGGTAATCTTCTTTATCATTATATTTGTTCCAGAGGCTATTTCCCGGCTTTTCTCTTTTAATATAAGGCGGTAGGGGCATGGAGCCGTATTTTTCAAGAAGGTGACCTAAGTCTTTAGCGTCACATTCAAAGCGGAGCTCGACGCCTTCTTCTCCTTGTTTATTTATGACTTTGGCTTTGAAGTCAGAGTTTTCTGCCGTGATTTCATCGGTATAAAAGCTGATTTCATCTCCTACATGCAGGCGCTTTGCATTCTTTATGAAAGACATCCAGCTCAGCCCGTCTATCGGGTGGTATAAGGTGACTTCTACCAGTGCTTCTCCGCGTTGTCCATAAAGTCTGGCCGGTATGACTTTAGTGTCGTTGAATACTAAGAGGTCGCCCTTTTTTAATAAATCAGGCAAGTCATAAAAATGGCGGTCGTGAATCTCGCCTTCTTCCGATAAATCCAGTAAGCGAGAGCTGTCACGCGGTGAGGCCGGTTTGTCGGCAATCAGACTGCGGTCAAAATCAAAATCAAAAATATCTACCTGCATTGTTTTTGTCCTTGTTTTTTTTAGTCGTTATAGTATATACACTCTTTAGACGCAAGAGTTTTTTATTAGGTAAAAGATTATGAAGCTTAAAATTGCTTATCAAGGAGTGGCCGGCGCTTATTCGAATATTGCCGCCAAAAATGTTTATCCCGACAGTGATTATGTTCCTTGCAATACATTTGAAGATGCAATGGATATGGTGCAGCGCGGTGAAGTTGATTTTGCTATGATTCCGGTTGAAAATTCGACTGCCGGACGTGTTTCTGATGTGCATTTTCTTCTGCCGAAAACAAACTTGTTTATTGTGGGTGAATATAAGCTGCCTATTCATCATCAGCTTTTGGGCCTTAAAGGAACAAAGCTTGAGGATATTCGGGTGGCGATGTCTCATCCGCAAGCTTTGGCGCAGAGTGCAGAGTTTTTGAAAAAGCACCATATCTATCCTGAGCAGCGAATCGATACAGCTAAGTCTTGTGAATTTGTGCTTGAATATGGTGACAAATCACGCGCGGCAATTGCTTCGGCAATGGCGGCGGATATCTATGGCTTGGAGGTAATCGCCTCAAATATTGAAACCATGGATAATAATACCACGCGCTTTTTAATCATGTCTAAAAATCAGATGATTCCAGAAGATGATGGCTCTGATTTTGTGACCTCATTTATTTTTAAGGCACGGAATATTCCTGCGGCATTGTACAAGGCGCTCGGTGGTTTTGCTACTAATGGAATTAATATGATTAAAATTGAAAGTTATCTCGAATCGGGGACTTTTGTTTCAGCTCAATTTTATGTTGAGGTAGAATCTCATCCGGCACGTAAGGCTTTTCAAAATGCGCTGGAAGAGCTTAAATTCTTTTCCGAGAGTATTCATATTCTTGGAACATATTGTCGTTGTGCGTAATAAAAAAGGCGTTTCAGTGAAACGCCTTTTTTATTATTTGTTCAAACGTCCGATATTTTTTATTGATTCATCAATCATTTTGTTTTGGACACTTGTGCTCAGATTATCATTAACCGCTTGTTTCACTAATTTTATGGTTAATTCAGAGGTGAGTGCGGTCAGCTCTTTGTCAGCGTCTTCTTGCGAAGAGCGAATTCTATCTGCGGCGTCTTTTTCTTTGGTTTTAATTTCTTGTTCAAGCTGGCTCAATTTTTCGGTTTTAATATAATTAATTTGTTTTTCCGATCTTTCTAATATTGCCTGAGCTTCTTTTTTGGCATTACGATATTTTTTTTCGTAATCTTTAAGTAGTTTCTGAGCATCTTCCAGTAACTGCTCGGAATCACTAATTCTTTGCTTTATGCCGTCTATTCTTTTGTGAATCATGGCATTGGCAATTTTGCATATCGGTTTGGCCAAAGCTAAAATTACAAAGACAAAAGCCATACCGACCCAGAATTCACCTTCAAGATAAAAAGGCAAAGCGTGGTGGGCTTCTTGTGCTGCGTTGGTAGTGATTTCTTGGACGTTCGGTGCGGTGTTTTGGGCTAATTTTATCAGCTTTTCTCCGCCGATTATTGATAGGTTAGAGATGCTCATTACTCTCCCTCTACTTTCTTCAAAGCGGCTTTGATGTTGGCCGCGTTTATATCTTTTATTCCGAGTTTTTGGGTGACTTCCAATGCTAGTTTTTCTGAAGAAGTTTTGACCTCTTTGAGGGCTTCTTCTTTGCTTTGGCGAATTTGCGCTTCTCCGGCAGCGATTTTTTCTTTCAAGCTTTTTTCGAGTTCAGCTTGTTTTTCGGCAACCATGCGGTTTAGCTCTTCTTGAGTTTTGCTTAAGGATTTTTCTGCTTCAGCGGTGGCTTTGGCAAGTGCATCTTCATATTTTTGAAGTGACTTTTCCGCCTTTTGTTTTATTTCCATTGCTTTTTCAAGGGCGCTGTCAATTTTTTGACGGCGCTGCTCCATAATATCCGCGATTTTGGGGATGACTATTTGGGCCATGATGAAGTACATGCTGAAAAAACAGACTATCAGCCAAAAGATTTGGGACGGATAGCTTTGGATTTCTAACTGAGGCATTCTTCTTTCCTTAAACGAGAATCTTGAAAAGGCAGGGCAAGTCTTTGTTATTTGTGATAAAGCTTGCTCTGCCGTGTTTTTTTTATTTTCCGGTAAGCATTACCAATGCGATAACTAATGCATAGAGTGCAATAGCTTCAACAGCGGCGAATCCTGCCCAACCGTAAATATCAACTTCTTTCTTTACTTGCGGGTTGCGGCCGACGGTTGAAATAATTGTTGTCCATACCTGAGCAACGCCCCAAGCTGCGACAGTCATTGACAGAGCGCACATACCTGCTCCGATAAAAGCCATAGAATCCATAGTTTGTTTCCTTTGTTTGAGTTAAAACACAATTTATAATAATTTGTTATGCCATGGGCATTTGCCGTGGCTGCTTTTGCTTAGTGTTCGTGAATGGCGTCTCCTAAGTAAATGCAGCTTAATACGGTGTAGATAAACGCTTGTAACATTGCAATGAAAATTTCAAAAACAATGATACCGGCGTCGAATAAGAATGGTACTATTCCGAGAAGCCCAAGTCCGGCGATGAAGCCTGCGATTATTTTCAGCATGATGTGGCCAACGGTCATGTTGGCAACAAGACGTACCGTCAGGCTGAATGGTTTTGATAAAAACGATATCATTTCTATCGGAACAATCAGTGGGGCTAAGGCCAAAGGAATTCCTCTCGGTAAAAAGGTTCTGAGGTAGCCAAGTTTTTTCTTTTTGATACCGATGCAGATATTAAACATCAGAGCTGTCAAAGACAAAGTTCCGACGGCTGCCAGATGAGATGTATAGGTAAAAGAGTAAGGGAAAAGGCCGATTAAGTTTCCAAACAAGACAAACAAAAATACCGAGAATATAAATGAAAAGTATTTTAGTCCGTCTTTGCCGACGTTTTCAAGCAGGAGGTTGTGAATAAAACTATATATGCCTTCTGGAATTGATTGAGCCACGCTGGGGACAATGGTTCTTTTTCTTAAGCAGAATCCGAATATCAGGCTGGCGGCCACAACGGCACTAACCATGCACAGAGATGAATTGGTGAATGAGATGTCAAAGCCACCGAGTTCTAAATTTATCAGCGGTTTTATCTCAAATTGTTCCATCGGGTTTGCCACTGCTTTACTCCTTTGTTTTTTGTTCTTCGCTTTTGACAAAGCGGTAAACGTTCAAAAATCCGGCTGCTCCGCCCAAAAGTAATAATATGGTCAAAAACAGCGGTTTGGTACCGAAGATATCATCTAAAAACCAGCCAATCGCTGCGCCGACAATGACGCCGGAAACAAGCTCTGTGGCAACTCTCATGCCGGTTTGTGCCGCATTGGTATATTCGTTGCCGGTGCGTGTGGCGCGCGCTTGTTGTTCTTTTTTGCTTAGAGCTTTTATCTGCTCTTCCAGTTTTTTGATGTCTTCTGGTTTTTTATTCATTTCTGCCTTACTATAAATCATCAAATATTACTGACTTATTAAAATCTTAAAGATTTTTGTTAATCAGTTCTTGAAGTTTTGTATAGTTCATTGCTCCGAAATAGACTTCTCGGCCTTTGGGTGATGAGATGACAAAAGTCGGCGTGCCTTGGATGTTTATTAGCTTTGATGCTTCTTGTCTTAAGTTTAATATCTCTTGAGCAATTTTGGTGTTTTTCATACAAGCTAAGGCATCTTCTTCTGACAAGCCATAAGGTTCAGCTAATTTGGCCAAAGATTTTTCGGCATTCAGTGAGAGCCCCCAGCTCATTTGATGTTCAAACACACTGTTGGCAAAGTCAAAATATTTTGATGCAGGGACACAGTCTGCCAAAACGGCGGCCTTCAGAGAGCTTTGGTCAAGCGGAAAAGGGGTGAAAACCAAGCGAACTTTGCCGGTGTCAATATAGTCTTTTTGGAGTTTTGGTAAAGTTACCGAATGAAAGTCGGCGCAATGGCTGCAGCCGAAGGAAGAGTATTCATAAATGGTGACTTTGGCTTTGTTTGAACCAAGAGAATGTCCCCAAGGCAATACAATGTTCATTGGCAGAGATTTTGGGGTTTCTGCTGCATTGGCCTCATTGAGCTTGAATTTTACGCTGTTGTCTTGTGGGTCAAAGTAAAAACCTTTAGAGCCTAAGTAAAAACTCAGGGCAAACAAATATATCAGAACAACTGCTAAAACAGCGCTGATACGACGGATAATTATATCTAATTTCATTTTTTTTCCTGTTTGTTTGTTTTTTTATCGTTGAATACATTCTGTCCTAATTTGATTAATATATTCTTTAAATTGGGATTATTGATGCCGTTTGCAAGCTCAGAAATGTAATTTTTTTCTTCAGGAGAGAGGTTTGTTTGTGTTTTTGTTTTGGGAATAGAGGTTTCTTGCGGTAAAAGGCTGCTGTTTTGAATAATGCGAATCTCAGAAACAGCATTGTAACCAAAATAAGTGTTTATCTTATCTATAATATATTTGCTTTTATGTTGAATTTCCAGTGCAAAAGCGCCGGCGGGCACGCCAAGATAGAGAATGCCGTTATTCTTTTGTCCTTTTTTGAAGTCTATTTTTTGCGGAAAGCTAAATTGTGCCAGATCTTTGCCAACGATTTTGTCCCAGCCGGTTAAAATATCAATCTCAACAAAGCCCTTGCTGCCCAAAAGTTTTTTTGCAAAAGGAAGCAAGGTTCCGGAAAGTGCCGAAAGTCCTTGGGTTGAGCCTTCTTTTCTGATGTTGTCCACTTTATTCATAGTGTTTATCTTAACATGTTGAAAATTAAATAGCAACATGCTAGAACATTTATGAAATGTTTTTATATGAGGATTTTGATTAATGGAATGGGGCGATATTTTGCAAGCAGTGCTGTCGTTTGTCTTTGTTATCGGGCTGCTGTTGCTGACGCTTTGGTGCTTAAAATATATTCAGACAAAAGTGCCTCATTCTCGGTTGTTCAAAAATATTAATGATACTCAGAGAATCCATATAGAAGAATTGCGCCGCGTTGATGCTAAAAACTCGGTTGTGCTTTTGCGTAAAGATGATAAAGAGTTTTTGGTCTTGCTTGGGGCTAATCAGGTTTTGTTGCTGGATGAAAATTCTGTTGAAAAAAAGGCAGGACATAATGACTAAGCGGTTTTTGTTTTTGGGGCTGATTTTTGCGGTGGTATTTTTTGCTGCCGATGTGACTTGGGCACAGAGTGTGACTCTTGATGTTCAGGGGCAGGAGAGCGGGTCTGCCGTTGCCAGAATTTTTAACGTTATTTTATTGATTACGCTATTGTCTTTGGCGCCGAGTATCTTGGTGATGATGACTTCGTTTACGCGAATCATCGTGGTGCTTTCTATTACGCGCAGTGCACTTTCTACTCAATCAACTCCGCCCAATATGATTCTTATCTCTCTGGCCTTGTTTATGACCTTGTTTATTATGTCTCCTGTTCTTGAAAAATCTTGGGAAGAGGGGGTTAAACCTATGTATGAGGAAAAAGTTGAAATCTCTGAAGGAATCGATAAGGCTGTTATTCCGCTTAAGGAATTTATGGTGAAAAATACGCGTGAAAAAGACTTGCTCCTTTTTACGGATTTGGCTAAAGAAAAACCTGCTGAAAAGGTTGAGGATACTCCGCTTAAAATTGCTGTGCCGGCTTTTATGATTAGCGAATTGCGTCGCGCCTTTGAAATCGGTTTTCTTATTTTTATTCCGTTTTTGATTATTGATATGGTGATCGCCTCCGTACTGATGTCTATGGGTATGATGATGCTGCCGCCAACGGTTTTGGCTTTGCCGTTTAAGGTAATCTTTTTTGTGCTGATTGACGGATGGTATATGCTCGCTGGCTCACTCGTTAATTCTTTTTCTTGAAAAATCAAATAATTATACGTTAATCACATATTAAGATTTGTCTGCTAAGCTGAGGCTAGTTTTTTTAGAAAAAAAAGCTTGCATAATTTCTAATATTATTGTATATTTTTGGACAAAATAAATAATATTTGTAAGTTTGCACTTTAGTTTAGGAGTTCTTTTTATGGCTAAAAAGTTTTTGACAGTCGTTTCGGCAGCAGCTTTAACTCTCGGATTGGCTGGTACGGCTCAAGCCGGTTGTGACGGATTATACGTCGGGGTTCGCGGTGGTATTATTAATCATAATGTCGGTGATAATACCAAAACCCTTGATACACGTTATGATGTTGATGATAATAGTTTGATTGCCGGTATTGCTCTTGGTTATCGTTATGGATATTTCCGTACAGAGTTGGAATATACTTGGAGAGAAAAAACCGATCATAGCGAAGGTTTTGGTGCCGGTTCTGATTTTGAGTCCGATTCTTATATGTGGAACGTTTATGTTGATTTGTCACCTTATACCATGTTTACACCGTATATTATGGCTGGTATCGGTATCAGTAATCTTGATTCTTCTACAACTATGTTGCTTGGAGAAGGAAATCTTCGTAAAAATTCTTATAGCGAAAGCAACTTCACATGGGCCGTTGGTGGTGGTTTGTCTGCTCAAGTTACAACTCGTATCAATGCTGATATCGGTTATCGTTTTTGGCACATGGGTGAAATTGACCATGCATCGGTCAGAGCGCATGAGTTTTATGTGGGGGCGCGCTACGTCTTCTAAAAAATTCGTATAACAGCACATCTAGAGGCATTTTACGCTGTCTCGAAAAATTCATGTACTTCTGTGTACACTAAAATTTTTCTCGCAGCTAGAAATGCCTCTATCTGTAACTATTCTCCGAATTTTTACAAAGTTTGTATAATGGTCCTAAACCTTTGTTGCGAAAGCTGTCGCATTCTAACAAAGGAAAGTCTCATTGCTTATCCTTAAAGAAAGCACATTCAAGTGCTTTCTTTTGCGGCAGTGATACTTTTGCCCTTGACGCCTACTACTCGACTCATTCTTCCCAATTTATTTTTTTTATTCCCATTTTCAGCTCCTTTTGTTTTATTCAAAAACGTAAAAACAAAGCCTGCCAAGAAGGCAGGCGGAGCTCAAAAACTGACATAATACAGTCGCCGTTATTCTATATATTACCGGCACTCCGCCCGATATAAGCGGAGGATTTTATTATTATGTAGGTGTTTTTGAGGCACCGTCGGTTACCTCTAACCGACAGTTGGAGTATAAACAGCAACAGAATATATTGCAAGGGAAAGTTTATATAATGTTTGCTTGAAGCATCTTTATAAGAAATTTATTTATTTTCAAAAATTTTAATATCAGCTTTTAGGAAAGTTGTCCTTGTCCTATGTATTTAATCCACAGTTGAATCTGTTTTTTGTGTAACCTATTGAATTTTTTCCTAATAATATTATTTTTAAGTTGTACCGTTGCTATTAAAATACATCTTTTTTACAAATTAATATATTCGACTTTTCTAATAAATATAAAGAAATTTGTTATTATGTATTTTTTGTTTGGGACGGGAAATTGGACTATTTTGTTTCTTGTGACATAGTTACTTTGGAGGCAAATTTATTCTCTCGCTATAGCTTTTTTTATATCTCAGTTATATAAAATTTTAGTCTTCTTTTTTGGTGTAGCCTTTCTATACTAAATTTATAAGATGATTAATTTCTTTATATTATGCTTGGATTATTTAGCTTTTGCGAGTCGGTGGACTTTAATCATAAATTTTATATTTGAGCTTGTTTGTTCGATATGAATTTATATCAGTTCTTTTTTTGCAACTATTTATTAGAATATTATGATATTTTAATATGTTATAGTTAAAAAATCTATTGTTCTTTTGTGTCGTTGGCTAAAATTTGGACTGATTTTTAGTTTTATTTTATTAGAATTAGTTTGACAACTACAATTAATGGTATTATTTATATTAGTGTAATGTTAAACTAATTCAACTTAAAGTAGATTTGTTCTGTGCAATGAAGGAGGTTTTATGTTATCAGGTGTTTTGAAGTGGTTTAATTCTAAAAAAGGTTATGGTTTTATTACTGCTGATGACAGTGGAAAAGATGTGTTTGTTCATATTACTCAAATGCAAAAAGCAGGCATTAATCCTATTATTGAAGGATCTCGCATGAGTTATGAACTTTACAATGACAAAGGACGTATTGCTGCCGGAAATCTTGCAGTTCTGGCTGATGCAAAAAAATAGTTTTTCTCACAACTAAAAATTTCCTCGGTTCTTTTTTGTTTGTTGTTTACGAGTAATTTAGACAGGTCACCGATGTTAAAGGTGGCCTGTTTCTCTTGATTATTTTATTTTTTTATCTTATTTCTAGAGAGGGTTTTTTACTGAGGAATTTGATATGAATAGATTTCTGCATTTTATAGAAAATAATTCTCTTCCACTGATTTTTGGTATTTTTATTGCTCTTTTTTGGGCAAACTTTGATTATCAGTCTTATTCTTCTTTTTTGCATTATAAAATTTTTTATAATCTTGATCTTCATTTTATTGTTAATGAGATTTTTTTAGTGTTGTTTTTTGGGCTTATTTCTATTGAGATTGTTCATGAGTTTTCACCGCAAGGTAATCTTCATCCTTTAGGAAAGGCTCTCACAAATATATTTGCCGCTTTGGGTGGGGTTGTTCTTCCCATCATTTTGTTTTTTGTTTTGAATGCTGTTTGGGGGAGTGAGGTTTATTCTTCCGGTTGGGCGATTGCGACGGCAACAGATGTGGCGGTTGCTTTGCTTTTTGCAAAATTGATTTTTCCAAACAAGCATCCGGCCTTGATCTTTTTGCTGTTTTTGGCGGTGGTTGATGATTTTATCGGGCTGGGAATTATTGCAGTGTTTTATCCTTCGCCGGAAAAAAGCGTGCAACCGATATTTTTGATACTGATAGTCGTTGCTATGCTGTTTAGCTATGGTTTGCGTCGGTGCCGCTTGACCTCTTTTTATCCTTATATTTTGCCGGCAGTCATCTCTTGGGTGGGAATGTTTTGTGCGGGGCTGCATCCGGCCTTAGCTCTCGTATGGATTGTTCCTTTTATGAAAGATGGAAAATCCGCTTCTCTGCCTTTGCACAAGCTTGAGGTATTGCTTAAGCCGGTGGTCAATTGGGGATTGTTCTTTTTTGGTTTGACAAATGCCGGTGTAGTTCTAAGTAATATTTCTTCTTTGAGTTTGATTGTCTTTTTGTCTTTATGTTTGGGTAAAACTTTGGGTATTTATGGTTTTGCAAAATTGGCCTATGCAATGCCTTTTGCTCGAGGGAAAGGTTTGGCTAATCGTGATTTGTTATTGCTTGGATTAGTTGCTAGCGTTGGGCTTACGGTGTCTTTGTTTATTGCAGATATTGCTTTTGAAGAAGACACTCTTAAAGATGCTGCCAAGATGGGAGCGCTTTTGAGTCTGTTTTGTGGTATTGTTGCCGCTGGTGTTGCAAAATATTGGAAGCTCAAACACTGATTCCTTTCTGATTTAACGGAAATTTAACAAGTGTTTGCTAGGTTAATCATAAGTTTATAGAAAGGAATACTATGGAAAAGTCTACTCTTATCGGTGTGTTTGGCGGTATTGCCGCCGTTGGCGTCGGTATGGCGTTGAAAGGTGCCGACCCTCATGCTTTGATTAATCCGGCGGCCTTTTTGATTATTTTTGCCGGAACGGCTGCCGCTATTTTTAATGCCTTTACCATGAAGGGGCTGAAAAAAGTTCCGAAGCTTTTTAAGATTATTTTTTGCGGAAAGAAAATTACTTCCAAGCAGGAGGTTTTGGAGCTTTTTGTTTCGGCCGCAAAGGCTGCAAAACAAGAAGGGGTTATGGCTATTGAGAAAAAAGCCAATGAAGTTGATGATCCGTTTATTAAAACCAGCTTGACCCTTGTTGCAGATGGTTTTAATGCCGATTTTATTTATGAAGTGCTTGAAGCAGATATTAAGCAAATGGAAGAGCGGCATCGCTCCGGTGCGTTGGTCTTTGCGCAATGCGGTATGTATGCGCCGACGCTTGGTGTGTTGGGTGCGGTTATCGGTTTGATTGCTGCGCTTGGAAATTTGTCTGATATTGATCAGCTTGGGCATTCAATCGCGGCGGCTTTCGTTGCTACATTGCTCGGTATTTTTACCGGTTATGTGTTGTGGCATCCGTTTTCAAACAAGCTTAAACAAATTTCTCAAGAGGAAGTTGAAGTGAAAAAAATGGTGATGGAAGGGGCTTTGGCTTTGCAGTCAGGTGCTTCTTCTTTAGCCATGGAAGCCAAGCTGCAGGCTTTTATTCCTGTTTCGGAACGTAAAAAACAAGAAGATGACAAAGAGGAGAAATAATCCATGGTTAAGAAAAAGCCACATTCAGAGCCGCATGAGGAACATGCTGACGAAACCTGGCTTATTCCTTATTCGGATTTGTTGACTCTGCTCCTTGCGTTGTTTATTGTGTTATTTGCTTCATCTAGTTTGGATAAGGCCAAAATGGGGCAGATGGAATATGTTTTTGCGGCGGCTTTTCATACATTATCAGCAGATCAGATGAATGGTTCTGTGCTGAATTTTTTGGAAGATGCCAAAGATTTGAAACTTGGTGATAATGTTGGTTTGGGTTCTGATCCTAATGGTGCGGTTTTGGATATTGCCGGATTGTTTTTATTTGATGAAGGAAGTGCTGTTATAAAACCTGATGGGGTTGAGGCTTTGCGCAAGATTGCGGCTTTGCTGAACAGCAATAAGTATAAACGCTATCGAATCGTGGTGGAAGGGCATACCGATAATCGCGATTTCAAAAGTGATATTTATCCATCTAACTGGGAATTGTCTTCAGCCAGAGCAGGTGCCGTGGTGCGTGAGCTGGTTAGTATGGGTGTTGAAAGTGTTCGGCTACGGGCAACCGGAATGGCAGGCGTGTCTCCTAAATATCCGAATATGGATGCTTATGGCGAGACTATTCCGCAGAATCAGAAGCTCAATAATCGCTTGGAAATAAAAATAGAAATGTAAATTTGGGCTTTTAATTTAAATTTTTTCAAAAAAATTTAAAATTAGGTATTGTAAAAATTTTTTTATGTGATAAACATATCACTGTTCGATTGTTCGAAATGTAGTTCAGCCTGGTAGAACGCTTCGTTCGGGACGAAGAGGTCGCTGGTTCGAGTCCAGTCATTTCGACCAAGTATTAGCCGCCGTTATGGCGGCTTTTTTATTGTTGCTCTTTATAAAATTTTAATCAAAGTTATTTAAAATATATAAGCTGAAACAATTGAGAGAGGCGTTTTGAGTTCAAGTCGATATACAGCCATTATATCCAGCGTTTCTAATTCTTTTTGTGATTCTTTGTTGGATTATTCGGTTAATCGTTTTAATTATCACAAGGTATTGTTTTTAACGGCCTTGACGGCTGCGCTGGTTCAATTTTTTGTCGGAATAGGGTTGGGAATAGCCATTCCTTTAGCCTCTGTCGGGGCGGTTGTGTTGCATTCGGTTTTAATCTTGGCCAGTTATATCTTTTTTGTGAAATCGTTAAAATATATTCCCTTAGCCCTTATCGGGTTGATTGAAGCCAGCAGTTTGTTTTTGACCTTTATGATTGATGCTGCTATGGGCTATGTTGAGCTGACGCTTTATTTTGTGTTGATGCTCTCACTTTTTGTGTTTTCGATTTTTCTGTTTACGGAAAACAGCCTGAAAAAGGGAAAAGACAGTGTTAAAAGCATAAAGACCATTGGCTTTGTGTATATTATTCTTTCGGTGTTGCTCTATTTGGCAGGGCCTTATTTGGTTAAGCTGGCGGCTTTTCATGGGGCAAATGAAATCGGTATCAATCTTGGCTATTATCTTTTGGCTGTGCCTTATTTTGCGTATCAAAGTTTTAGGTTTGGAAAAGAAAATAAAGCAGTGTCAGATGTTGCTTCCAAAAGGTGGGGAAATATCTATCTGCTTTGTTTGCTTATCGGTTGTTTTGAAGCAATCTATTATATTTTTGAGACCATAAGTTTTAATAATGATGCGCCGACGGTTGTTATTGTTATTTCTCAGATGCGAGCTTTTTTGTTGTTTTTGCTCTCAGTTGTGTTGAAGACAGATAAATTCACCGTAAAGAAACTGATTGCTGTTTTATTGGGCAGTGTTTCTGTTACGGGAATTTATTTCAGCTAAATGATTTTATTAAAGTTAGCGGCCAATGCCTTGATATTCAAAGCCGGCTTCAATTGCTTGGTCTTTGTTGAGCAGATTGCGGCAGTCGACAATAACTTTCTGTTTCATCAATTCAGCAGCTTTTGATAAGTCAATGTCTTTAAAGTCGCTCCATTCGGTCAAAATGGCCAATACGTCAGCATCTTTCATAACCTCATATATATCTGGGGCATAAGAAATTTTATCGCCGAGAATGAGGCGGGCGTTGTCCATTGCCTTAGGATCAAAGGCAGTTAGTTGAGCATTGCGCTGAATGAGCTCTTGTACGATTGACAGAGCCGGTGACATGCGGCAATCATCTGTTCCATTCTTAAAAGCAAGACCTAAGACGCCGACTTTGGGCGAATCGGATTTTGCTGCTTTTAGAATTTTTTCTGCCATTTGGCCATAACGGGCTTCATTTCCTTTGATTGTGGCTTCAATCAGCGATAAGTTAACACCGTTTTGGCGAGCCATATAGGCCATGGCGTTGGTGTCTTTGGGAAAACAGCTGCCACCGTATCCGGGGCCGGGGTTTAGAAACTTGTTGCCAATGCGCGAATCAAGTCCCATGCCTTGCGCTACCTCAAAAACATCAGCGCCGGTTTTTTCGCAGAAGTTTGACATCTCATTGATGTAGTGAATCTTCATGGCTAAAAAAGCATTTGAGGCGTATTTGATTGTTTCCGAAGAGCGGCGTTTGACGCAGAGAATCGTTGTTTTGTCAGCAAAGGGGGTGTAGAGCTGTTTGACAAGCTGGCAAGCGCGTTCCGAATTGGCGCCGATGATGATTCTGTCCGGATTAAAAAAGTCATGAATGGCATAGCCTTCACGCAAAAACTCGGGCAAAGATACGACGTCAAAATCGGCAGTTGGATTTTTTTTGCGAATCAGGGTTTCGACATCATCACCGGTTCCGACGGGAACGGTTGATTTTGTGGCAATAACCGTGTAGCCGTTTAAGTATTCGGCAAGCTCGGTCGCTGCGGCATGAATATATTTCATGTCGGCTTCTTTGGTTATTGGGTGTGGTGGTGTGCCGACGGCAATCAAAACAATGTCAGCAGCGGAGACGCCTTCTTTCATTGATGTGGTAAAGCGAATCCGCTTTTGGGCGACATTTTTTTTGAAAAGCTCTTCAAGGCCATCTTCAAAAATGGTGAGAATGCCATTGTTCAAGCGCTCTATTTTAGAAGGGTCTCGGTCTATGCAAATTACTTCGTTTCCGAGTTCAGCCAAACCCACACCTGTCGGCAATCCGACATAGCCTGTTCCGATAATTGCAACTTTCATGGCAGTCCTTTCTTCCTTTTGGGGAAAAATTATTTTGATTCCAGCTTTTGTTTTAAGTCCTGACCGGTTTTAACATAATTACCAACAGCGACAGCGGCTTTCTTTGGCATAGCTAAGCAGCCGGGGCCGGCAACGCAACCGCCTTCGCAGCACATGACTTCAATCATGTTGTTGTCACAGCCTTTGAGAGCGTAACGTTTGAGTAGTTTGAGGCTTTCTTTGGTTAAGCCGTCAACCATTTCAGGACGAATCTCGGCCTTTCCTTCGACCAAAGACTTAACGGCTCCGGCAACACCGCCGGTAACCGGAAATTGGCGTCCTTGGTAGCAAGAGATTTCAGAAAATTCTTCTGCCGGAGAGGTGGCTACATCTATTTCGTCAGCTTCAAACATTGCGCCCAATTCTTCGAAGGTGATAACATAATCTACAAATGGGTCAGACTCTGCTTCAACACGTTTGGCATAGCAAGGGCCAACAAAAACAGTTGTGTATTCCGGATGTTCTTTTTTGATTTGTTCTGCTGCATAATACATCGGCGTGTGAGTGTCTGATACATAATGAGCAATTTCCGGAATGGCAGTTTTGGCGGCGCGGAAGTATGCCGGACAGCAAGATGTGGTCATGAATTTTTCGCCTTTTTCCATGCGCTCGATGAATTCGGCAGCTTCTTTTTCGGTGGTGATGTCGGCGCCGACGGCAACTTCAAAGACATCAGCAAAACCGAGTTTTTTCATTGCGCCAATCAGGTTGTTAATGGTGCCGCCGAACTGGCCGACAACGGCCGGTGCGAGCATGGCGGCAACTTTTTTTCCTTCGTCTTTAATGGCCTTGAGAACGTCAATCATCTGATAGGGTTCTACGATGGCGCCAAAGGGGCAAGAACGCAAGCATTTGCCGCAGGAAATACATTTTTCGGCGTCGATGTGTTCTTTGCCAAACTCGTCTTTAGTAATTGCTCCGACAGGGCAAGAATCTTCACAAGGAACCGGTACTTTGATGATGGCATTATAAGGGCAGCTGTTGAAGCAGATGCCGCAGTTAATGCACAAATCAGGATTAATGTGGGCGCGATTTTCCGGTGTAAATGAAATGGCGCCTTTGGGGCAGTTTACCTGACAGGGGCGAGCAACACAGCCACGGCAATAATTGGTGACTACGTGTTGTTGTTTCATGCAGGCTTGGCAGGCAACATTAATAACGGAGAGTTTGCTCGGCAAGAGTTTTTCTCTTTTCAAGGCTTCTTGGCCATATTCGTTCAAAGATTTATTTTTACCTTCTTCATCAGCCGGAGAAAAGCCCATAACCGCCATGGCAATATTTTTTATAATTTCGCGGTCGATATCAATTGATGCGTGATAAAAAAACGAACCGTCCGGCATAATCTCAGATGGAATCGCATCTGCATTTTTAAAACGGTCTTTGATAAAGCTTTGAGCTACTTTTATGATAATTTGATTACGAATGGGAGCCACGTTATTTTTCTGTGGTAACATCTGCCAAAAATCCTCTACAAATTTATAATTACAAAAAATTCAAAATGATTATAGCGAGGCTTAATTAAAAATCAATCAGTTTTTGATATTTTGCATGAAGAGGAGAAGAATCTGTGATTATTGAGGCAATAATATTTTTTGAAGGGGTGATTGTGGCCGGTATCGCAATTAAAAATTTGCGGCTGGCAAGGCATGTTCGTCAGCATAATGAAAATAACCGTAAAGCTTGTAAAATTGCGGCGGAATTTGCTCCAAAAGAAATTGGTGACAGTATATGGCATATTGTGCGTTGCTTTGAAAAAAAATTTCCTCATATTAAGTTTGATGTAGCTGTGGAGCGAGTGGTTTTGCCGTTAATGATGGAGAAGAAAAAGTTTGAGGATATGGTCATTAATTTGGTAAAGAATGCAGCAGAGGCGGTGAATAAAGACGGTAAGGTTGTTATCAAAACTCAAAGCAATGGTGATTATTTGGTGTTTGAAGTTTGTGATAACGGCAAAGGTATTGCTCCATCTTTGCTAAAAAAAATATTTTTGCCAAGATATAGTAGCAAAAAGAAACAACATAAAGGGCTTGGGTTATACTCGGTGAAGAAAGATTTGGAAGCTTGCGGCGGTCGTATTGAAGCAAAATCCGAATCCGGCGATACCTGTTTTAGGGCGTTTGTTCCGCAGAGAAAAATTCAGGCGGTAGTGATTGAAGATGAACCTGTTTTGAAGCAAATTTTGACTGTTATTTTGAAAAAAGCAGGCGTGTCGGTTGTGTCTTTTAGTCGGTTTGAACAGATTGATTATAAAAAAGTTGATGTTTTGTATTTGGACATTATGCTCTGGGGAAAAAGCAGTCTTAAGGAATATGCCGTTTTGCGGCAGAAAAATCCAAATTTAATTATTATCTTTATCAGTGGCAGCGATGCTCATGACGGGCTGAAAGATATTTTGGGGCGAGATAATCGCGCGACTTTGCTGCTCAAGCCTTATCATGAAAGCGAACCCGTGGATAAACTGATAAATTTGTTAGCAAAAAATTAGAAAATCTGTGATATTGTATAATGAGATATTGTGGATAATGGTTAATGGAATAATATGGCTGCAAAACAAAAAAGTATATTGTCGGAAAAAATTCTTCTTGATGCGTTGGACAGGGTTGCGCGCAATCCTATGGGCTATACGGTTTTGTATGTTAATATTTCTCTTCTTAAGCCCAAAAACAGACATCCGCAGTTTGTTAAAATTATTGCTCGTTTATTTGATAGTGTGGTCGGAACCACAAAAGGGGTAATGTTTGTTTTGAGCAATGGCGATATTGCTATTTTGAGCAAAAATACGCCCCCTGAGATAGTTGATGAAGCTGTTAAAAAATTGAGAGAAGGATTGGCCGCAGATCCGATTTTATCTCATGATAGTCGAGACTTTGCCAAGGTTTATTCTTTTCCGACCGAGTTTGTTAGCTTTTATAACAAAATAGAGCAGATGCAGGCGCAGCATCTTAATGCCGCTGCAGAGCAAAAAAATGTTAAACGCCCATTGAAAGCTGAAGAAATCGATGGGGTTATTGCTCGGTTGGATGATATTGATATTTCTGAGTTGGTTAAACGTCAGAGTATCTTGACCGTTGAAGGCGATGGTGCTTTTCATGTTAGTATGCAAGAATTTTTTGTGGCAGTGAAGGATTTAACCCCTTATTTTCCAGAAAATTTGGATTTGACGGCGGGTCGGTGGTTGTTTCAATATCTGACTCAGGTTTTAGATAAAAAAACTTTGTCGGCTTTTGGTTATGCAGAACTTGAGCAATGGCCTGAGAAAATTAGCATAAATTTAAATCTGTCTTCTGTTTTTTCTAAAGAGTTTGTTTTGTTTGCAAAGAATTTTTTGAAACCAGAACAAACGGTTGTGGTTGAAGTGCAGATGATGGATGTTTTGAATAATTTGCCTCAGTATAATGAAACGAAAGAGCTTTTGCATAAGGGTGGGCATTTGCTGTTAATAGACTCTTTGAATCCAAAATCTTTGGAAATGATAAATTTGGAACAACTGCAACCCGATATGATTAAGTTGTTTTGGGAGCCTTTGATGGCTTATGAGCCAGAGAATGAATGTGTGAAAGCTGCTATTGAGAAGCTTGGTCCTAAAAATGTGATTTTGGCAAAATGTGATTCTCAAGAGGCTTTAAAATGGGGATTGAAAAACGGAATATCTGTTTTTCAGGGGCCTTTTATGGATAATATTGAGGCTGCACTCATCCGCAAAAGTTGTCCTTTAGCTAACAAATGTACTTCTCTTGAATGTTTGAAACGTCGTCGCCTTTTGCGTGGAAATTTTCGGCATGAATGCGGTTCGATAGAGAATCTTGAAAAATTGTTGTGAGGTTGGATATGCTCTTTTTTAATAAAAACAACAAAAAATCAGATAAAAAGAAAGTGCAGACGCCGTCTTTGCAGCCTGAAATAAAAAAAGACGTGTTGATAAATGATTATGTGGCCAGATTGCCAAGCAAAAGTGATTATAAAGCCTTATATTTGTGCACAAGCAAGCTGAGTGAAGCTAACCAAAAGTATTTGTCGCGGCAGTCTTTGGTAGAGACTTTTGAGGTTGTTTCTGCAAAAGGTGAAGGTGAGATTTTCGGTCTTCCAAATGATGATATGATAGTTGTTTATAACAAAAAAATGGAAGAAGAGATATTAGCCTGTTTGATTAAAGTAAAATATATTTTCCATGATGATCCGCTGATTAAAAACTCTTTTGATTTAGAAAAAGTCGGGTTTGTTGTTTATTATGAATTAGATAACAGCTTTCAGCAGGCGATTGATGCCGCAATGAAAACAGCTGCAGAGCAGAGCTTTTCTGCGCTTAGAAAAAAAACAACATCTGATAAAACCGATGAGTGGCGCATTGTTAAGCCTCAGGTTAAAAAGCTAAGGCGTGAGTTGACACCGGCGCTGCTCGGAAAAATTCAAAAAGCCTTGTCGATGACTGATTTTGCCAGTTTGATTCGTCGGCAGTCAGTTTGTGCTATTATCGGGAAATCTTCTCCTCAGGTGTTGTTTGACGAAGCTTATGTGGCAATTAGCGATTTGCGTGATATGTTGTTGCCGGATTTGGATTTTATGGCGAATCCGTGGCTGTTTTTAGCTCTAGCCGGTACGCTTGATAAAAGAGTTTTGGAGCATGTCAGTCAGCATGATGATGGTGCTTTGACCAGTAATTTTAGTTTGAATTTGAACGTGTCGACCATATTGTCAGATGAGTTTTTAGCTTTTGATGATGGAATTAATACAACAACCCGCTCTACGATTGTGCTCGAGTTGCAGTTGGTTGATATTTTCAGCGATATAAAGGCCTATATGCTGGCGAAGACTTTTGCTCAGTATCGTGGCTATAAGATTTGTATTGACGGTATTACGGTTGATAAGCTGAAATATATTAATCGGCAAAATCTGGATGCGGATCTTATCAAGATTATTTGGCATCCGAGCTTTATGGATGTTATTCACGAAGATAAGCATTTTATGGATTATGTTAATCGGGCAGAACGTGCAAAAATGATTTTGTGTCGCGTTGACGATCCTGCTGCGGTGGAAGTTGGAAATTCGCTTGGCATTAACATGTATCAAGGTTTTTATATTCAGCGGTTGGTCAATAGTTTGCCGGATAAAACAATTTATAGTTTAAGATGATAAATATAGCGTTTGAACAAGTTGTTAAACAGTTGGTCGGAAAAGTTGATTCGCCAAGATTGGAAGGGCGGATGGTGCTTGCTTTTGTCTTGGGAAAAGACAGTGATGAAATCGGTAGTGGCGCGTTTGATTTAACCGAGGAACAAAGCGAGCATCTGAAAAATATTCTTCAGAAAAGAATAGAGGGAGCTCCCTTGGATAAGTTACTCGGAGAAAAAGATTTTTATAAATATCGCTTTAAGGTGAGCGAAGATGTGCTTTCTCCTCGGCCTGATACAGAAGTTTTGGTTGAGGCTGCCGGAAGATTAATTTTTCAAAATAAGATGGAAAAGATTATTGATTTCGGCACAGGTTCGGGCTGCATTTTGTTGTCGTTGTTAGTTGATTTTCTATCTTTGAGCGGAGTGGGAATTGATGCTTCGGAAAAAGCTTTGGCAATAGCTGCCGAGAATGCTAAGCGGTTGGGCGTTGGAAATCGTTGTCAGTTGATGAATTTGAGCTGGTTTGAAGATGATTTTGTTCAAAAAACAGGTGTGGAATATGATATGATTGTATCGAATCCGCCTTATATTCCGCGTAAAGATATTGATGATTTGGATGTTTGTGTTAGAAGCTATGATCCTTTGAGTGCACTTGATGGCGGAGATGACGGCTATGATCATTATCGTAAGATTGCCGAAGTTGCTCCAAAAATTTTGCGCAAAGGCGGATATATCTTGCTAGAAGGCGGAATTAATCAGGCTCAGGAAATAAGAAATATTTTTGAAAAACAAGGGTTTATTTGGTGTCAAACCTTGAGGGATTTGGCTGGAATTGAGCGTTGCATAATTTTGAAAAAATAAATTGCAAATTAAAAATTATTATGTATTATAAGCGTGAAAGTACTTGTTTTTTTAGGTTTAGTACTAAGAATTTTTTCCCGAAATAACTTATTTTTTTATCACTTAGGAAAAGATTTTCGTGTAGAAATCATTACTCGAATTATGGATTAAATATGAAAAAATTAAATAATAAATATCGCAACAATAATTATAATAATCAGGTCTATTCTCTTAATTATAAATTTGACAGCACAAGTCCGGCAGGAAAAATTACCGGAACAGCGTTGGATTTGATTAAAAGATATAATGATTTAGCTAAAGACAGCGTTAGTAATAATGATTATATTACCGCAGAAGTTTATCGCCAATATGCAGAACATTATCGTAAAATCGTGACCGAGATTAATGAGAAGAAAATGCAGCGCAATAACTTTAATCATGATGCTGAAAATGTTGTTGAGGCAAATGTTGCTGATAAGCAAGTTGCAGAGAATGATAATGGCACGGAAGCTCAATCATCAGAAGTAGCAAGTGCGCCGGTTGAAGAAGCTCCAGTGGTTGAGAAAAAAGCTTTTACGGTTATTGAAATTTCTGATGCTCCGAAAGCAGAAAGTGAATCTGCTCCGGCTCCGAAAAAAAGAGTTTATCGTCGCAAGACGGCTGCTGTTGCCGCTGAAGTTTAGCCCTCAGATTTAATTAAAAAAAGAGGAGGAGGGAGAGAGAAGTGTATTTTTTTATTGCTTTTTTTGTTGTTGTTTTATCCGCCTCTTTAATTACCATTCGGGTATTATGCGCTTATAGCGATTATTCTATTTGGCTCAAGTGGGGCGTGTCTTTGTTGGTTTTATCCGGCTGGACGGCACCACTCATCTTGGGGATGATTAGACGTCATCATTGGCTTGAAGGGCAGACTTATGCTGTGGTTAATGATGTTTTGTATACTTTGTTTGGCTTTGTCTTTTTGCTGTTTTGTGTTTTGTTGGTTAGAGATTTTTTGTGGATCGGGATACATAAGATTACGCAGTTGTGTGGAAAGCCGTCTTCTTTTTTAGATCCGATGAATGGGGTTTTGATTAACCGAGCAAATGCAGTGGCGGTTGTCTTTTGTGTGATGCTGACAGTATGGGGCTTGCATGAAGGCTATAAGACGCCGCCGATTAAAGAAGTTGTGCTTTATAGCGACAAAATTAAACAACCGGTGGATATAGTTGTTTTGAATGATTTGCATGCTAATCGGACAACATCTGATAAACGGCTTAGAAAGTTAGTTGCTCAGATTAAAGGGTTGCGGCCGGAAATTGTGGTGATGCCTGGGGATGTGATTGATGATCGTGCCGGTGCTATGGATAAGCAAGCAAAACTTTTGGAAGGAATCAGGGGAAAGTATGGAACTTTTCTCTCTTTGGGAAATCATGAATTTTATTCGGAGTTGAATTCTTGGGTGCCAAAGTTTAATGAACTGGGTTTTCAGCTTTTGTATAATACCGGTCAATATATTCCGGAGCTGAATATTTTTGTGGGTGGAATTCCTGATTATAATTCAGTTAAAGCTGCGCCGTCAGAGCTGAAGGTTGATATTTATCGTTTGTTGAAAGACCGTAAAGAAGATAGCTATAAAATTTTGTTATCTCATAGTCCGGTCTTTGCTGACAGGTTGTATAAAAATGCTGTTGATTTGATTGTTTCGGGACATACGCATGGTGGGCAAATTTATCCGTTTCATCATTTGGTGAAGTTGGCTAATCATTATGTTTCCGGTTTGCACAAAGTCAAAGGAATGGATTTGTATGTGTCTAACGGTTATGGAACATGGGGGCCGATGATGCGGTTGTTTGCGCCGTCAGAACTGACTTTAATCCGTCTTATGCCGCAAGAAAATAAACAAGTTAAATAAAAAATTTCTAATATTTATTGATTTTGACCTCATGGCGTTCTTATATATTATTAAGAACAAGAATTTTTTAGATAACGAAAAGGTGAGGCAAAATGGATTTTGAAAAGCTAACGGCAAAGTCAAAAGAATTGGTTCAAGATGTGGTGAATCAGGCCGTCAAAGAACATCATCAATATATTACGCCAGAACATTTGCTGAGCCGAATGCTGGAAGGCAAAGATACAACGGTGAAAGAACTGTTGCAGCAGTCCGGTGTTGATGTTAATCGGCTTAAAGCACGTGTGGCTGAGGAAATTGCAAAGCTTCCGTCCGTAGAGGGGAGTGGGGTTCAGAGTGTGATGAATCAGGACTTTACCCGTGTGATGATGGAAGCGGAAAAGCTGGCAGAGCAATCCGGTGATAGCTATGTTACGGTTGAGCGTATTTTACAGGCTTTGGTTCAGCTTGCCGGTACACAAGCCTATAATTTGTTGAAAGAGTGCGGAGCGAATCCGGTGGCTTTGAATCAGGCTGTTAATGAGATGCGGAAAGGTCGGGTGGCTGATTCTGAAAATGCCGAAGATAATTTTAATGCTTTGAAGAAATATGCAATAGACATTACAGCAAAGGCACAAGAAGGAAAGCTTGATCCGGTTATTGGGCGTGAGCATGAAATTCGTCGTACAATCCAAGTTTTGTCACGTCGTACCAAAAATAATCCGGTTTTAATCGGTGAACCAGGTGTTGGTAAAACGGCTATTGTCGAAGGGTTGGCTATCAGAATTGTAAACAACGATGTTCCTGAAAGTTTGCAGCATAAACGCTTGTTGGCACTGGATATGGGGGCTTTGATTGCTGGTGCAAAATTCCGTGGTGAGTTTGAAGAACGCTTAAAAGCGGTTCTGAAAGAAGTTGAAGAATCCGATGGCAACATCATTTTGTTTATTGATGAAATGCACACGATTGTTGGTGCCGGTGCTTCCGAAGGATCAATGGATGCGTCAAACTTGTTAAAGCCGGCTTTGGCAAGAGGTGAGCTCCATTGCTTGGGGGCAACAACCTTAAATGAATATAAAAAATACGTTGAGAAAGATGCGGCATTAGCGCGTCGTTTTCAGCCGGTGTTTGTCGGAGAGCCGAGTGTCGAAGAAACGATTTCGATTTTGCGCGGTATTAAAGACAAGTTTGAATTACACCACGGTGTTCGTATTGCCGATAGTGCGTTGATTGCGGCAGCTACTTTGTCGAATCGCTATATTACCGACAGATTTTTGCCGGATAAGGCAATCGACTTGATGGACGAGGCGGCAAGCTCCGTTCGTATGGCTGTTGACTCAAAGCCGGAAGAGCTTGATGAGCTTGATCGTAGAATCTTGCAGTTGAAGATTGAGCGTGAGGCCTTGAAGAAAGAGACCGATGAGCAGTCTAAATCTCGTTTGGAGTTGATTGGCTATGAAATTTCTGGTTTGGAAAGCAAGGCCAAAACGCTGGAAGAAAAATGGAAAAAAGATAAGCAAGGCTTGGTTGACTTAACGGCGATTAAAGACAAGCTAGATAAGGCAAGAATCGAGGTTGATATTGCCAAACGTGACGGGCGTTATGAACGTGCCGGTGAGTTGCAATACAGCATTATTCCGCAGCTTGAAAATCAACTAAAAGAGCTTGAAGAAGAGGCTAAGAGCAACAAAAACAAAGCCAGTGAAACTGTAACGGATGAAAATATTGCCGCTGTTGTTTCTAAATGGACAGGTGTGCCGGTTGATAAAATGCTGGAAGGTGAAAGAGAAAAACTTTTACATATGGAAGATTATCTTTCAAAGCGTGTTGTTGGGCAGAAAGACGCGATTGTTGCTATTTCTAACGCAGTTCGTCGTTCTCGTGCCGGAATTTCTGATGCAAACCAACCGATAGGCTCGTTCTTGTTCTTAGGTCCGACGGGTGTTGGTAAAACCGAGCTCTCAAAGGCCTTGGCAGAGTTTCTGTTTAACGATGAACATGCGATGTTGCGTATTGATATGAGTGAGTATATGGAAAAGCATGCGGTTGCTCGCTTGATTGGTTCTCCTCCGGGATATGTTGGCTATGATGAAGGTGGTATGTTGACCGAAGCTGTTCGTCGTCGTCCTTATCAGGTTATTTTGTTTGATGAGGTTGAAAAGGCGCATCCGGATATCTTCAATATTTTGTTGCAGGTATTGGATGATGGTCGTTTGACCGATGGTAAAGGTCGGACAGTTGACTTTAAAAATACCATTATCATCATGACATCAAATCTTGGGTCAGATATTTTGACCAATGCGACCGGCGGTGATGATGCCCGCAAGATTAAGGCACAAATAATGGATATTGTTAAAGCCTCATTCCGTCCGGAGTTTATTAACCGTATTGATGAAATCATTTTCTTCCACAAGCTTGATAAGTCTAATATCAAGGAAATTGCGAAGATTATGATAAGCAATATTGAAAAACGCTTGTCAGAGCATAATATAACGCTTAATGTAACGGATCAGGCCTTTGTTTGGATTGTTAATAATGGTTATGATCCGGTTTATGGTGCGCGTCCGCTCAGACGGTTGCTGAAAAATCAGATTGAAAACAAGCTGGCGTTAAAGCTTTTATCCGGTGAGATAGAGGATAATGATACGGCAGATATTGTGGTCGGCAGCGATGGTCAACTGGATGTGGTTAAGAATAAGAGGAAAAAATAAGGATGGCATCAAAATTATTTCAACAAGCTTTTCGAATTGCTCAAGACTATGATGTCAGTACACCCAAAGACGGGATTGTGCTGTATAGCATTAGTTATCTTCCAACAAAAGAGAATAGGGACAAGGCTTTTGCTTATGTTAAATCTCATCCAGGAAGTATGATGATTGAGCATACGGATTGCGGTGCCAAACTTGTTGAACTTGGTTTATCCAGCGGAGACTGCGGATTAAGCAATGAAGAAATTGCTGACATTTGGTCGATTGCCTCCAAGCGTTTTATCGACGGCGGCCGTGGCAATGTGACCGCGTTTGTGACAGGAGCTGATGCCAGAAGTGTTTTCCGTCGCCAAGAGCTTCCAAGCATTTTGGAAAATCCGAACATCACCAAAATTAATGGTGAAGATAAATTTTCTTTTGCTAAGAAATTTGCTTGAAAGAAAATAAGTTGACAATAACAGGGTGAGGTCTTAGACTTTACCCTGTTTTTTGTATTATTTTTAAAACGTTATAATTATGAAAGAAGCAGAAATTATTAAAAATTTGGAAGGTGTTCATGCTAAAGCAGCTTGTGCATTAAGAGAAATGTCTATTGAAGAACGCCGAAAGTATGCTCATCACTTGTTAAAGGGAGAAGATAAAAGCATAAAGGTTGTTTTGTTTTTTGTTTATAATCTGTGGAATGAAGACAATATCAAAAGGCTGATTGCCGCAGATGATTTTTTTCAGATTGAGTGTTATTTGGGCTGGATTAAACATAGTCTAATGCGAAAGACAGGAGTTTATGGCTATCAGACCTGTTTGAGCGATTTTAAGCAGGAACTGTTCAAAGGAGGAAAGGCTAAGTTGTTGGTATTGTTTGAACAGTATTTTTCACTAAGCGCTGAAGATGAGATTCAGTTGATTTCCATTCGTCGAGAGAAAAATACGGAAAAAGAAGTTGATACCTTTTTGTTATGGTACTGGCAGACGAGGCGATTGAAACAAAAGACAATTCAGTTTTTGCAAACACCGGACAATCAAGATTTGTGGCAAAAGTATCAGGAAACAAGTGCTTTTGCTCGCTATGGAGAATTATTTTCTTAAAGAAGGAAAAAAAGGAACTTTAAGCAAAGTTCCTTTTTTTTGGGTTATTTAATTTTGGTAACCATGCCTTGGTTATTGAGCTGGAGATTTCGCTCTTTAAGGGCGGCTTGGCCTTGTGGGTCAAATGTGTAGAAATAAATTAGCTCGCGTTGATTAATCGTGTTTGCATCAATTGCGGCTTCCGGCACGCCCCAAATAATTGAAATCGGCCAGGTAAGCAGGTTTAGAAAACCATAAGTAAAATGCTCGGATTGAGCGCCATTGCCGGAGGCAAGATAAAAGTTTCCGCCGCCTAAGATGAGGTTGAGGGCGCCGGCAGCTGCGGGGGACGCTGGTTTTTCCCAGTTTCCGGCCGGATAATCAACCGAACTTGTCTGGGCGAAGGGCGTAACAGCGGTGATAATGTTTTGGCCGTTGCCAATGCTTCAGCCAAAGGCGACGTTACGTTATGGTGTGTTACCCAACGCTTGAGCTTAAGATTGGAGCGGACACAGGCACAGCAAGCCCCACAAGTTAAGTCATATTACTTTGTTATCGAAGAGTCGATTGATGAGGTGATGAAGTACTACAACGGCAAAGGGCTGTGTGGCGGGCAGATGTTGCTCCATGAGTTGGCCAGTATTTTAAACCGTTGCGAGGCTTATGCCGGAACGTTCCAAAAGCCTCTGGCGTTTGAAATTTCTCCGGAAGTTCGCGCGGCTGCAAATTTGTTGGAGAAAAATTTTCGGCTCAAGTTGCCGCACAAAACATTCAAGTCTTATCTCCAGTTTATTCAACTCTATTTCTCTATTTTTAGAAACAAGAAGCGAATGCAGCAAGAACTGGAAGTGGTAATAAGAAGTTTTGAGCAAAGACTTCGGCTTAACGGTGATCTCTAAATTCTTTAACAAAATCCGCCCATCATTTTGATTGGCGGATTTTTTTTAGAAAAATATATTGCAGAATTTTGATTTTTAAGTATAATTTCAGGTCAGAAATTTATTATTGTTTTATTTAATTTATAATTGTGTATGGAAAAAATTTTACTTATTAATCGGATTTCAAAAGAGCACAAAGTTGGTGATTTTCTTTTGAATAATGGTGTATCTGTTGCAACGGTTCCTGATGATGTTTCGCAAATTGAAGGAATTTGGTTGACGGGAAATTGCGTCGCATCTCTTCGGCAGCCTAAGGAGAAACTTACGCTTGAAGAGGCTCAGGCTTTTTGCAGTGCACAGCAGATATTGGGAATTCCGTTGAGTATTCCGTCGGATGTGTATGTTCCTATAGTTGTAATGCAAAAGTTAAAAAAAGCCGGATTAGAAACATTTAAAAATGATTTTTACTGGTCGTTGTTGAAAGTACACGATTCTTCTTGTGACTTTTATGCGGTGTGGAATCCGTTGGCTTGTGAGATTGATTATTTTTTTCCTGAGGAGAGAACTTGGTGCTATGCAGTTCTGGAGCTCCCTGATTAAAAGGCATTAAAAAAGTTCAATGTTTTTACATTGAACTTTTTTTGTTATTTGATTTATGTTTTAGCGTGAAGCGACTTTGTCAGAAGATGCTTGAGCAAACATAGAACGATAAAGTGACTTGACCTCAGCAACTTCTTGTTTGAAGTTTTTCAGTTCTTTGCCTTTTAGGTTTTCTCCGGCGGCGGCTTTAATCTTTAACGGATTGACACGCTTGCCGTTTTTAACCACCTCGTAGTGCAAGTGGGGACCGGTTGAAAGGCCTGTGCTGCCGACATAACCGATTATTTGTCCTTGTTTTACACGTGTTCCGGGGCGGATGCCTTTGGCAATTTTGCTCATGTGGCCATAGGCGGTTGAATATTCTGAGTTATGGCGAATCTTTACGTATTTGCCATAGCCGCCGTTCCAACCGGCTTTTTGTACTACACCGTCGCCACCGGCATAAATTGCGGTGCCTTTAGGCGCGGCATAGTCAACACCCCAGTGGACGATAATCTTCTTTTTAATCGGATGGCGTCTTTTGCCGAATGGAGAAGAAATACGCGCTGCCTGAAAAGCTAAAGGCTTGCGGTAGAGGGTTTTCTTCATGGCGTAGCCTTTTTCGTCGTAATAATCGACATTTCCGGATTTGTCTTTGTAGCGGAAGAGGGCGATTTTGTCTTTTCTTAGCTGCAAAGAGGCGTATAAAATGTTTCCGGTCTTGACCAGTTTGCCGTCCGGAGTTAAGTGATTTTCAAAAATGATTTCAAACTTGTCGCCTTTTTTGATGTCGCGGCGGAAGTCAATTGAATAAGCAAATATATTGATGAAGTTTGCCACGACTTTGCTTGGAACACCGGCTTTATTCATAGATGAAGACAGGTTGCCATCAATGACGCCTGATATGGTTTTGGCTTCCTCAATCAGTTCAGCTTTAACAGATTTTGCAACGTATTTGTTATTTTCGTCTTTTTCAACGATATAACGTTCACCGGCCTTTGGTTCAATGGTGATATTATCGAGCGAGATAAGCTCATTTTTATCTGTATCAACCGTTGTGGTGATGTGAATAATTTGTCCGGCACGTAGCTTTTCGGGTTTATAAACAGGTTTAAGCGTGAGGTAGATGTCGTTAGCTTCTTGATAGCCCATGCCTAAATCGGTCAGGATTTTGATAAAAGTATCGCCTTTGGCTAATTTTATTTCGTGCTCAATGGTTTTGACCGATTCTTCATAGCGAACCATTTCAAATAATGAACGGATGTTTTCAATAGAGCTTTGCGGATAAATTGACGGATTGTCATAGTTATCGGCAACCGAGCTTTCAAGAATCAGGTAATCAAGCTTGTCTTTGGGGGCGACCGAGGCGCTGACATTATTGTTGTTTATTAAAGCCAAAACAAAGGCTAGGCCAACGACTCCGGCATAGCAAGCTGTCATGACGCGATTTGAGTTTTTGTGACGGACAACCCTTAAAACGCGAAGTGTTCTTTCGCGTTGTTCCCACATTTCGGTAATCCGATTTTTTATTTTATCTAGCTGAAAATTAATCAATTTCATCTCTAAAACTTATTAAAAAAAATATAACCTCGGCTACTATATAATTTATTTTTACCAAAGCAAAGTAAATAATGTTATTTATGTGTATAATTAAGTATAATTGCTTAATTTTATTAAAAAAAATATAATTTTTGAAAAAAAAGCAAAAAAATGCTTGCAAATATAAAAATTGTTAGGTATAAGGGTATACGAATTTGATGGGGGCGTAGTTCAGCTGGTTAGAATACATGCCTGTCACGCATGGGGTCGCGAGTTCGAGCCTCGTCGCTCCCGCCAGTTTAGAGAAGAGGTTGTCTTTGGACAGCCTTTTTTTTTTGCAGAAAAACCAAATTTTAATTTTTTTTATGTTAGTCTTTGTGTGTTTGTTTTAGAGAGATTTTAATGTTGAAAAATTTGGTTGTTAAAAAGTCGTTTTGGAGCGGTGTTGTTTTAACGCTGGCTTTTGTGTTTGTGGCTTATGATGCCGTGTTTAATTATGTTGATTGGCGTAATGCCGACAGAAACAGTGCCAGATTAGCTCCCGCACCGAAAGAAGAATCGGATGCCGTTGTTCAGCTCTATGCTGCGCGGACTTATAATTGGCGCAAGTATTTTGCCGTTCATTCGTGGATAGCGGTAAAAGAAAAAAATGCGGATTCTTATACGATTTATCAGGTTTTAGGATTTAAAAAATGGCGTACGGGTAACGCAATTGATATTCAGAAAGGGATTCCTGATCGTAAGTGGTTTGGTGCAATGCCTGAATTGTTGAAAGATATTCGCGGAGAAGAAGCCGAAAAGGCTATTGTTAACATTAATAATGCCGTAAGGTCTTATCCTTACGGGCATCTTTATACTGCTTTCCCAGGGCCAAACAGTAACACATTTATTTCTTATATTATTCGTCGGACGCCGGAGTTGGCGACCGAACTGCCCCCAACAGCAATTGGTAAAGATTTTATTGGATTTACTAATTTTGTGGAGCCGGCGGAAAATGGGCAGGGGTATCAGTTTTCCGTGTTGGGGATTTTGGGGGCGACGGTTACAAAATCGGGCTTTGAGGTTAATCTTCTTGGGTTGGTTTTTGGGATTGATGTTTTGAATCCGGCAATAAAGCTTCCGTTTTTGGGAAGATTGGGAATGAATTATGCTCAATAATAAGGTTTCATATAATCTGGATATTTCTTTATTGGCGCAAAAAGTTAAGTCTTGTGAGCTTATGCTTTATCCGGTGTTGATTTATCTGTTTAGCAAAGCGCTGAATTTTTCAGAAAAAAGAGTTCATACTTGTTATCAGACACTTAATCGGGTGTGGGATTGGTGTTCGTTTCAAGATGATTTTGAAGCGTTTTATCAGCTCTATGTTTCTCGATATTTGCGTGGAGAAGTGAAGTCTAAAAAATCTATGCCGCAAAATGTGTTTGAGGTTTTGTTTCAGGCAGACGAATCCGAAAGTGACAGTTCTTTACCGAGGATTTGTCTGCGAGCCTTTTCAGAAGATAATTTATTATTTGATTTGCAAAATTTTGAAAATCCTGACGAAATTGTTGCTCGTTTTAAGCAAGAATGTGAAAATTTTTATAAAAGTTTTTAATGGCGGTTGCGTTTTGAGGTTTGCATCGCTATATTATTATTGTTGTTTAATTTTATAAGGGAATACTTTTGATGTATCGATTAGACGGTCTTATTTCTTGGATTATATTTGTGGTAGTCAGCGCGGTGGCTTTGATGTTGTCGGTGTATGTCTTTGCCTTTTTGCTGCCGTTTGTGCTTGTTCTCATAGCCGTTGTCTTTTTGGTTAATCTCGGAAGATATTGGTTTTATAAATATAAATTTATGGAAAAATGGAATGAGTTGGTCGATAAAAATGTTTATACAAAGTCGAAATCTGCTCCAAAAGACGTTATTGATGTTGAGTATGAAGTAGTTGATCATAAAGCAAAAAAATAATACTTGACAACTTTGATATATAGCGTTAATAATATATATTAGGTTTACTATTCATCGTTGGGGGATTCTATGAAAAAAGCAGAAAATCTAAAAGAGTTTGTTGAACGTATTGATAGCAGCAAAAAAGTTAATCCGAAAGATTTGTCTTCAGATCAGGATTTGACAATCGCGATTATGAATCTAATCTCGATTGAGGAGCATTTGGTTTTTAGCGGCGCTAAGACCGGCAAAACTTCTTTTTATGATTTGATTGAAGAGGTGCGCGAAACAAGAAAGCAGTTGATGCAAAAAATTATTCCTTCTTATGAAGGTGAGGTTTGGTGTATCTCTAAGCATTTGTTGGCGTCTTCAATGCGTTTGATGGAAGTTGGTACTAAGCAGCAATCTTTGGGACACAAAGATGAAGCTTATAAACTCTTTAATCAGGCTTATGAGCTTTATTGCTTGTTCTGGGGGCTGAATATGAACATGCTTAATGTAGATGATGTTAAGTGGATTGAAGATAGCTCCGAGAGCCTTAAAAAAATTACATCAAAGCTTGAGTCTTCGGCTGCTGTTGTTGATGCCAAAAAAACTGAAGGTGATAAACCTCAAGGTCGTTTGGCTAAGATGAAGGCTTTTGTTCGTAAGGCGGTTGATTGTTGTATTGAGTAAGGAGCTTTAGATGAAAAAGTTATTTTTGAGTGTCTTGATGGTGTTTGCGGTATTTGTCACTGCTTGTTCAAAAAGTGACGGATTGTCTGATGATAAGGTTTATTTCTTTTATTCAGATACTTGTCCCCATTGTCATGATGCTCAAGCTTATATTTCCAAGGCTTATCCGAATCTGAAAATGGAGCGTGTCAACGTGGCGACTCCTGAGGGGTATAATTTGTTTTTGGCTTGTGCCAAAAAATTTAACCTTGGTAATATGATCGGAACACCGCTGTTTTGTATGGGCGACAAGCATTTGATGGGGTGGGCTCCTGCCTTTGAGAAAAGGTTTGATACTTATGTAAAGCCTTTCTTGGAAACAAATTCTGATTAAGGATTCTGGCCGTGGAAAAGCAGCTTCCGCTAGATATTATGAAACGTGCCGCAAAGGGGATTTCTTATATTGCTCACCCTTTGCGGTTGCGCATTCTTGAGTTTTTGGATGTGAATGGTGCTGCTTGCGTTTCTGATATTACTAAAGCCGTTGGTGAAGAACAGGTTATTGTTTCGCAAAATTTGCGCAAGTTGCGTGATGCTCATTTGGTTAAGACCAAGCGCAGAGGGTTGTTTATTTATTATCAAATTCAGGAAGAATATCCTGCCAGCTTGTTTGCTTGTTTGAGAAAGCTTTATGCTTATATGACCGATAGCTTTTATTATCTGTCAGAGCAAAAAAGTCTTCTTCCGCATGATTATGTGGTGTTGGTGGCTAATCAGATTAAGCTGTTTGCAAATTTTGAAAAGATGCGGATTTTGGAGTATTTGACCTTAAATGGTGAGGCAAATGTGTCTGATATTATTAAAGCTGTAGATAGTGAACAGCTTAAGGTTTCGCAGAATCTTAAGCGTTTGAAAGATGATGGTTTTGTGGTTTCGCACAAAAAAGGGCGCTTTGTTTTTTATTCCATCACCAAAGGTGTGGCAAAAACAGCAATTCAATGTATTCACAAACGCTATGATGCGTTAGAAAATAAAGATGATTTTTAATTTTTTTACAATTAAATTCAACAGAATTAAAATTAACTATTGACAAGTGGCTCGATAAATATTATTAAATATTTCGTCTTGATGGCGGGGTAGCTCAGTTGGTTAGAGCAGAGGAATCATAATCCTTGTGTCGAGGGTTCGAATCCCCCCCTCGCTACCATCACTGGCCTTGAGTTTGTTCTCAAGGCTTTTTTTGTATTTATAGTTTTGATTTTTCCGGTTCGCGAAGGAGATACTTTGAAGCGAATCTGTATTGAATTTTATAGGGTGATATTTTTGCGAATCGTGAGGCAATAAAAAAACCATTCATTTGAATGGTTTTTTTAGTTTTTTTAGTTTTTCATTAACGCTTCAAGGCTTTTTACCGGACGGAGCGGAACAGAATATTCTCTGGCAACGTCATCGTTTTCAAGCTCTACCATAAGAACTTCGCTCACTGATTTGAGCGGTGCTCTGGCGTTTTCGTTAATATTATCAAGCATAACGGCGCTTTCGCGGCTACGGTATAAGAGGGCTTGTTTGCCTCCGTCGTAAATTAAACGCGGGTTTTCTGGGCCGCCGTTGCGATAGCGGATGATAATTAAAATTTCTCCGGCGGCGTTTTGCAGAATGTCATATACGCCTTCTTCTTCATTTACATTATTTCCAATAGCCATTTTGCACCTATTAAAAGTTATTTTTATCAAAACTGATAGTGATAATATCATAAATTTATTAATAAATAAATACAAAAATCATTTTTTTCAAAAAAAGTTATTTTTTTTATTGACTAACGATATTTTATCATCTATAAATCACATCGTTAAATTCTGAAAGAGAATATTTCGGGTGCGTAGCTCAGTCGGTAGAGCATTTGACTTTTAATCAAAGGGTCTCGGGTTCGAATCCCGACGCGCTCACCAGTTAAAAAGCTCTGCTTAGGCAGAGCTTTTTTGTGTCAGAATCAGAGATTCGAACCCGAGGATAGGGGACGACACAAGCGAGAGGCAGGCGGGAGCATGCCGGTGAGGGCAAAGCCCGAGGGTTCATCGTCAAAGTATGGGGCAGAGAGTAAAAATTATAAAAAAGTATCATAATCACAACACCAAATTAAAAATAAATTAAGCACATAAAATACGGA
>CASFMW010000010.1 GCA_949295935.1 uncultured Pseudomonadota bacterium | reverse complement strand
TCGGATACATCACTCCGGCAAACGCAGAACTTATTTGGAACAATTTTAACTTTAAGACTCTCAATTTTGCCGCTTGACAAACTTGGGGCAGTACAAAATATTGCACCAGATTTGATTGAAAGTTTTAGGGCTCTTGGTTTTATTTCTTTGAGTGAAGACAAGTGGTGTTTTACCTCTACAGGCGAGGATCAATGTCGTATTTACCGAGAACCGACTTCAAGAAGAAAATGAGCGAGGAAAATTTTTGAGTAAACTCGGCTTTAACTGGTTAAAAGAGAGTATCAAGCGTAAAGTTTGATGCTCTTTTTTGTTTTAAAATCAGGGTAAGTTATAAAAAATTAAACAGTTTGTTTTATCTTTTATCTGATTTGTTATCATTCAGAAAGGGATTGTTATGAAAAAGTATTGTTTGCTTTTGGGACTTGCGGTTTTGGTAAGCGGATGTTCTCATCTTGATAAATATATGACTGTTAGCTCAAATGCTTCGGCGCAAGAAAAGTTTCGGGCTTGTGCTTTGACTGAGGCAAACTCAATGTTGCAGAACGGAACTCTTTTTGCTAAAAGTTTGACTGCAACTAAAGATGAAATTGTCAGCACTTGCCTTAAAAAAATGGCGCTTGAAGCTGCCGGAATTGATTCTGAGGCGCAGACAATCGCGACGAATGTGATTAACGCTTTGCGTGCGGCTCAATAGGTTGTTTTCTTTGAAAAATCCCTCTTTTGGAAAAATGAGGGATTTTTTTATAGATTGACATTGCTGTAATTTTTTTATAGTTTGCTTTTGCTAATTTATTATTATTCACTTAAAAATTTTTATGTTATGAAGCTAACGATGATTACGCTTTCCGGTGCCAATGAGTTTACGGATATTAAAGCTTTGCTTGGAATTTGTGAAAAGTATCCTTTGGCTGAAATAGGAGTTCAGGTTTCAGGCGATAAAGCTGCTTTCGGAATGGCGCGCTATTGGTGGATTTGGGCCTTGTGTTTTTATGCAACGCCTATGACGCAAATTGCGTTGCATTTGAACAAAGATTGGGTTGAAGATTTTTGCGCAGGGAATGTACCGAATGAATTGAAAACTTTTCTTGATTTTAGGCATCAAAACGGTTTGCCAGTTATTTCTCGGGTACAACTCAACTTTAAAATCGGACGAGAAAAAACACCTGATGTGGCGCGATTGGCTGATATGATTAGGTTTTATGATTCTCAAAGGTTTATCTTGTCTTATAATGACAGTAACAAAGAGATTATTGAACAGTTGTATCAAGTTGAAGATATTGAATTTGATTGTTTGTATGATGAATCTTTCGGAAATGGGATTGTTCCAAACAAGCGAAAATCACCAGCTTTTTCCGATGTGGTTCAAGGGTATGCCGGTGGTTTGTCCCCACAAAATGTGTTACAGACGCTTAATCAAATTAAACAGGTTTTGCCAGCCAAAGCTGAGTTTTATATTGATGCGCAGAAAGGGCTGGAAAATGATGATGAGCATTTGTCACTCGAAAAATGCAATCTCTTTTTGAAAAGAGCATCAAAATGGGCGGATAAAAACTCGTAATTGAAAAATCCCTTGGTTGTTTTTTGTTGCCAAGGGATTTTTTTTATTTTTTGTTAATTTTGTTGCCTTGTTTGTCAATATAGAACCAGTTATCGCTGTCCCAATAATGATATTCACCATGAGAGTCAGTGACGGCCTTTGAGCTGCCGCTTTCGGTGACTTTGGCAATGCCGTTTTCAAACGGGTAGCCATAGGCATATTGAGGCTCAATTAAGACTTTGCCATCCGGTGTGGCATAGCCGATTTTTCCGCTTTTGGTATCAACAATGCGGATGGTGCCGTCTTTGACATAGTCATTGCCGTTATCATATTGGTAGATGGCGTAATGTTTGTTTAAGCTGCAGGCGGTGCAAAATAATGCTGCTAAAAGAAAGAGTTTATTTTTCATTTTGCTATCCTTAATTATTTGAGCAATTATATTTTATTTCATTTTTTTAGTTTTATAAAGAAAAAAAATCAGCTTACTATGAGAAGCTGATTTTTAGGATAATGGTTATTCTAGTTCGGCGATTTCGATAGTTCGGCGAACTTTTAATTTTCTGTGGACGTTGGCGCTGGAAATCCCTTTTTGTGCGTTGTAGATGTAGACAATCCAAGCATCTTTGTCGTGGCATTTTCCAGTGGTCCAATAGTCTCCTTTAAGTGGTTGGCCATTGATTGAGCCGATAAATGCATTGAGTTTTTCTAACATTTCTTCGCTCAGACTAATTATCCTTTTCCAGAAAACTCTTGAACCGCTGTTGCACTTTTTTCCCTTAAAGTTTGTTTTTGAACAAAATTTTTGGGCGTTGTAGTAGCTCATCTTATCTGGAATTTCTTTGAGCTGTATGGCGCAATCGAAAATAATCACTCCCCACGGGATTTTGTTGATTTGCGGTGTCCATGAATGGGTGCCGTCTGTGTATAGAATTTCGTATTCCAATTTTTCTTCGGTAGAGGAGTTAATGTTCAATGCGGAAAAGACGTCTTCTTTGGTTAACCCGTTTTGTTTCATAATTTCTTGAATGGTGGCAAGCGCCTGTTCTTTTGTATCCATAATAGTATGATTTTTAATTAATAATAAAGTTAATGTGCCTTTTATAATGCGAGATGAAAATTTTGTCAAGTTGCTTAAGCAAAAAAGTCGATGGTTTTAAAATAATTTAGACTCTTTTCTTGGGATAAAATTAAAAAAACTTGACTCAATTTGCAAAAAAATACTTGCCATTTTAGACTCGCAGTTGTATAAGAATACGACTTTTTGTTTTTTATTATTTTGCGAATCTGCGTCAAGAGGTTTTCTTTATAAGTCAGTGGTGTGGCGCGGTTCTGTGAATAAATTTTGTTTTTTCAACATTCTGCAGGCGGGTTCGGGGCTTGGCTCCGTGTGGATTGCTGCGGATTTTTAACTTATAAAGGATGAAGGCTTATGAAAGAATCTTATACGAGCAAAAGACGTGTAAGAAGAAGCTTCGGTAAAATCGACTCCGTTTCCGAAATGCCGAGCTTGATTGAAGTTCAGACCGGTTCTTATAATAGCTTCATTAACGGACAAAACTCTGAGTTCGGCCTTGATGAAGTGTTCAAATCAATTTTCCCAATCAAAGATTTTTCAGGCAATGGTGAGCTCGAATTCGTTAAATACGAACTCGAAGAGCCAAAGTATGATGTCGAAGAATGTCTTAAACGCGATATGACCTATGCCGCTCCGGTTAAGGCTACTTTGCGTTTGGTCGTTTGGGATATTGATGAAGATACCGGCGCTAAATCTATCCACGATATTAAAGAGCAAGATGTTTATATGGGCGATATTCCGCTCATGACTGAGAAAGGTACGTTTATTTTTAATGGTACCGAGCGTGTCGTTGTTTCTCAGATGCATCGTTCTCCGGGTGTTTTCTTTGATCATGATAAAGGTAAAACCGTTTCTTCCGGTAAATATTTGTTTGCCGCTCGCGTTATTCCTTATCGTGGGTCTTGGCTTGATTTTGAATTTGATGCCAAAGATTTGGTTTATGCTCGTATTGACCGCCGCCGTAAGCTGCCGGTTACATCAATTCTTTATTCTCTCTATTCTAAAGAAACGGAAGAGAAAATTGCTCAACTCGCTAAAGAAGGCAAGAAAATTAATCCGGCCGAAGTTAAAGGTATGGATAAAGAAGAAATCTTGTCTTACTTCTATGATGTTGATACCTTTGTTGCTGATAAAAAGAACTGGAAAGTTAAGTTTATTCCAGAGCGCATGAAAGGTATTAAGTTTGAGTATGACCTTATTAATGCTGAAACAGGTGAAGTTGTTCTTGAGGCCGGTAAGAAAATTTCTCCGCGTTTGGCTCAGAAGTTGGTTGATAACGGTCTTGAATATTTCCGTATGCCTTCTGAAAAGGTTCTCGGAAAATTCTTGGGTGCGCCGGTTGTCTTGCCGAAAACAGGTGAAGTTATTGCCGATGCCGGTGATGAAATTACCGAAGAGCTGTTGAACAAGATTACAAGTGCTAAACTCAGCGAAATTAAGATTTTGTATATCGACGGTGTTAATGTCGGACCTTATATCCGTAACACTTTGGCCAGCGATAAAAACCACTGCCGTGAGGAGGCTTTGCTCGATATCTATCGTGTTATGCGTCCGGGTGAACCCCCTACCTATGAAACCGCTGACCAGTTGTTCCGCGCTTTGTTCTTTGATAACGAGCGTTATGACTTGTCTTCCGTCGGTCGTGTTAAGATGAATGCTGCTTTGGATATTTCTTTTGACGAAGCTCCGGATACACTCCGTGTTCTTCGCAAAGATGATATCTTGCGCATTGTTAAGCATTTGGTTGAACTGCGCGACGGTAAGGGCGAAGTTGACGATATTGACCACTTGGGTAATCGTCGTGTTCGTTCCGTCGGTGAGTTGATGGAAAATCAATATCGCATGGGCTTGCTCCGTATGGAAAGAGCTATTCGCGAAAGAATGTCTTCTGAAGTTTTGAACAACGTTAAGCCGCAGGATTTGGTTAACGCTAAGCCGATTGCTTCGGTTATTCGTGAGTTCTTCGGTTCTTCTCAGTTGTCACAATTTATGGATCAGAACAACCCGTTGTCAGAAATTACGCACAAGCGTCGTCTTTCTGCCTTGGGTCCTGGTGGTTTGTCTCGTGATCGCGCCGGATTTGAAGTCCGCGACGTGCACCCGACACACTATGGTCGTATCTGCCCGATTGAAACTCCGGAAGGTCCGAACATCGGTTTGATTAACTCTTTGTCAACCTATGCCCGTATTAACAAATATGGCTTTATTGAATGTCCGTATCGTAAGGTTGTTGACGGCGTGGTTACAAACGAAGTTGTTTATCTTTCTGCTGATGAAGAAGGCAAATATATCATTGCTGAAGCTAATGCAGCTGTTAAAGAAGACGGTCATTTTGAAAATGACTTAATCGCTTGTCGTAAGGCTGGTGAATTTGAGTTTGCTCATCCGAACGAAATTAACTTCATCGACGTTTCTCCGCAACAATTGGTATCTGTTGCAACCGCTCTTATTCCGTTCTTGGAAAATGATGACGCGAACCGTGCATTGATGGGTGCAAACATGCAGCGCCAAGGTGTGCCTTTGTTGCGCTCAGAAGCTCCGTTGGTTGGTACCGGTATGGAAGCCAAGGTTGCAAAAGATTCCGGTGCGACTGTTGTTGCTAAATATGATGGTGTAGTTGATGCCGTTGATGCTAACCGTATTGTTGTTCGTTCTTTGAGCGGCGATGTCGCCGGTGCCGGTGTTGAAATCTACAAGCTTCAAAAATTCCGTCGTTCAAACCAAAATACCTGTATTAACCAAGTTCCGTTGGTTAAGGTCGGGGACGAAATTCATGCCGGTGATATTATTGCCGATGGTCCTTGCACCAATATGGGTGAGTTGGCTTTGGGCCGCAACTTGTTGGTTGCTTTCATGCCGTGGAATGGTTTGAACTACGAAGATGCTATCTTGTTGTCTGAGCAGATTTCTCGCGATGATGTTTTGACCTCTCTCCATATTGAAGAATTTGAGGTTATGGCTCGCGATACTAAGCTCGGTCAAGAAGAAATTACCCGTGATATTCCGAACGTTGGTGAAGAAGCTTTGCGCAACCTTGATGAATCCGGTATCGTTTATATCGGTGCTGAAGTTAAGGCCGGTGATATTTTGGTCGGTAAGGTTACGCCAAAAGGTGAATCTCCGGTTACTCCAGAAGAAAAGCTTTTGCGCGCTATCTTTGGCGAAAAGGCTTCTGATGTTCGTGACACGTCTTTGCGTGTTCAGCCGGGTATTGAAGGTATTGTGGTTGATGTTCATGTCTTCTCTCGTCGTGGCGTTGAGAAAGATGAGCGCGCCCTTTCAATCGAACAGGCTGAAATTTCTCAGTTGATTAAAGACCGTGAAGATGAAATCGCTATTATTCGCCGTAGCTGCGAAGCTCGCTTGAAGTCTATGCTTATGGGACAGAAAGTGGTTGATGCTCCGAAGGGAATTGCTAAAAATGCCGTTATCTCGGAAGAGGTGTTGGCTGCTGTTCCGTCAGCTCAATGGCGCAAAATCGTGGTTAAAGACGAAGAAATTATGGCAAAAGTTGAGGAATTCCTTAACGCCTATGATGCTCGTTTGGAAAAAGTTCAGAAACATTTTGAAGACAAGGTTGAGAAAGTTCAACGCGGTGATGATTTGTTGCCGGGTGTCTTGAAGATGGTTAAGGTCTTTATTGCAACCAAGCGTAAGATTCAATCTGGTGATAAAATCGCCGGACGTCATGGTAACAAAGGTACAATTTCTCGCGTATTGCCGCTTGAAGATATGCCTTATATGGAAGATGGTACGCCGGTTGATATCGTGTTGAACCCGCTGGGTGTGCCTTCTCGTATGAACGTCGGTCAAATTTTGGAAACTCACCTCGGTTGGGCCGCTAAAGAATTGGGTAAACAACTCAACGAAATGTGCGAGCAGTACAAACGCGGTGAAAAGACCATTGATGAACTCAATGCTAAACTCAAAGATATCTATGGTGAAAAACAATATAACCGTGATATCGTTCCTTTGAGTGAACCGGAAAAAATCGAAATGATCTCGAACCTGAAAAATGGTGTTCCGACAGCTACGCCGGTATTCGATGGTGCTTCAAATGCCGATATTAATATGATGTTGGAAAAGGCTGGTTTGCCGACTTCTGGTCAGATTGACCTTTATGATGGTCGTACCGGTGAGAAGTTTGACCGTAAGGTTACTGTTGGTATTATCTATATGATTAAACTTCACCACATTGTTGATGAAAAAATGCACGCTCGTTCTGTTGGTCCGTACTCTTTGGTTACTCAACAACCTTTGGGTGGTAAGGCTCAGTTCGGTGGTCAACGTTTCGGTGAAATGGAAGTTTGGGCTTTGCAGGCTTATGGTGCAGCTTATACCTTGCAGGAAATGCTGACTGTTAAGTCTGATGATGTCAGCGGTCGTACAAAGGTTTATGAAGCCATTGTTCGCGGCGAAGACAGTTTTGAAGCCGGTGTTCCTGAATCCTTCAACGTTTTGGTCAAAGAAATTAAGTCTTTGTGTCTCAATGTTGAAATGTTGAACGAAGAAGTTTAAGGCATAGGAGTTTAGTTAATATGAATGATATTATGAAGTATTTTGGTCAGCAAGTTTCCGGTGAGGAATCTTTTGACAAAATCAAAATCTCAATCGCTTCGCCGGAACAAATTCGTTCGTGGTCGTATGGTGAGGTTAAAAAGCCTGAAACCATTAACTATCGTACTTTTAAACCGGAACGCGATGGTTTGTTCTGCGCTCGCATCTTTGGTCCTGTTAAAGACTATGAATGCTTGTGCGGAAAATATAAACGTATGAAATATCGCGGCATCGTCTGCGAAAAGTGCGGCGTTGAAGTTACCTTGTCTAAGGTTCGTCGTGAAAGAATGGGACATATTGAACTGGCTGCGCCGGTGGCTCATATTTGGTTCTTGAAATCTTTGCCGAGCCGTATTTCCGTTCTGACAGACATTCCGATGAAGGCTTTGGAACGCGTGCTTTATTTTGAAAGCTATATTGTTATTGAGCCAGGCTTGACGCCGCTTTCTATCAATGAACTTTTGACTGAAGAGCAATATCAAGAAGCTATTGACGAGTATGGCGAAGATTCATTCCGCGCAGGTATCGGTGCCGAAGCTATTAAAGAGATTTTGGCCGGTATTGACCTTGAGGCTGAACGTGCCGCTATTCGTGCTGAGCTCAAAGATAATGCTTCGGAAGCTAAGCGCAAAAAGTTGGTAAAGCGTTTGAAATTAATCGAGAACTTTATTAATTCAAACACCAAGCCGGAATGGATGATTTTGACCGTATTGCCGGTTATTCCGCCTGAGTTGCGTCCGCTTGTTCCGTTGGATGGTGGTCGTTTTGCTACCTCTGATTTGAACGACTTATACCGTCGCGTTATTAACCGTAACAATCGTTTGAAGCGCTTGATGGAATTGCATGCTCCGGACATTATTATCCGCAATGAAAAACGTATGCTCCAAGAAGCTGTTGATGCATTGTTTGATAATGGTCGTCGTGCTCGTGCCATTACCGGTACCAACAAACGTCCGCTCAAGTCTTTGTCTGATATGCTCAAAGGTAAACAAGGTCGTTTCCGTCAGAACTTGCTCGGTAAGCGTGTTGACTACTCCGGTCGTTCGGTTATTACCGTTGGTCCGGAACTGAAGTTGCACCAGTGCGGTTTGCCGAAGAAGATGGCTCTGGAATTGTTTAAGCCGTTTGTTTATGCTAAGCTTGAACTTTATGGTCACGCAACAACCATTAAGGCGGCAAAACGTATGGTCGAAAAAGAGCGTCCGGAAGTTTGGGATATCTTGGAAGAAGTTATTCGTGAGCATCCGGTTATGTTAAACCGTGCGCCGACGTTGCACCGCTTGGGTATTCAGGCTTTTGAACCGGTTTTGGTTGAAGGAAAAGCTATTCACTTGCACCCGCTCGTTTGTACCGCGTTTAACGCCGACTTCGATGGTGACCAAATGGCTGTTCACGTTCCGTTGTCGGTTGAGGCTCAACTCGAAGCTCGTGTTTTGATGATGTCTACCAACAATATTTTGTCTCCGGCTTCCGGTAAACCGATTATCGTGCCGTCTCAAGATATGGTATTGGGTATTTATTATCTGACTTATGAAGCTGATGGTATGATTGGTGAAGGCTCTGTTTTTGCTAATTTTGATGAAGTTGAAATGGCTTTGTTTGCTAAGACAGTTGACCTGCATGCCAAGATTAAATGCCGTATGGAATATGTTTCTGATGATGGTGAAGTTAAATATGGTTTGGTTGATACCACTCCGGGACGTATTATCGTTTCTCAGACTTTGCCGAAGCATAAAAATGTTCCGTTCTCTTTAGTTAACCGTTTGGTTAAGAAGAAAGAAATCGGTGAAATCATTGATACGGTTTATCGTCACTGTGGTCAGAAAGAAACCTGTTTGTTCGTTGATAAAATCATGACTCTTGGTTTCACAAATGCTTGTAAGGCCGGTATTTCGTTTGGTAAAGACGATCTTATCGTTCCTGAAGCTAAGAAACAGCTGGTTGCCGAAACAGAGGCTCAGGTTAAAGAGTTTGAACAACAGTATCAAAACGGTTTAATCACCAAAGGTGAGAAATATAACAAAGTCGTTGATATTTGGGCAGCTTGCACAGATAAAGTTGCTGATGAAATGATGAAAAATATTTCAAAAACCGAACATGGCTATATCAACTCTGTTTACATGATGGCTCACTCCGGTGCGCGTGGTTCTGCCGCTCAAATGCGCCAAGTTGCCGGTATGCGTGGTTTGATGTCTAAGCCGAATGGTGAAATTATTGAACAACCGATTATTTCAAACTTTAAAGAAGGTTTGACGGTGTTAGAGTACTTTAACTCTACCCACGGTGCTCGTAAAGGTTTGGCCGATACGGCTTTGAAGACAGCTAACTCCGGTTACTTGACCCGTCGTTTGGTTGATGTGGCTCAGGATGTGGTTGTTACCGAAAGCAACTGCGGTACCGAAAGAGGCATTATTGTTCGTCCAGTTGTTGATGGCGGTAATGTTATTGTTTCAATCGGTGATCGTATTCTTGGTCGTACCATTCAGGAAGATATTGTTCATCCGGAAACAGGCGAAGTTTTAATCAAGAAAGGTAAACTGATTGATGAAAACGATGTTGAAGTTGTTGAAGCTGCCGGTGTTGAACAAGTTAAAATCCGTTCAGTTTTGACTTGTGAAGCTGAACATGGTGTTTGTGCCGCTTGTTATGGTCGTGACTTGGCTCGTGGTACGCCGGTTACCATTGGTGAAGCTGTCGGTGTTATTGCCGCTCAGTCAATCGGTGAACCTGGTACTCAGTTGACCATGAGAACCTTCCACATCGGTGGTGCTGCGTCTAAGTCTGCTGAACAGTCTTCGGTTGAAGTTCCGTTTGCCGGTACGTTGAAACTTGATAACGCTCATATCGTTATTAACCGCGATGGTCATGGTATCGTCTTGTCTCGTAACTGTGAAATCGTGATTGTTGATGCTAATGATCGTGAAAAATCTCGTCACCATGTTCCTTATGGTACCAAGATTTTGGTGGCTGAAGGTGCTAAGGTTAAGAAAGGGCAAAAGGTTGCTGAATGGGATCCGTTTACCGTTTCTGTTATTACCGAAAAAGCCGGCCGTATTGAATTGGTTGATTTGATTAATAATGTTTCAATTAAAGAAACCGTTGATGAAACAACTGGTATTGTTTCTAAAGTGGTTGTTGATTGGCGTTCAAATTCTGCCAGCTCTAACCTTAAACCGAGTATTATGCTGAAAGATGAAAACGGTAACTATGTTACCTATGATAATGGTAAAGAAGTTCGTTATTATCTGTCAGTTGATGCGATTTTGAGTGTTGACAATGGCGACGAAGTTCAAGTCGGTGATGTTATTGCGAGAATTCCGCGTGAAAGCTCTAAAACAAAAGATATTACCGGTGGTTTGCCTCGTGTTGCTGAGTTGTTCGAAGCTCGTCGTCCAAAAGATCCGGCTATCATCTCTGATATTGATGGTGTGGTCGAATTTGGTAAAGACTACAAGGCTAAACAACGTATTACCGTTGTTCCGGCTAAGGGTGAGCCTTTAGAATATCTTATCCCGAAAGGACGTCATCTTGTTGTTCAAGAAGGTGATGTTGTTAAGAAGGGTGATATGTTGGTTGAAGGTACGCCGGCTCCGCATGATATTCTCCGTGTTCTCGGTGTTGAGAAATTGGCTGAATATCTGGTTAAGGAAGTTCAAGACGTTTACCGCCTGCAAGGTGTTAAGATTAACGATAAGCATATTGAGGTTATTGTTTCTCAGATGCTTAAGAAGGTCGAAATCACCAACCCAGGAGATACAACTTTCTTAGTCGGTGAGCAGGTTGACCGTGATGTCTTTGAAGAAGAAAATGCTAAAGTTGTGGCCGAAAACGGTACACCGGCTGTAGCTGATCCGATTTTGCTCGGTATTACCAAGGCATCATTGCAGACCAAGTCATTTATTTCAGCTGCGTCATTCCAAGAGACAACTCGTGTCTTGACCGAAGCTGCAGTTGAAGGTAAGGTTGATGATCTCAAAGGTTTGAAAGAAAACGTTATCGTCGGTCGTTTGATTCCGGCCGGTACCGGTACGGTTCTGCGTGCGTTGCGTAAAGTTGCCGCTCAGAACGACAAGGAAATTCAGACCTTGAAAGAGGAAGAAGAGGCTGAAAAAGCTAAGGCAGCTTTGGAAGCTCCGCAAGAGACTTCAGCTGAATAGTCAACTTGACTTTGTTCTTAATTTGAAGGGTGTCGGTAACGGCGCCCTTTTTTGGGATTTTTCTGTTGACAAAAAAGTAAAATTTTGTACTATAAGGACAATTAACTATTATTGTTTCACTAAATTATTTTTTATATGGATTATTTGTATTATGTTTTGATTGCCGTTGTTGTTATTGCGGCTGTCGTTATTTCGCTTTTGTGTGTCGCGTTAAACAAAGCTAAGCGTGATTTGAAGATAAGTAAAGGGATGTTCGATGTGCTTCTTCTTAAAGTTGGGACACAAATGTGCGGTGAGATTCTTAACGATTTACAAGGAGATATTGGTTATCGCGAGGTCAATGGTTTGGGCGATGATGAGGAAACCGTTAATAAGAAAAACTTGGCGCGGAAGATAAACTTTACGTTTTTTGCCGATTAGTGAATTCTGAGTGTTTAACTTAAAATTTTTTGGTTATGACAGAATTTTATTGGGTATTGCTTGCTTTATCCTTTGTTGTTCTTTTAATTGTCGGATGTGGGATAGATAAGTATTTTGAGCTACTAAGGCTTAAAAAGGCTTATGAGGATAAAACAGATCAATGCGAGGTTACCTATGAGGCGATGTTGACCTTAATTCGAGAGTTTAGCAAAAAAGAACTTAAGATTTATAGCGAAAAGTATTCTGAAATTCTCAATGGTTTGTATGAGGCTCCAGAGGATAATGAGGAACGCATTAAAATCTATGAGCTTTTGGTTGAGGAAATCGAGTTACGTCTTTCAAGTCTTGATGAGGATGGGCATTCTTCCGTTGGTATGACTATCGAAGCGTGATTATGTTTGAAAAGGTCGGAAAATTTCCGGCCTTTTTTGTTTGAAACCGGCGGATTACATACGTTTTGTGTAAATATTTTGCTTGATTCTTTTGATGGTTTGTTATACAAGTTTTCTGTTATCTTATTATTAACAATATTATTAATTTAAAAAAGTAATACTATGTGTAAGCAAGATGGATTTCGTAAACTTTCGGCCAGATATGGTGGTGAGTTTGCAGCTCTTATGAAGTGTTCATGTTATAAAGGGCCTGTTATCTTTTTTGATCTTCGTCTCTCTCATTTGGAAGCTTTGAAGATTCCTGATCCTGAAGAAAAAATTATGCCTTTAATTGAAATGCTTGATTTTTTTATTCGCGGTTACGAACAAATGAATAGCTTTATCCTTTGTGACGATGTTACTCTGTGTCGTTTTTATTCAACAAGTCAGATTTGTAAATTGTTGAGTACAAAAGCTCCTAAGCCGGAGTTCATGTGGCATAATGTTTTTCCGATGGCTGAATATCATAGTTTTGTTTCTAATGATGTTCATTCTAATTTTCCTTTGTCTGAGTGGTATGCTCGTTATGGAAATGCTTTTTCCTGCATGCATTTTAGGGAGATTCCTAAGTCGTATTTTAAATATGGGAAAGAGATTGTAGGCGTAGAAAATTATTTTCCAGAGATAATGTATTTTTTGATGGAAAATATAAAGAATGAGTATTATCCAGGTGTTATATATCCGTGTTTGTATAAAACGGAGCGTTCAGTTCCTGGATTTCAGCCTAAGGTTGTATATTGGCACAGGGATGTCGAACCGATGGTTTGGTCGGAGGATAAGATACCAAAAGGAATGCTTTATCCTCATGCTACACGTTGACAGTAAAAAAATACCTTCAGTTTTGTGCTGAAGGTATTTTTTTACATAATTCTTATTTTATCTGCGGCGCAGGAATGATGGAATCTCGAGGTTGAGTTTTTCATCATCAGTGCCGTTGCTTTCCGAAAAAGTTGGGGTCATTTGTTCATAGCGTTCAATGGCCTCTTTCTTTTTGCGATTGCGTTTGGCGATTGAAAAGCCGGTTACACGCTCAATTAATGTTGGTGTGTATTCTTCATCATCTTCTTCAACAATTAATTTTTCCGGTTCTTCAGTTGCCGGTTTGGGCGCAAAAGTGTTTAATTTCGGAGTTGAAAACAATTCTGGTTCTTCTTCAACCATTTTTACGCTGCTTTTGGGTGCAAAATTGTTTTCGTTTGAGCTCAAGGCTGTTTCAAACTCTGTAACAGCATCCTCGGGCTTGTTATTAATAATAGCTTTGAACAGAGAGGAAGCCTTGGGCATTTCGTTAATGACGGCTGATGTTTCATTAGCATTGAATTCTTCATCAGCGGGCACAGTTTCTTCCTCAACGGGAGAAGGTTCAACGGCCTCTTGGGTTTCAGTCTCGGGTTCTTCTTTTATCAGGTTTTCTTCAGGTTCTTTGACCTGTAATGTTTCTGATGGTTCTTCTTCAACAACCGGTGCAGCCTTTGTTGCTGAGAATTTTTCGAGTGTTGAGTCGATTTCAGCAGAAGGGACAATCGGTTTTTCGACTTCTTTCATGGCATAGCTTTGTTCAATGTAACTTGCTATTTTAGCAGCCTGAGGTTGTTGCGGGTGCACTTTTGCGTTTCCGCCTATGCCGGTGGCAACGATTGAAACACGAATCTTGCCGGCTAAGCTTTCATCAAAGCTGGAGCCGAAGATGATGTTTGCTTCTTCATCGACTTCTTCTTTAATGCGGCTGGCTGCCTCGTCAATTTCGAACAAAGTGATATCTGTACCGCCGGTGATGTTAATCAATACACCTTTGGCGCCATGCATGTTGCAATCATCCAGTAATGGATTCGACAAGGCTTGTTCTGCTGCTTTAACAGCGCGGTCTTCGCCTTCAGCTTCACCTGTACCCATAATGGCTTTGCCTTTGTCTTGCATGATGGATTTGATATCTGCAAAGTCAAGGTTGATTAAGCCTGGCATCATCATCAAGTCGGTAATAGAACGAACACCGGAATACAAAACATTATCTGCCATGACGAAAGCATCGGCTAAAGTGGTTTTTTTATCGGCGATGCGAAACAAATTTTGATTCGGAATAATGATGATACTGTCTACAGACTTTGTAAATTCTTCAACAGCGGCTTCGGCTGTCTCCATTCTTTTGCGGCCTTCAAACTGAAAAGGTTTGGTAACGACGCCGATTGTTAGAATCCCTTTATCTTTTGCAAGTTTTGCTACAACCGGAGCTGCTCCTGATCCGGTACCGCCCCCCATACCGGCGGTAATGAAGACCATGTTGGCACCTTCGATTTCTTTTTCAATTTCTTCTTTGGCTTCTTCTGCCGCAAGTTTTCCGATTTCCGGGCGAGCGCCTGCACCAAGACCTTGAGTCGTTTGGAGGCCAAGCTGAATTTTTCTGCTGGCGCTGGAGTTAGCTAAGGCTTGAGAATCGGTGTTTGCTACGATGAAGTCAACGCCTTCCAGATTTTGGGCAATCATATTATTGACCGCATTACCGCCGCCACCGCCGACGCCGATGACTGATATCCGTGGTTTTAAGTGGGTTATGCTGGTTTCCGGTACGGCTAGTTTGATAGACATTCTTCTTCTTTCTCCAATGTTTTATTTTTCTCGTTGGGTTCAGTATAGAGAAAATTCATTAAACAATAGTTAGCGAGCTTTATTTTTGTGATTAAAAATTTTGTTTCATCCAGTCAAAGATTTTGCCAAATCCACTGCTGCCGCTTGAGGCTTTATTTATGATTTTTCCGGGTTTCTTTTCAGTGTAATTCAGCGCAAAAAGCAGAAGTCCGACTGCGGTTGAAAATGACGGATTATAAAGGTTTTCCGGTATGGTTAAAATGTTGCGCGGTTTGCCTAAACGAACCTGTTTATCCAAAACCATGGCAGCGACGTCTCTGATTCCGGATAAGTTGGCGCAGCCTCCTGTTAATACAACACGATGGCTGGTACTGCCGCTTAAACCGTGTTCATCAAGCTTGCGGTTTACAAGTTCAAACATTTCTTCTACACGCGGGGTGATAATGCTTATCAGTTCAGCTTTAGGAACTTGCTTGATAGAGCTGTCGTCTTCTTCTCCGACAGGATAAACATTTATGGTTTCTTCTTTGTCTTTGCTGGTCATGAAAGCGCAGCCATGTAATGTTTTTAGTCTTTCGGCATGAGTGAAAGAGGTGGTCAAGCCCCAAGCAATGTCGTTGGTGATATTATTACCGCCGACAGGCAATGCTGAAAAATATGTTGGATGTCCATGTTTGAAACTGCAGATGCTGGTGGTTCCGCCTCCAATGTCAACAATCGTTGCTCCGAGCTCCATTTCGTCTTCGACCAAACAAGAAAGTCCGGAAGCGTAAGCTGAGAAAGCTTTTTCTGCAATTTCAAGATGGGCGTTTTCGATTATGGTTTGTTCGTTGCGGAACATGATGTCCGGTATTAGTCCTAGCAAAATATCAACGGAGAGTTCTGAGCCGTAGATGTTTCTAGGATCTTTTATTTCTTCTCCGCCGTCGCAATGGTATCCCATCGGCAGGCAATGGATAAGCTCATGACCTTCAACATTTATTTTATGAATGCCTTTTTCTATGACTTTGTTTATGTCATTTTCATTTATCGGGCGGTTTTTGTTAATTGAAATAGACGCACTTTTTATGGTGCTTTTTATTTTGTCTCCTGATACGTTTATGATGACGCGGTCTATTCTTTCGTTGGCCATTTGTTCGGCCGTTTCTACAGCATTGCAGACGGCGAGTGTGGCTTGATTTAGGTCTGTAATAACGCCGTTTTTGATTCCTTTGGAGGCGTTGTATCCATAACCGACTACGTTTATTCTTTTATCTCGGCTTATCTTGGCTATGATGCAGCATACTTTTGACGATCCTATATCTAAGGCGGCTACAGTCGTTAGTCGGTTAAATGAATGATTCACTTCTTTCCCCTCTTATAACTTTCGTTCTTTGGCGGCCGCTTTTTTGCGCGCCTTGCTTGTCTTTTCTATTGTGACGGTAACTTTCTTGGGTAATCTTAAATCGATTTTGGTTAATTTACGTTTAAGAATGTTTTTTTCAGCATTTATTTTTACTAATTTTTTCCAAGCTTGTTCGACATCTTTTTCCGGAAGCATGATGGTGATGCCGTGTTCTATATCGTCTAAGATTATGTTCCAGCGGCGTTCAGAAATATAATTTGCGGCTTTAACTCGTTTGAATATTTCCGAATCGTTGTGGATTATGTTTAGCAAGGTGTTGATGTTTTCAGGGGCTCCGGCTCCAACGATTAACAAAATTTCTTTAGGTGGAATATAATCAGCCTCGATAACATTGCCGTCTTCGTCTATCGGATGAAATCTTTCGTTATATTGCCAGAGGCTTTTGACCTTGTGCTCTTCAATGTCTATTTGAATAATGTTTGGGAAAAAGCTTTTTTTGACGGCGGCATTTTTGACCCATGGAAGTTGTTCGATTTGATAGCGAATGTCGTTTAGATTTGCTTTTAATATGTTGTCTTTGCGGGTGAGGTTTATGGCATTGTTTATTTCCTCTACCGTGGTGTGATGACGGCCACGAATGATGATATCATCTATTGTGAAACCAAGACGGCTGCTCAACTCATATAGGGAATCTTGAAAGCTTATCAGTTGTTTGTTGATTAAGTCGTTTTTTAAGGTGAGCGTTACAGAAGCCAGAAAAAATATTATTCCCAATATCAACGCATTGCCAATCAAGCGATAGGGAAATTCGCACGGCAAGGTGATGACGGTATTTTCCGGTGCTTTTTTTTCTTCTGTCGGGGAAGGAGATGTCTTTTCTTCTTCGTTGTTCATCTTTTTATGCTTCTTTATTAATCCCTATTTTTTTGACTTCCCATTCCAGTGTGATGGCTGTTTCTGCTTTGACGCGTTTGATGATTTCTTCTCCAAGGTCTTCAATGTCTTTGGCTGTGGCATTGCCGGTGTTTACCAAAAAATTGCAATGTTTTTCAGAGACTTTGGCTCCGCCGATGCTTAAATCTGTGCAGCCTGATTTTTTGATTAATTCCCAAGCTTTTAGTCCTTCGGGATTTTTAAAGGTAGAGCCGGCAGTTTTTACATTATGTGGCTGACTTTTTTGGCGTTTGCTTTTCATCTCGTTTATTTTTTCGAGAATGGTTTGCGGCTTTTCGGGGTGAGTTTGAAAAGTTATGGCGGTAATTATCCAATCCTCAGGGAAAAAGCTGCTGCGGTATGAAAGTTGCAAGTCTTCAACTGGAATCTCTTTTATTTCACCGATATCGTTAATTACTTCGGCACTGATAATAACGTCTTTTACCTCGCTTCCGTAACAACCGGCGTTGGTTTTTATTGAGCCGCCGATTGCTCCGGGGATGGTGGTTAAAAACTCCAGTCCGCCGCATTCTTCTTTGAGTAATATTGAAACAAGGTCAATGTTTCTGAGGCCGGCGCCACAGGTTAATTTATCTCCTTCTTTTTTATATTTTCTAAAGGCAGGAGAATCCAGTTTGATGACAATGCCGGGGATGCCTCCGTCGCGTACGAGTAGGTTTGAGCCGCCTCCGATGACGCATAACGGTAGGCTACGCGGGCGGTTGGCCATGAAAAAACTCAAGTCTTCTTTGTCGGCTGGTAGGTACATTATTTCTGCAGGGCCACCGACAGCAAACCAAGTGTGTTTTTTCATCGGTTCGTTTTCTTTATATTTGCCTCGAACAGGGGGCAAAATATCTAAAATCGGTGATTTTTCTTTGAACAGGTTAAACATTGTGCGGCTCCTGCTCAATGACTTCTTTTTCAATCGCATTGGCAAGGCGTTCGGCAGCGTTGGTGATGGCTATTTGTTTGGCTGCTTGTGACATTGCTTCCAGCTCTTGAGGATTGTCCATTAAATCATTTAATTTGTCTTTTAGCCAAAGAGATGTGAAGTCTGTTTGTTTTATGACGATGGCGGCGTTTCCTTTTCCGAGTTCGGCAGCGTTTCCACTTTGGTGGTCATCTGCGGCAGTTGGAAGGGGGATTAAAATTGATGGTATCCCAGCGGCGGCAATCTCACTGACGGAAGATGCTCCTGCTCTGGATATAATCAGATGGCTATTGGCATATAAGTCTGCCATGTTTTCAAAAAAGTGTGAAATTGTGATGTCTATGTCGCTTTCTTTATAGTCTTTTTTTAGGGCGTCAATATCTTCTTTGCGGCATTGCTGATAGACTTTTAGTCGTTTTCTTTTTTCAATCGGTAGAGAGCTTAATGCGGAAGGTAAAATACTGCCGAAAATTTTTGCGCCTTGGCTGCCGCCTAAAACTAATAGCTGAAATTTATCATTAGAAACAGAGTAGGTTTTATTGTGCAAAGCGGCAATGTTTTTTCTTATCGGCATGCCGGTTACAATGTTTTTGACCTGAGATGGAGCATATTTAACCTTATTGAAGCTTTGGGCGACAAAAGTGGCGTATTTGCTTAAGAAGCGATTAGTGCGGCTCATGACTGAATTTTGTTCATGAATGACGAGCTTTTTTTTCAGAAGAATTGCGGCCAGAGCACAAGGAAAGGAGGCATAGCCGCCAAAGCCAACGACGCAGAGCGGTTTTTCTTTTATCAGCACAATGCAGGCTTGCAAAGTTCCCAAGGCAAGTTTGAACAAACTTTTTAATTTGAACAGATAAGACTTTCCGACCAGAGCTCCGGATAAAACTGCATAATTCGGCATTTCTCCAAGTTTGCCATGATAGTTGTTTTGGCCACGGGAATCTGTGACCAGTACCAAGCGATAGCCGCGTTTGCTTAATTCTTCTGCCAAAGCTTCGGCTGGATAAACATGACCTCCTGTGCCGCCGGCGGTTAGTATGATTAAACCTTTATCTTCAGTCTTCTGATTCATCTTTGTCCTCCGCATTTACGTTTTTGCGTGTTATAGCTAGTAGCATTCCCATTCCAAGTGCAGTTGCCAGTAATGATGAGCCTCCATAGGATATGAATGGAAGCGTCATGCCTTTAGTGGGCATGAGGTGCAGGGTTGAGGCCATGTTTATAATTGCTTGTAATCCGAATGAGGCCGACAAGCCTGCAGCCGAGAGTATGATGAATAGATTGCTGTCTTTGAGTGATAGGCTCATGGCGCGAATTACGATGGCCGCGTAGATGCCGACAATTATCAAGCACAAAAATAGCCCGAATTCTTCTCCGGCAACGGCAAAAATGAAGTCTGTGTGCGCATCCGGAATGTTTGATTTGACGACGCCTTCTCCAGGGCCACGGCCGAAAATATGTCCGTTGCCAAAGGCTTCAAGTGATTTTCTGACCTGATAGCTGAGTTCTCCACCGGAAGCTAAAAATTGTTCGACACGATTGTGTACGTGGTCAAAGGTAAAATAGGCCAGTACTAAAAGCACGACACCGGCAGCGCCAAAAATTGCAACAAAGGTTAAGGACAAGCCGCTTAAAAATAACTGAAAGCCCCATATTGCAGTTACTACAATTGACATTCCGACATCCGGTTGGAGCGCCAGAAGGCATATGGTTAAGCAATAAAGGCCAAAGGATAACACATCTCCGGGGAAGTCGTTGTGGCGTTTTTGGCCTTCAAAAAGCCATGCGGCAACAACTGCAAACAGGGGTTTAATGAATTCTGATGGTTGGAGAGAAATTCCCATTATTCTTATCCAGCGGGAGGCGCCTTTGGTGGCTTCACCACAAAACAGTGTGGCAATCATTAGGCATATGACTACGACAAAGCCAATAATTGACAAGCGTCTGATGGTCTTTAGATTTTGCATGGATATCAGAACCATTAAGCCATAAGCAATCGGTATAAAGACCAGTTGGCGTTTGATAAAGTGAAAAGTATTGGCTCCAATGCGGTTGGCAACAGAGGGACTGGCTGAGAAGTTTAGAAATATGCCAAAGATGATGAGTACCGTAACGAGAGACAGTAAAACCTTGTCTACGGTCCACCACCATTTGCTTATTAGGCTTCGGCTATTGCGAGAAAATTTTATCACGCTTTTATTCTCCTATTTTGCACAGGGACAGAAGGCCGATAATTGCCAATAAAAATCCTGTTATCCAAAAGCGCAAGACAACGGTTGTTTCTTTCCAGCCGAGTTGTTCAAAGTGATGGTGAATCGGGGCCATCAAAAATACGCGGCGTTTGGTTCTTTTGTACCAGAAAACCTGAATGATATCAGATAAGGCTTCTATTACAAAAATTCCGCCGATAATTGCCAGTATGATTTCGTGTTTGGTTATGACTGCTACTGTTCCGAGCAGGCCGCCCAAAGCCAAAGAACCCGTGTCTCCCATAAAGATTTTGGCCGGAGGAGCATTAAACCATAAAAAGCTGATGCAGCCGCCGATAACAGCCGCACAGAGCACGGCAATTTCTCCGCTGCCGGCTATTGGGGTGACATTGACATAAGTACTGAAATCTGTTCCGCAGGCATAAGCAATCAGCATGAAAGCGAAAAAGGTAATAGTGCATAATCCGCCAGCCAATCCATCAAGTCCGTCGCTTAAGTTTACGGAGTTGGCAGTGCCGACGATAACAAACATGGCAAAAGGAATGTAAAACCAGCATAAGTTAAGTGCAAGGTTTTGAAAATAAGGAATGTCCAGAGCAAAACGTGTTTCAGTTGCGGTTGCATAGCTGATTAATCCAATGGCGAGAATCGAGGCGCCGAATTCCATCATCAGGCGATGTGGACCGGTGATGGCTAAGGAACTGTTTTTGCTGACTTTGATATAGTCATCAGCAAAGCCGATTAAGCCATAAATCAGATAGATGAACAAAGCACTTAAGACAAAAGCGTTGGTTAATGAGCACCACAAAAGAATCGATACCAAAGAGCTTCCGATTATTAGTACCCCACCCATGGTCGGAGTACCTTTTTTTGTTTCAAGGTGGCTCTTGGGGCCGTCTTCTCTTATTGGTTGGCCTTTGCCTTGATGCTGTTTGGCAAAAGTAATGAATTTTGAGCCAAATGACAGGCCCAAAATTAGGGCTGTGAAAAATGCAAATAAGGCTCTGAAACCTATCGAATCGATTATATTTTCAAGCATGATTATTCCTTAGTTCTTAAGCATGAATTTGAATAGTATCACCTTAGCGAAAATATCTAAAATAAAGATTAAGATTACAAACAAAAATCCCCTCAAATTTTGATCTGTACCCCAGAAAGTGGAGGAAAAAAGAAAATCCCCTTTGAAAAAAATTTTTTCAAAGGGGATTTTTGTTATTTTTATGATTTTTATTCATTTAGCAAAGCATAAACTTCATCTTCGCTTTTTGCATGGCGCAATTTTTCGCAGCTGTTTTCATCTTTTAACAGGCGAGAGATTTGTGCCAAAGCGGTTAAGTGGTCGGCACCACTCGAATCCGGTGACAAAAGCATGAAAACCAAGTCTATCGGCTTGTTATCAATAGCTTCATAATTCATCGGAGATGAAAGTCTCATGAAAATGCCGTGAATCTTATCAAGATTTTCTAAGCGGGCATGGGGAAGAGCCGTGCTGCCGCCAAATCCGGTTGTCCCTAAGTTTTCACGTTCAAGCAGAGCGTCAAAAATCGTACGGTCATCAATGCCGCATAATTCGGAAGCTTTTTGGGCCAAATCTTGTAGAAGTTGGCGCTTGCTTCCGGCTTTGACGTTCAGATAAATGCTTTGGGGATCTATAATATTAGCGATTTTCATTTTATGAACCCTTCGCCTTATGCTTTGGGCTCAACCCAGCCGATATTGCCGTCTTTGCGGCGATAAACCATGCTGATGTGGTTATTAGCGCTGTTTTTGAACAAAATGGCGCATTCATCAGCCAAGTCCATTCTCATAACGGCTTCGCTAACCGTGCAGACAGGAATATTTGCTTCTGTTTCTGCAATGGTCAAAGGAGCATCTTCGTTAATGTCGAGCTCTTCGTCTTTTTCAATCAGCGGGAAAATTGCCTGATGTGCAATCTCGGCTTCTTCCAAGCCGGCTTTGCCTTTGTGGTCATTTAATTTGTTTTTGTGGCGACGCAGGCGGGTGGCAATGTGCTGGTTGGCCGAATCAAACGCGGAGTAAGGATCGGCACAGGCTTCGCTTGAACCTTTTAATACAATATTTTTCGCAGGGTGTACGGTAACTTCTGCTAAGAACTCTTCGCCTTCTTTTGAAAAAGCGACCGTGCAGCTTATCGGTGCCGGAAAGTATTTGTTGACGGAATTCAGAATTCCTTCTTCAACATGTTTGCGCAGTCTGTCACCAATGTCTACTTGTTTTCCTGTTAATGAAATTTGCATGTTTTTTTCCTTACATTAATTAATAAAAATCTTTCTTATTTTAGTGTTCCGAATCTATCTCATTTTTCTGAAAATAGCAAGCTTATTTTTGTTTTATATTTTTCGTTTTTCGCGTTTGCGCTCTGAGGATGGGGCTATTTTCATGCTTTCGCGGTATTTTGCAACGGTTCTGCGGGCAACTTTTAGGCCTTCTCGGGCCAAAAGCTCGGATATTTTATCATCAGACAAGACTTTTTTGGGGTCTTCGTTTTCTATCATTTGTTTGATTTTGTGTTTGATGGCGGTTGTCGACTGATTTTCATCTCCACTATAACTGCCGGCGGCGGCTGAGAAAAAGTATTTTAACTCAAAAATGCCGAGTGGGGTGTGCATATATTTATTAACCGTGGCACGGCTGACCGTACTTTCGTGCAGTTCAACGGCATCTGCGATGTCTTTTAAGGCCATGGGTTTTAGTCCTTCAATGCCTTTTTCAAAGAAGTCTCGTTGTGATTTTACGATTTCTTCGCTAATGCGGAGAATCGTGTCGGCGCGCTGATGGAGGGCGCGGATTAAGAAGTTTGCACTGCTGCTTTGATTTTTGATATATCTTTTGGCTTCTTTATTTTTTTCGCTCAGGGTTTTTATTTCTTTATAATAACGCTGGTCAATCAAGATACGTGGCAGCGAGCGGCTGTTAAGTTCGACGATGAATTCTCCGTATTTGTTCCGGCGCACAAAAACATCGGGAATGATGTAGTCGACTGTTTGGGTATCGTATTCTAAAGCCGGTTTGGGATTGGTCGATTTGATATCGGCAATCATTTCTTTTAAGTCTTCGTCACTAATGTTTAGTTTTTTTTGCAGCTGTTTATATTCTCTTTTAGCGAGCAAGTCGAGGTTTTGCAAGAGCTCTTGCATTTTGATATCAAGTCGGTCTTTATCTTTGAGTTGCAAGGCAAGGCATTCGCTCAGGTTTTCGGCAAAAATTCCGGAGGGCTCCAGTTCTTTTAATTTTTCAAGAACTTGTTTTATGTTGTTTTCTTGGGTATGCAGAATGGCTGCGATTTTTTTTGTATCGCCTCTGAAATAGCCACTTTCATCAAGAAAGTTCATCAAGCGGAAAGCGATTAATTTTTCTTTGGGGGATGAAAAAGTGATTTCTATTTGTTCACTCAAGTGTTGGAACAAGGTTTTGGGTGATGATAATTTTTGCTCAAAAAAGTCGTAATCTTCTTCGGTGGAATTTCTTCTGTCTTTGCTTTTGGCGTAGTCTTGCCAATCATAGTCGTTTGTGATTTCATAGCCTTCACGGTCAGAACCTGAGTCATCAAAAGTGTTGTCTATGTCAATGTCAGGTGATGTTTCATCCGTTATTTCGGGGGGCGAATCGTAATCATCTATGGTTTGTTCTTTGGTGTTATCTTGGGCAAGAAAGTCTTCTTCTCTTTCAAGTAAGGGATTGGAGGCGAGTTCTTGTTCTATCACGCTACTGAGCTCAAGATTAGACATCTGTAACAGGTTTATGGCCTGTTTCAGCTGCGGCGTCATCAAGAGTGACTGCGATTGTTTTATTTCTAATTTAGGCGTGATAGCCATTCTATACGAGGCTCCCCTAAATTTGATTACATTGAGAAATTATCGCCCAGATAAACTTTGCGGACTTCTTTGCTGGCAACGATTTCGGACGGAACGCCTTCCATTAATACCGAGCCCCCATGCAAAATATAAGCACGGTCGATAATGTCTAAGGTTTCACGCACATTGTGGTCGGTGATTAAAACGCCTAGTCCACGGTTTTTGAGTTGTGATACCAAAGTTCTTATCTCGCCAACGGCAATCGGGTCAATACCGGCCAAAGGCTCATCAAGCAAGATGAAATTTGGTTGGCTAGCTAAAGCGCGAGCGATTTCCAAGCGGCGGCGTTCTCCACCGGATAAGGCTATGGCAGGCGATTTTCTTAAATGGGCAATCGAAAATTCTGAGAGCAACTGCTCTAACATGTTTTCTTGCTCGCTGATATCGTCTGTTACAATCTCAAGAATAGCTTTGATGTTTTCTTCTACGGTTAAAGAACGGAAAATGGAGGCCTCTTGCGGAAGATAGCCGATACCCATGCGGGCGCGGCGATACATTGGCATATTGGTTATGTCTTTGCCGTCAATATGGACATCGCCATAATCCGGTGTGATTAAGCCCGTTACGCAATAAAAACAAGTGGTTTTGCCGGCGCCGTTGGGGCCTAATAAGCCAACGGCTTCTCCTCTTTTTACGTGGAGAGATACATTGCGTAGAACCGGTCTGTTTTTATATTTTTTTCCGATATTAAAAACTTCAAGTGTTGATACGGCAGAATTATTCAGCATGGTTGTTTTTCTCCTTGTCGTCTGAGGCATTTATTTTCTTTTGGCTGCTTTGGCGGAAGATGCCTGAGACGCGGCTTCCGTTTTCTCCGGCAAGCATGCGGCTGATGCCGGTATTTAAATCTGTTTCGGCATAGTTGCCGCGCAGAATACTGCCATCCTGATTGATGACTACATCTTCGTAAAGTTTTACTTTGCCTTCTTTGGGTAAATAAATTCCTCTTTTGGAAGTGGCTGTTGCCTGAGGTGTTGTGATTTTTACGTTGCCGGCGATGTTGACTTTATTCATCGCAAGGTTGCCTTGTTTATCTTTTTCAAAGTAGCTAATCATTTCATCTGATTGGACTTTGTTTTGCTTATTATAGGCGGTTACGTTGCCATAGGCCGTGGCTTTTGCCTCTTTAGGGTAATAAATAATTTTGTCTTCCGCGGTGATGATGTCGCCGTTTTGATTAACAATTTTGGCCGGTTTTCCGGTTAATGTCACTTCTTCTTTGCTAAGGTCATAATCCATTGTGTCGCCAAATGCTTTGGAATCTTGGGCTAAGGCTTTGACATTGCCTTGGGCGTGAAGTGTTTTGAAAGTGGTTTTGCCGTTTTTATCTTCATCGTAAAAAGCAGTTAATGTATCTGCATTTATGGTGTTTCCGTCTTTTTTTGCAACAGCATTGCCGACGGCTACTAATTTTTTTTCGTTTTGATGAAGTTCAACTTGTTTATCTGCAAAGACCTCCAAATCTTGACTTTGTGCCGGAGAGGTGCTTAAAAGAAGTAGGCTTAGTAAAAGTACTGTTGCGTTTTTCATTTGTTACCCTTTATTTGTTCTTCTTTTATTATAATATGGGTCTTGCCGGTGAAAATTAACAGGTTTTGGTTTTTATAAAATTTGAATCCTTGAGAATCTATTTGTCCGGCTGCGCCTTCTCCATGGGTGGGCGTGGTGCTGAGGCCGATGTTTTTTTGGAAGTCGTATTCCATAGCCTCAGTGGTGGCAGTATAGCCTTCGCTATATGTCATTTTAACATTTTGCTCAAGTTTGAGCGTGTTTTTGTTTTGATCATAATAGCCGATGGGAGCTTCAATATTGTACCAAGGTCCTTTCAGTGTGGGGATTTTTCCTTTAGGATTGCTGAGCTTTATCAGCTTTGAGCCAGGAGCTGTTTCATCAATATTGTCGGCGTTGAATTTGTTTACCTTATTATCTTTGTCGGTAATGAAGAGTTCTGAGCTCTCAACATGAAGTTTTTCAAGCTCTCCTTGCTTGGGTAAGGTTATATCTAGGCCAAAGCTCTCTTCTGATTGTTTGGCGTTGGGTATTATAATCAATAGCCCAAGCAAAATGGCAGCAATGCTCGGAAACAGCAACTCTATACTTTTTATTAGTTTATGGCGACGGTCAAGTTCGGGGTTCTTGCTTTCTTTCTTGAGCCCCGTATTGGCAAAGTACGAATCGATGTCTTTATTATTTTCCACTGTTTTATGCTACTCCGGATTTTAGGCAATCATGCATGTGGATAATGCCTATCGGAAGTTTATTGTCAACGACAAATAACTGAGTTATGCCTTTGCCGGTGTTGTTCATAATGTTTAAGGCTTCAGCAACCAAGATATCTGCAGTTATGGTCTTGGGGTTGAGTGTCATAATATCTTTGGCAACTTTAGTCATGACGTCATTACTCATGTTACGACGGAGGTCTCCGTCAGTTATTATGCCGATTAGGTTTTTTTGGTTATCAATAACACCGACGCATCCAAGCATTTTGGCAGACATTGTTAAAATAACATTTTGCATTGTGGCGTCTTCTTTGACCAAGGGCAAATCGTCACCGGTGTGCATTAGGTCGGAAACTTTTTGTAAGTATGCCCCTAATTTTCCTCCGGGATGGCGTTGCTTGAAGTCGGTTTTAGTAAAGCCTTTTCTTTCTAACAAGGCAATGGCCAAAATATCACCTAAAACGATAGTTGCCGTGGTTGATGATGTTGGTGCTAATCCTAGAGGGCAAGCTTCTCCGTCGTTAGGTAATCTTAACAAAATGTCACCGGCTTTACCTAAAGCACTTTCAGGGTTTTTGGTGACGGCAATTAGAGGAATCCCATATCTTTTGCAATAGATAATGATGTCGGAAAGCTCTCTCGTTTCTCCTGAATTTGAAATAGCAAGAACGCAATCTTTTGATGTTATCATGCCTAAGTCACCATGACTGGCTTCTCCGGGGTGAACAAAAAATGATGGTGTACCGGTAGAGGCTAAAGTTGCCGCTATTTTAGATCCGACATGACCTGATTTTCCCATGCCGGTAACAATGACTCGTCCTTCTATTTTTTGCATTAAATCCAGGGCTTCGGTTAAGTTTCCGTTAAGACTGTCTTCCATCATACGCAGTGCTTCAATCTCTTTATCAATTGTGTGTTTTGCTGATATAATGTCTTTGTTTTCCATATTTTATTTTCCAAATTATTATTGATTTATAGCGAACAATATTCTTTTTATTGTGAAAAAGCAAGTGTTTTCTCAAAAGTTCTAACAGTCAGGGATTTGGGGCAAAGCTCATAACGTCTCCTTTTACTATCCATTTGCTATGGCTGAACAAGGGTAAAAAACGAATGGTATGATATTCGATTTCTACATTACTTAGATAGTCGCCTTTGTATTGTTGTAAAGTTTTTTCTATTGCATTATCAAGTTTGGGTGTTTCTCCAAACGGGATAAATAGAAACCAGCCTTCTGAGGTGGAGGTCGTTATTTGTTCTTTTATGATGAGATTATTTTGCTCAAAGTATTTTAACGGAGTAGGCCGCGAGGTAAGAATTCCATAGCGGCCTTCTGAGGTGGTGCAGGCACTGAGCAACAGTATTAGCCCTAAAATTATTTTATTCTTAATCATTCAAAACCTCCGAACATCGGGGCAAGTTTGACGGCATCGCCTTTGACCGTAATCGTGTTTTCTCCGCCAAGTAAATACCATGAGCTTTTGTATTCGGCTTTGGCGTTAACTAAAATGTCGGCTTCGACGCTGTCTAAAGCACGACGAACCGCGTATTCCAAATTAGGATAGCCTTGCGGAAAAAACAGAAAGACACCGGTGCTGTCGCTGCCGCTAACACCTTTGGTAACGGTTGCTTTTTGCAGTTGAGGTGTTTCAACCGCAGTGATTTCGGGAGAAATAACGCCAAGCTCGGCAATGCGTTGTGTGCTTGTGCAGCCGCTTAATAATATAAGTATTGCCGCAAGCTCGATTTTGTTCATGAATTGCTCCTTGTTATTTGTTTTTGCTTATTCTAGTTGTTTTCTTTTAAAACTTCGTTAAGTAGAAAAAAGGGATGAGGTTTGATGTTGCAAATTTGTTTTTTTATGTTACATTGTTGGCGGGTATTTATTTTTGTGTCACTAAAATTTTTATTTCATGAAAACAAAAGTTAAAAAAGAGGTGCTTTGGGCGATTGTTGTCTATGTATCTGCGTTACTTTTCTTTGGAGTATTTTTGTGTTATGAGGCATTTCGGACATTCCATGTTGAAGATTATCAAATTACAGCATTGCAGTTTGATATTTCAAAACCAACTTATTATGTCATGTTGAACGAAGAACGTTTGGATGTTTCATCTGTTCAGCCAAGTGATGAATGTCGTCATTGTGTAATGTATGACGGACTTGAAGTTACATGCTTAAGATTGGCTGGAGAAAAATATGTTTATGTTCTTTCCGGTATTTTGTCTGTTGATGAAGTTCTTGAAGATGTTAGGAGAGATTTGAGAGCTGTACCTGCCTGTGGGTTTGCTATAGTTTTAATTTTTGGCGGTATGTTTCTTTGGAATTTTTGCAAGTCGGTGCAGTAAGTTTTTTTGGGGGCGTTGGCCCCTTTTTTTGTTGTTAATGGACTCAAATTGACTCAAAATGTGGGGCGAAGGAAATTGGGGCTGTTTCCTATGATGACTCTTTTCAAAGGTTTACGAATCGTTTTTTCTTGTTTCTTAATAAAAAGTGAATGTTTTTTGGACTCAAATCAAAGAAAATTTGTAAAAGACTCTTGACTTTATTGAAAACTGAATCTAGTATGCCGAGACTCGATTAGACAAGGGGTGCTTTGTGCTATGCGCTTTTTGTGTGTTTAATATGGGAAGAGTAGTGCGATTGCTCCTTATTTGTCTGACTTCGAGATGTGTAATGTTTTAATAAGGAAAATAGTGATGCCTACAATTAATCAGTTAATTCGTAAATCACGAACACCCAAAGTTAAGAGAAACAAAGTCCCGGCTTTGAAAGCGTGCCCACAAAAACGCGGTGTTTGTACGAGAGTTTATACAACTACTCCGAAAAAACCGAACTCCGCTTTGCGTAAAGTGGCTCGTATTCGTTTGACAAACGGCTTTGAAGTAATCAGTTATATCCCTGGTGAAGGTCACAACTTGCAAGAGCACTCAGTGGTACTGATTAGAGGCGGCCGTGTAAAGGACTTGCCAGGTGTTCGCTATCATATCATTCGTGGTACCTTGGATACTCAAGGTGTTTCTAAACGTCGTCAACGTCGTTCTCTTTACGGCGCTAAGAGACCTAAATAAGGAGTAATCAGATGTCACGTCGTCATACTGCAGAAAAAAGACAAGTACTGCCCGATGCTAAATACAACAACGTGGTAGTCGCTAAATTTATTAATGGCGTTATGGAAGATGGTAAAAAAGCTGTTGCTGAAAAAATCGTTTATTCAGCTTTTGATATCATCGCTCAAAAGTCAAAGCAAGATGCTTTGAACGTCTTTAATGAAGCTATTGAAAATGTTAAGCCTATGGTTGAAGTTCGCTCTCGCCGTGTTGGTGGTGCAACTTATCAGGTTCCTTCTGAAGTTAGAGCCGATCGCCGTCAGGCACTCGCAATCCGTTGGATTATCGGTGCTGCTCATAAGCGTTCGGAAACAACTATGACCGAAAGACTTGCTAACGAATTGTTAGATGCTTTTGCTAATAAGGGTGCTGCTGTTAAAAAACGCGAAGATACCCATAAAATGGCTGAAGCTAACAAAGCTTTCTCTCATTATAAGTTCTAACGTTAGGAGGGGTATTTTATTATGGCTCGTACACATAAACTTGAATTATACAGAAACATCGGTATTATGGCTCATATTGATGCCGGTAAAACAACAACAACCGAACGTATTCTGTATTATACAGGTCAAAGTCACAAAATCGGTGAAGTGCATGAAGGCGCTGCCACCATGGACTGGATGGAACAGGAACAAGAACGCGGTATTACCATTACGTCTGCCGCTACAACTTGCTTCTGGAAAGGTCACAGAATTAACATCATTGATACGCCGGGACACGTTGACTTCACTGTTGAAGTTGAACGCTCTTTGCGCGTTCTTGATGGTGCTATTACCGTGTTTGACTCAGTTGCCGGTGTTGAACCGCAATCTGAAACTGTTTGGCGTCAAGCTGATAAATACGGTGTTCCTCGTATTTGCTTCTGCAACAAAATGGACCGTATCGGTGCCAACTTCTATCGTTGCTTGGATATGATTGTTGACCGTTTGGGTGCTCGCCCGATGGCTTTGCAACTTCCGCTCGGTGTTGAAGCTGAGTTCAGAGGTGTTATTGATTTGTTGAACATGAAAGCTATCGTTTATACCGGCGATACTGCTGATTCTCCTATCGAGATTCAGGATATTCCGGCTGATATGATGGAAAAAGCTGAAAAATATCATCATGAGTTAGTCGAAATGGCCGTCGAAGAAGACGAAAATGCCATGAACGATTATCTTGAAGGTAAAGAAGTTTCGGTTGAAATCTTAAAAAAATGCATCCGCAAGGGTACAATTGCTCAAGATTTCGTTCCGGTCTTCTGCGGAACAGCTTTCAAAAACAAAGGTGTTCAGCCTTTGCTCGATGCTGTTGTTGATTACTTGCCTTCTCCTCTGGATATCGCTTCTATTAAAGGTATTAATCCTAATACCGACAAAGAAGAAGAGAGAAAGCCTGATGATAATCAGCCTTTAGCTGCTTTGGCGTTCAAAATCATGAACGATCCGTTCGTCGGTTCTTTGACCTTTACACGTATTTATTCAGGTGTTATGACCGCCGGTTCTTATGTTTATAACTCGGTTAAAGACAAGAAAGAACGCGTTGGTCGTATGCTCTTGATGCATGCTAATAAACGTGAAGATTTGAAAGAAGCTAATGCCGGTGATATTATCGCTTTGGCTGGTTTGAAGGATACAACTACCGGTGATACGCTTTGCGATCAGGCTCATCCGATTGTTTTGGAAAACATGGAATTTCCGGATCCGGTTATTGAGTTGGCTGTTGAACCGAAAACCAAAGCCGATGTTGAAAAAATGGGTCTTGCTTTGTCTCGCTTGGCTATGGAAGATCCTTCATTCAAAGTTTCTTCAGATCCGGATTCTGGTCAAACAATCATTAGAGGTATGGGTGAACTTCACCTCGAAATTATTGTTGATCGTTTGAAACGTGAATTCAAGGTTGAGTGTAATGTTGGTGAGCCGCAAGTTGCTTATCGCGAAACTATTACTAAACCTTGCGATATTGAATACACCCACAAGAAACAGTCTGGTGGTGCCGGTCAGTTCGCTAAGGTTAAGATTAAGTTCTCGCCGATTGAAGGCTACACCGGATTTGAATTTGAAAATACCGTTGTCGGCGGTAATGTTCCTAAAGAATATATCCCGGGTGTTGAAAAAGGTTTGCGCTCCGCTATGGATGCCGGTGTTATCGCCGGATATCCGGTAACCGGTGTTCACTGCAACCTTTATGATGGTGCTTATCACGAAGTCGACTCTAACGTTATGTGCTTCGAAATTGCTGCTCGTGCTGCCTTCCGTGAAGGTATGCGTCAGGCTGATCCGAAGCTCTTGGAGCCGATTATGAAAGTCGAAGTCGTTACTCCGGAAGAATATATGGGTGACATTATCGGTGACTTGAACTCTCGCCGTGGTTTGGTCAATGGTATGGATCAGCGTGCAAACGCTCGTGTTATTGATGCAAACGTTCCTTTGGCGAATATGTTCGGTTATGTAAATACCCTGCGTTCTTTGTCTCAAGGTCGTGCTCAGTTCACAATGGTCTTTGATCATTACGCTGAAGTTCCGAGAGATGTGGCTGAGAAGGTTAAAGCTAAGAACGCCTAAAATTTCGTTTTTAACGGGAAGTTAGAGCAATTTTACGTTATCTCAAAAAATTCATGTACTAATCTGTACACTAAAATTTTTTTCGTAACTAGAAATCACTCTATCTTCCTCGTTAAAAACAAAATTTCGTTTTTAGGGAAAGCTAGAACAATTTTATGTTGTTCTACTTCTTGCTTAAAAACAAAGATTGAGTTTGTTTATTTAATTTTTTTATTTGGAGTTATTCTAAATGGCAAAAGAGAAATTTGAGCGTAGCAAACCGCACTGCAATATCGGTACGATTGGCCACGTAGACCACGGAAAAACCACATTGACAGCAGCCATTACC
>CASFMW010000009.1 GCA_949295935.1 uncultured Pseudomonadota bacterium | reverse complement strand
GGCGAAATTCCTACCGCCAAACATAGCGCCGCGGTCAAAACCGCCTTTTGTCGTGAGATAAACATAATACTTCTCCTATCTTGTTTGCCTTCACGACTCTAATATAACATAAATTTGCAAAGCTTGCAAGATGATTTTTGTTTTAAGGTGGGAGTGTGGTGAAAAAAAGAGCTCAGTTTTTGAAACTGAACTCTTTTGTTGCTTAATCCTTGCGGAAGTGCTTGTAAAGCGAAAGAACGTATTTGTCTGATGAGGAAAGCTCTTTTTCTTGAGCTATCTTTTTTTCTACCTTTTTGTATAGAGGTAGTGTTTGGTAAAAGACAAGCTCGTTCAATCCGTATTTGGTTAGCGCTGCTTTGTTGTGAATCAACAAGTCATGCGTTTCCAAGCTTATCCATCCGCCTAAAAACGGGAAGATAATCAGCTTTCCTGAGAGCAAGTTATGTTTGTTGAATATGGCTTCAATGAATTTGTAGCAAATGTCTTTTGAAGCGGTGGCTATTCGCGGGTCAGAACTTGCGCCGTAGGTGCCTATGAGCAAATCTGTTTGTTCCTGAAAGATCTCAATCTCATCTGAAAATTCAGGATTAAGCGCTAGCTTTAACTGCAGCAAATGGTCATAGCGCAGATTGAGCTTATGCTTTTGGATGAACTGCAAGTGTTTGATGGTCTGCTGGAGATACAGACGTCGTTCATCGTAGATCCTGCCGACAAGAATGGTTTTATCCATTTCGTGTAGAGCGGCTTCAAAGTCCACATCTTGGTATAGTCTGTTCAGCATTCGAGAAAACAAAGTTTCGTAAGAGTTTAACGCTTTTATTAATAAGTGTAAATCTGCTGAGGTCTTAATAGCTTTATTGCTGGGAATTATCTCAGTGTTATTGACAATTTTTTTCCACTGTTGTTTAGCGGTTTGTACCAGAATTTCTGGTGCTTCAGAGCCAATTTTAGGAGTTATTTCCTGCACGCGTTTATAAAGCTTTACCTTGCTTAGGCGTTCTTTAATCTCATTAATAATTGTTTTCTCTTTGTTGTTTGCATCTAGCAAAAAACTGTACAATTCATCTAGACTATAGTCTTTTTCTTGCTCTAGGTAACGGAATATTCTTCGCGTTACATTTTTTAGTTTTATTTCCATAATTATATATTTTTAATATTTAGCTTTTTTCTTTTTAGCATATTTTGATGTTTTTTGCAAACAAAATTTAAATACAAAAAAACCTTGAGCTTTGTTGTGTCAAAGGTCAAGGTTTTTTTTGTTCTTTAGACTTCCTCGCCACTCATGTCGGACAGTAAGCGTCCGTCAAATTCGGGAGTGTAAAGTTTTAGCAGCTTTTCAAGTCTCTCTTTCTTCTGCGGGGTGAATGGTGTTATTTCCTTATCACCCGGCTGAATCATGCCGCCAATTTTGAGATAATGTTTGATTTCTCGAGCAATTATCTCGTTGTAGCTGTTAACTTTTAACTCTTCCGCAACTTGTTCCAAAACGCCCAGCATTGTGTTGCTGATGTATTGGTTCGTTGTGGTGATGGTCAAAATAACTCCAAATTCAATAATATGAAGTGTTTTGATGACATCAATCAAGAAGAAGCCTGCGGTCGTCTTGATTATGTTGTCTATGCGTTCGTCCTTATTTATGCCAACCGAAGCTTTTATCTTGGTTGCTTCAAATTGGAAACAGTTCATTATGATTGGAAGGTATGCATCACGACATTCGTCATAATCATCAATTTTTAGAGCCTCAGTTACTTGAGAAATTAGTTCCGGCGTTAAAAGTTTATAATCTTTTAGAGCTAGACTCAGCTTTGAGTTTAATTCAAAAAGATATTTCTTCTTTTCCTGAATTTCTTTCTCGTGTTGCTTCTGGAGTTGATTTTGTTTTAGCACAGCTGCTGTTAATTTTTTTGCCATAATTATAAAAATTTTAACAATTATACAATATCATAATCAAGTATAGACAAAAAACGATTTATGGCAAGAACTTTTTTGTAAAAAAATCGTTTTTTTACTTTTAAATGGGTTAACCTGTTGAATTGGTTGAAAAATGAAAAGTATTTTTAAAGTTGCGGCGGTTGGTGTTTTGTTGGTCGGAGTCTCTTACTGGGCGCTTAAGCCGGATAAGCAAGTTGATGTTTATGTGACACAAAAGGTAGCAAAAGGTGATATTATCGAAAAAATTACCGCAACAGGCACGATTAATCCTATCTCGACAGTTAATATCGGTACACAGGTTTCCGGTACAATCTCTGAAATCTTGGTTGATTATAACACTAAAGTAGTCAAGGGACAGCTTCTTGCTCAAATTGATCCTGCCTTGTTTGAAGCTACCGTGGCGCAGCGTCGTGCGGCTCTTGATATTGCCAAGGCGCAAGTCAACGTGGTTGATAATGATATTGTTTATTATAAAAAGCATTTGTCCCGTATTAAAAAACTCAATACCTCAAAATATTCGGCCGACTCAGAACTCGAATCGGCACAGCGTGATTATGATAATGCCGTAGTGCAGAAAAAACTGCGTGAGGCCGAAGTTCAGCAAGCTCAAGCGGCACTCGATTCTGCTGAAATTGATTTGAAATATACCAAAATTGTTTCTCCGGTTGATGGTATTGTCGTCTCAAAAGAAGTGGAAGTCGGGCAGACCGTGGCTGCAAGTTTTCAGACACCAACCCTTTTTAATGTTGCGGAAGATTTAACCAAAATGCAAATCGAAACATCTGTCGTCGAAGCCGATATTGCCAAGGTTGAAGAAGGGCAGACCGTTGAATTTTCTGTCGACAGCTATCCTGATGAAATTTTTTATGGTATCGTAACCCAAGTGCGTAACGAAGCGATTACGACCTCAAATGTTGTGACCTATGAAGTGATTATCGAAATTGATAACCACGACCTTAAACTTAAACCCGGTATGACAGCCAATGTTCAGATTATTACTGCCGAAAAGCAGGGCGTGTTCTTGGTTCCGAATAAAGCCTTGCGCGTGTTTATTCAAGATGAAAACGGCGAAGTAAAACGCTATAAAGACAAAGGGCTGTGGATTTTGAAAAATGGGCAGCCGCAACGCATTTCTATTTCAACCGGTGTGGCTGATGATGATCAGACCGAAGTTTCTTCCCCCGCCCGAAATTAATGAAAACACCGCTGTTATTCTTGAAAAAAATAATGTTAGCGATGATAAAAAATCTAAAATGCGGATGAGGCTTTAATGTCCCTGATTGATGTTAAAAATATTAAAAAAAGTTATCCTCTTGGAGATTTGAACCTTAATATTCTTAAGGGAATCAATCTGACGGTTGAGGCCGGTGAGTTTGTGGCAATTATGGGACCTTCGGGGTCAGGAAAATCTACCTTGATGAATATTCTTGGTTGTTTGGATATTCCGTCTTCGGGAAAATATTTGCTTGACGGTATTGATGTTAGCAAAATGAAGCCTGATCAGCTGGCAGAAATTCGCAACAAAAAAATCGGTTTCGTTTTTCAGGGATTTAATTTGCTTTCCCGAACCTCGGCTTTGGAAAATGTTGAACTGCCGATGGTTTATGCCGGTATACCTGCTGAGGAGCGTTTTCAGCGTGCAAAAAAGGCTTTGGAAAAAGTTGGGTTGAAAGAACGTATGGGACATTTGCCCAATCAGCTTTCCGGTGGTCAACAACAGCGTGTGGCAATTGCTCGTGCAATTGTGAATGAAGCGCCGATTATTTTTGCAGATGAGCCAACCGGAAATTTGGATACGAAAATGAGCATCGAGATTATGAAGCTTTTTACCAGGCTTAATGATGAAACCGGAAAGACAATTATTCTTGTGACCCATGAAGAGGATATCGCTCTTTACAGCAAGCGTATTATTAAAGTTGTGGACGGTGAAATTCAGTCTGATGAGCCGGTCTTAAACCGTAGTTTGGGAGGCGAGTGAGATGATTAATATTCCAATGATTTCCAGCATTGCCTTTCGTGCTATTAAAGCCAATAAAATGCGCTCGATTTTGACAAGTCTCGGTATTATTATCGGGGTTGCTGCCGTTATTATTATGCTTGCCGTTGGTCATGGCGCGCAAATCTCTATCAAAAACGATATGCAATCCATGGGCTCAAATTTGATTATTATTCGCTCCGGTGTGGCAACTTCCAGCGGCGCACGCGGTGGGCATGGGTCTCAACCGACAATGAAAAAAGGTGACGGTGATGCCATTCAGGAAAAAATTTCTGCCATATCTTTAGCCGCACCTATTTTGGAAGAAACAGCTCAAGTCGTTTATGGTAATGCTAACTGGTCAACCGGAATTACCGGAACAGATAACCGCAATTTTCAGATTAAAGAATGGGATATCGGTTATGGGCGCAGTTTTAGTGAATCTGACATTAAAAATGCGGCCAAAGTAGCTATTCTCGGGCAAACCGTGGTTAATGAGTTATTCGGTGATGTTGATCCGCTTAATCATACCATTCGCATTAAAGGACAACCGTTTAAGGTTATCGGCGTTATGGATGAGCGTGGGCAAAACAGTATGGGAATGGACCAAGATGATGTGGTGTTCATTCCAATTACAACCGCACAGAAGAAGGTTATGGGTATCCAATTTCCTGACCAAGTAAAAATGGTTATTTTGCAGGCTGTTGATGCGCAAAGTACATATACCGCGCAAGAAGAAATTCGTCAGCTTTTGCGCCAGCGCCATAATCTCGGCCGCTATAAGGAAGATGATTTTGTTATTCGCAATATGACGCAGATGATGGAGATGATGGAAAGCTCTACGCAAGTTATGACGATTTTGCTGGGGTCAATTGCATCAATCTCGTTGTTAGTCGGCGGTATTGGTATTATGAATATTATGCTGGTTTCGGTTACCGAGCGTACGCGTGAAATTGGTATTCGTATGGCTATCGGTGCAAAATCTTGGGATATTCGGTGGCAGTTTTTGACTGAGGCGCTGGTGTTGTCTTTAATCGGCGGCATTGTTGGCATTGTTTTAGGTTTTATCGGTGTGGAAATGGTCGAGCATTTTAGCTCGCTAACGCCGATAATTTCTCCGCTTTATGTCTTGCTGCCGTTTTCGTTTGCAGGGTTTGTCGGGCTTTTCTTCGGTTTCTATCCGGCTTATAAAGCCTCTTTGCTTAATCCGATTAATGCTTTGCGTTATGAGTAAATCTTAAGCCAAATCATCTAAAAACGGTGGCTTATAATTCGGGCCTTTGAGGAATTTTCCGTCTTCACGCTTTAGGGCTTTGCCATTAACGAGTTTTGACATATTGCTTTGATGGACACGATGAAAAGCCTCTTGCATCGGCAGGTTAAAAGCAACGACCGTGCCGCTTAAAACATACTGCAAGTCTGCCAATTCTTTTAGCATTTTAACGCGAGTGGCTTTGTTGGTTTGGCCTTGGTTTTCTATCTCGTTTATGAGGCAGTTAATCTCAGCGTCAAGCTCGCTCATTTCTTCGTGCAGGAGCTTTTGTCTTAGTTTAAGCAGTTCAACGCTATATGGCTCGTTGACAGCAACTTCCATGGCTTTATGACATTCTAAAACCTGATTTTCGTATTCTTCCATTTCTTTCCTTTATAATCTTGATAAAATAAATGATATAAGTTCTTGTTCTTTCTCTATTTCTATCTCAATTTCTAAGACATTAAATTTCGGGCGCAGGGGCAGGGGTATTTTTACAATGTCCTTTGCCGTTGTGTAAAGCTCTGCCTTTTTTTCTTGGGCTTCATTTAATAAACTCTGGAGCTCTTTTTCGGTATAAAAATGATGGTCGGGAAAATCGTGGCGGCTGATGATGTTCATGCCACAGTTTTCTAAAGATTGATAAAATTTTTCAGGGCGTCCGATGCCGGCAAAAGCTATGACTTGTGTCGGTTTGGTTTGTGGTTCGATTTCTTTAATCTTGCCATGAAAAAGCGGCAGATTTTTCATCTCTTGGGCGCAGTTGGTTTTATCTTCTCCGATAATCAATGCTGCATTGGCTCTTTTTAAGCCGCTTTGCAAGTTTTCTCTTAGCGGGCCAGCGGGAATAGGGTGTTGGTTGCCAAAGCCAAAACCGCCGTCTATTATCAGAATCGAAATATCTTTTTTTAGTGACGGATTTTGAAAACCGTCGTCCATGATGATCATATCAGCGCCGTGTTCTTGAGCTTTTAGGGCAGCTTGATAGCGGTCGGGGTTAATCGAAACCGGTGCTATGCTGCTTAATATCAGGGGTTCGTCCCCAACTTCAGCTGCGCTGTAAGTGCTGTCTTTTGTTAAAATAATGCCGGATAATTTTCCGCCGTAACCGCGGGATACAAAATAAGGGTGATAGCCTTTTTTTTGCAAGCGCTTTGTTAAGGTTATCGCGGTTGGGGTTTTGCCGCTGCCTCCTGCCGTTATGTTGCCAAGGCAGATGACCGGAATATTTACTTTGCCACTTTTTTTGAATTTTAGGCGAGCGGCGGTTAGGCCGGAATATACCCAGCCTAATGGAAGTAATAAGGTTGAAATCAGGTTTTTGTCTTTCCAAAACCGTGGCGTTTTCATTCCTGTATGTATCCTTTGACTTTTTCTAATATGCCATCTAATACTTTGTTTTCTGATGCTGCCCAGTTATAGGCTAAGCTTCTTTTAGCTTCAAGAAGTTCTTTGTTGTTCATCAACTGAATAACAGTGTCTTTTAATTCGACAATGTCATTGACTTGAATAATGGCATCGGCTTTTTTAGCGCGGGTCATGGCTTCCGTGAAATTGTGCATGTGGGGGCCGACAATTACAGCGTCTCTCATTCGTGATGGCTCAATAAAGTTTTGCCCCCCGTGTGGAATAAGCGAACCTCCGATAAAAACAATCGGGCATAGCGAATACCATAATCCCATTTCGCCAATGGTATCAGCAATATAAACCTGTGTTTTGTCAGTTATTTTTTCTTTGGCTGAGCGCAGAGCCGTGCTTAGCCCCATATCTTGTAATGTTTGGGCGATTTCGGGGCCTCTTTGCGGGTGTCGCGGAGCTATGATGGTTAATATGTTTGGAACGGCCTTTCCCATCTCTTCTATAAAGCGGCCGAGCTTGGCTTCTTCGTCATTGTGTGTTGAACCAAACAGCCATACAGGGCGATCGATGATTTGCTTTTCGAGAGAGGCTTTTTCTTTTTCATCTATCGGCAATGGAAGTCCAGCATATTTTAAATTTCCGAGGCAGATGGCTTCTTTTGCGCCTAGTACCCGAAGGCGGTATGCGTCTTCTTCTGATTGACCGAGGCAAAAACTGAAACAATCAAGTAATTCTTTGCAGATAAAGTCAAACTGTTGCCAGCGTTTGAATGATTTATTTGAAATACGTCCGTTTACTAATATTAGTGGGATGTTTCTTTTTTTGATATTTGACAACATGGCCGGCCAAAGATCTGATTCAAACCATAAAACTAAGTCTGGTTGCCAATGTTTTAAAAAACGTTTGGCAAAGGCAGGATTGTCTATCGGTATATATTGATGAAAAGCTCTTTCCGGTAGTCTTTTCCCCATGATTTCGGCCGAAGTTGTGGTGCCGGTTGTTACCATTACGTGGGCTTGAGGGTAAGCTTTTAAAAGTTTGCTGATTAAGGGCAACATTGAAATTGATTCACCAACCGAGGCCCCATGAAACCATATTAATTTGCCTTCCGGGCGTTTTATCTTTGGACGACCAATTCTTTCGTTAAAACGTTTTAAGTCTTCTTTGCCTTTTTCTTTTCTTTTGTTGATGTAACCTTTTATGGCTATTGGATAAAGAAGGTAGATCAAGGCATTGTATATTTTTATAAACATTTTAGTGTTCCTTTGCGGCTTGTTTTTTCTTTTTGACTTTGGTTCCTGGGAGAATGGGCTGTCTGCCGAGGGATTTGTCAGCATCAATGCTTAGTTCTCGCATTGCTGTTTCTATTTTTAGTCGTTCAGTTTCGAGTTCTTCAGCAGTTAGGTCTTCTTTGATGTAAAATGGCTGAGTAAAGCTTATCACGCCGCGGTTGAACGGATATGGAAACATCATCTCGTCCCAGCTTTTGTGAAAAATTTTGGCTCTTTTGGTGCTGTATGTAATGCCGATTATGGGTTTGCCGCTTTTTTGAGCAAAATAGAGAGGACTCATGTTCATGCTCATTGAAGGGCCTATCGGTCCGTCGGGGATGATGGCAATGGTTTCGTTGTCATGCTTTATTTTTTTCATAAGTCCGACGGCTGCTTTTGCAGCATTTGAGGTGGTTGACCCTCCGATGATGCCTAGACCATAGTGCTTTAGCAGGCGTGCCATGAGCATGCCGTCATTATGCATTGAGACGAGCGCATTCAGAGGGCGTTTTTTGTTCCAGAAATAAGGTATCATGGTGGCGCGGCCGTGCCAGATAATGATAATGATGCTTTTTTCTTTTTCCCAAACTTTATAAAATTCTTGTAATGAGTCTTTTTTCCAGATAGTGGTCAGGCCGACAAGCTTGGTATATAGATAGACAACATAGCCCATTATTGCTGAGGCTATTTGGGATTTGAGTAATTTTCTGGTTATTTTTTTTATTCTTTTAGCCATTTTTTCTTACTATGTCAGTGATTGAAATACCTATTGTTTCATCATTGGTAATAACCACTTCTCCGTGGCCAATTAATATGTTATTAGCGTAAATATCAACGTAATCGTTTATGCTGCGATCTAATTCAACAACAGCTCCACGCCCGAGTTTAAGCAGCTGATTTATACGCAAGCTGGCTGTTCCGAGAGTTACGGATAATTCAATATTTATGTTGTCTCCAAGAGTGCTGTCAGTAATCGCGGCATTGGTCATTTTTTTATTCCTAAACTCATTCTCTGTTCATAGATATAAAACACTTTCCCTGCTTTTGCAAAGGCTTTTTATTTTTTTAACAGCTTGTCGGGGAAAAACACCCCAGCTTTGTGAACTGTCCAACTTTCGGGGGACAGTTCATTTCAGCAGGGGTGTTTGTGGATTATTTCTTGCGGCTTTCCATATAATGTTCAAGCCAGTGAATATTATATTGTCCGTCAATAAACTCAGGTTGTGAGATAATTTCTTGATGCAGAGGAATGGTGGTTTGAACACCTTCAATTACGAATTCTTCCAATGCACGACGTAATCTCATCAGTGCTGAATTTCTGGTCTTGCCGTGAACAATCAACTTAGCAATCATACTGTCATAAAACGGTGGAATGCTGTATCCTGAATAAATTTCAGAGTCAACACGGACGCCTAAACCTCCCGGTGCATGCCATTCGGTGATCTTTCCGGGGCAAGGTGTGAAGGTTTCGGGGTTTTCTGCATTAATACGGCATTCGATTGCGTGACCGCTGAACTTGATGTCTGATTGTGTATATCCAAGTTCGGCACCACTGGCAATGCGAATTTGTTCGCGGACAATGTCTATGCCGCTGACTGCTTCGGTAATCGGGTGTTCGACCTGAAGGCGGGTGTTCATCTCTAAGAAATAGAACTTGCCGTCTTCGTATAAAAACTCAAGCGTTCCGGCGTTGGTGTAGCCGATTTGCTCAATTGCTTTACGGACGATTTCGCCGATTTCGTGGCGCTGTTGTTGGTTAAGGGCCGGAGATGGGCTTTCTTCAATGACTTTTTGGTTCTTTCTTTGAATTGAGCAATCTCTTTCACCCAGATGAACAACGTGGCCGTATTTGTCAGCTAAAATTTGCATTTCAATATGACGCGGTTTTTGCAGGTATTTTTCCATATAAACCACATCACTCGGGAAAGAGGCTTTAGCTTCGGCTTTTGCCATGGTGAAAGCTTCGCGCATTTCTTCGTCGTTGAAGGCGGTTTTCATGCCTTTTCCGCCACCACCGTCTTTGGCTTTTACAATAACCGGATAGCCGATTTTGTGTGCCCACTCAATTGCGTGTTCAACACTTTCAAGCGCCGGAGAACCCGGAGTGACCGGAAGACCAGCCTTGATAGCTGCTTGACGCGCTGTAATTTTATCACCCATAAGGCGCATTTGTTCTGCGGTTGGGCCAATAAAGGTAATGCCATGTTCTTCAACCATTTCGGCAAAGTCAGCATTTTCTGACAAAAAGCCAAATCCGGGGTGAATGGCGTCAGCTCCGGTTATTAAAGCGGCGGAGATGATGGCTGATTTATTTAAATATGAATCGGAAGAACGTGCCGGTCCGATACAAACGGCCTCATCTGCCAGACGTACGTGCATGGCGTTGGCGTCAGCTTCTGAGTGTACGGCCACTGTTCTGATGCCCATTTCTCGGCAAGCACGATGGATTCTCAGTGCGACTTCACCACGGTTTGCAATTAAAACTTTTTCAAACATTTAGAAACTTCCTGATTGTTTGGTGCATGCTTTATTCAATGACGACCAGAGGTTCGCCGTATTCAACCGGATCACCGCTTTCGACCAAAATTTTGCTGACGCGGCCGCCTTTGTGGGTTTTAACCGGATTGTAGGTTTTCATGGCCTCAATCAAGCATACGGTGTCTCCTTCGGCAACGGTGTCGCCAACTTTAACATAGTTCGGGCTGTTTGGATCACTTGAAAGATAAACAACACCAACCATCGGAGATTTTACGGATCCTGGGTGTTTGCTGTAATCTTCGTTGCTGCTTGCTGCCGGAGCGGGAGTGCTTGGAGCAGAGGCCGGTGCGGCTGCAATAGGAGCCGGAGGCGGAACCGGAGCAGCTGCCGGTGCGGCAATAACTGTGGCGCCGGTGACTTCGCGGCTTAATTTAATGCGGCAAGTTTCATCCTCATATTCAATGCCGGTCAGATTGGTTTTATCTAAAATTTCAGCCAGACGGCCGATGATTTTCGTATCCAATGGGTTTGACATTATTTATCTCTCTTTATTATTAGTACAAAATTCATTTCCTCTTTTACTTCCTATTTGTGTTAAAAACAACAAAAATCTGCATTAATTGTTCAAAAATGCAAAAAAATGGCTGTTTTTTGCTCTTTTTTGCACAGATTTTTGAGATTTTTAGTGCGAATCGTCGTTTTGCAAAAGTGGCACGATAATTGCATATCGTTTGTAAGGATTATTTTTTTATGGAGCTTGATATGGCTTTAGGTATATTTTTTCCATCTGTTACCGGACTTGAGGCTCAAAGTACCGCTCTTGGCTCTGTTAGTGATAATATTGCTAACATGCGGACAACTGGTTATAAAGCGGCTGATACGCTTTTTTATACATTGCTTGGGTCACAGCCGATTTCTAAAAATAGTGCGGCGGGGATTAGTTCTTCTCGTGCAGATGTGTCCGGTGTTGGGACTTATACACGTTATAATATTTTGCAAGCCGGTGAAATTACCAGTACCGGTAATGTTTATGATGTTGCCTTAGAAGGAGGAAATGCCTTTTTTATGGTGACTGATGAATATGGGCAGACTTATTATACGCGTGCCGGTGATTTTGATACCCTACCTATTGATGGAAAAACAGCTCTGGTTAATCATAATGGCTATGCTGTGCAAGGTTTTCAGGTGCAAGATGACGGAACTTTTGCTCAGACGCCGTCTGATATTATCTTGGCTTTTGAAGATCATATGCCTTCTATTCCGACCTCAGATGTGGAGATCACGGCAAATGTGCCGGCTACTGGCGTGAATACCAGCACTTATGGTATTACTGTTTATGGTCCTAATAATGACGGGGCGACCATGAATATGATTTTTAACAAAAATCAAGATGCCGTTAATACGTGGAATGTAAGTTTTGCTATTGATGGGGCTGAAGTTGTTGCCGAGCCGATAGAGGCAAAATTTTCCACTGATGGAAAACTTGTTTCTCCGCAAGTGATGAATGTGACTGTTAATTGGGAAGATGGAACATCAAATACCATTGCTATTGATATTTCAAATATGACACAATATGATGGTAGTAATGGTGAAGTTTATGTTTCTCAAGACGGGGCTCCGGGGGGCGATTTGGTTGGTAGCTATATTGATAGCGACGGTATTTTGAAGGCTCAATATACTAATAATCGTACTCTCAATGTGGCAAAACTTGCCGTGGTTAGTTTTCAATCTCCTGAAAATTTGGTTCCGGTTTCGGGGACTTTGTTTGAAGCTTATAGTGATGTGGGAAATACCAGTTATGTTATCGGGCCGGATACGGTCGGAAATAATCTTCTTCGTACGCAATCTTTGGAAGGCTCTAATGTTAATTTGGAACAAGAATTTTCTGAGCTTATTCAGGTACAACGTGCATATAATCTTAATTCTAACGCTTTTACCGTGGCGAATGAAATGACTTCGGTGGCGATTGATTTGAAGTCATAATCTTTGGTTTGTTTTATTTAAAGCGTCTTTCGGGGCGCTTTTTTTATGCCGCTTGTTTCCAGCGGCCGTTGTCTTCTTGCTGCCAATAGCGGAGTTGGTGGCCTTTGGTTTTTAAGTCTTTCCACATCTTTCGTGCGTGGTCAACCGCCATGGCATCGTTGCCGTCAAAAATGTTGAACACGCGCTCAAAAGATGTTTCTTCTTCCGCGCTGATATCTGCACCGTCAACCAAAAATAAAAACTCGGCGCTGTTGGGATTGCCTTCGCCTGAAGTCAGCCATATCGGTTGTTCTTCGGACGAGCCGTCTTTCTTACTGCCGTGGGGCAAAAATGATTCATCTTCATAGGTCCATAAGATACTGTTTATAAACTCTACACGTTCGGGGTTGCCGATTTTTACTTTTATTTTTTTTCCCGTGCCATAGGCTTTTTCCAGCAGTTTGGGCAAAACAGCTTCAAGTGTTTGTTTTTGCAAATGGTAAAAGTCAATTTGCGCCATTATTTATTCTCCGTGGCTAATTTTACGGCGACAAAGTTTATGCTTTCGCCATTTTGGAGCAAAAGCAAAATCGGGCGGTTGTTTTCCATTTTTGCCTCGTTTAAGCAATTTTTGACCGAATCGATGTCGATAATGTCTTGTTTATCCATTTTAACGATAACATTGCCGGCTTTTAAGCCTTTTTCAGCTCCGTCGCTGCCAGCTAAAACCTCACTGATAATCATGCCTTTGGTGTTAGGCAACAAGTGATATTGTTTTATGGTTTCTTCGGTTATCGGTTTTAGTTTGAAGCCTAATTCTTCAACCAAGAACTCATCTTCATTTAATTGTTTGATTTCAGCGGTTTTAGATGTCGAGGAAAGAGGCTTTTCTGCTTTTAATTCTTCAATCATTATTTTAACGCTTAGGGGCTTGCCATCACGGATAATCTTAACATCCGCGGTGCTGCCGATTTTGGCCTCGGCAACGCGGGTTGAAAAATCTTTGGGCGAGGTGATGTCTTCTTGATTAAAGCCGCTGATGATGTCTCCGGCCTCCAGTCCGGCTTTTTGTGCCGGTCCGTCAATCGTCACATCAGACACAACAACGCCGTCTGTTTTTTCTAACCCAAAAGCTAAGGCTGTTTCCGGACTGTTGGGCTGAATCTTTATGCCAATCCAACCGCGGTGAACCGTGCCGTCGGCTTTAAGCTGTTTGATGACCCAATCGGCCAAATTTATCGGTATGGCAAAGCCGATGCCCATGCTGGCGCCGTTGGTGGAAAAAATGACGCTGTTAATCCCAATGACTTCTCCGGCCATGTTAAACATCGGGCCTCCGGAGCTGCCTTGATTAATAGAGGCGTCGGTTTGAATGAAGTTGTCATATTGCCCAGATTCAATATCTCTTGATTTAGCCGAGATAATGCCGGCGGTGACGCTGCCGCCCAAGCCGAACGGATTACCGATGGCTAAAATCCAATCGCCGACGCGAGCTTTGTCCGAGTCACCAAAACGTACCGGCTTTAGCTCTTTTTGGGTGGTTATTTTGATTAAGGCAATATCGGTTAAGTTGTCTTTGCCGATAATTTTGGCCTCATGCACGGTTTCGTCGCTTAAGGTGACGTCAATGCTTTCGGCGTCGTTAATCACATGAGCGTTGGTGATGATAAAACCTTCTTTATCAATGATAAAGCCCGAGCCTAAAGCCTCTTGCTTTTTGCCGTTTTCAAAAAAGTGGCGGAATTCCGGTGCGGCGGTTTCCATCATATCTGCTTCAGCTTCAAGTCCGTTATCGTCGGGCTTGGTTGTTGTTGAGATATTGACCACCGACGGCGAAAGTTCTTCCACCAAATCAGCAAAACTCGGGAGACCTTGACTTATCATTGTTTCAGCTGCTGCGGCTTCTCCTGCCAGAAAAGCCGCCATCGCAACTGCCAAAGTTTGTTTTATCATCTTTTTAACGCTCATGTTCGCTTGTGTCCTTTAACGGGTTTTTCCTTGCTCTAAGGGAGCTGAAAAATATTCAAAGAACGCGCTTTCCGGCGACAAAATCATTGAAGCATCGCCTTGTCCCAAAGCATTGCGGTAGGCTTCAAGCGAGCGGTAGAATCCGTAGAACTCGACATCTTGGCCGACGGCGTTGTTCCAGATATCAATCGCTTGCTGATCGCCTTCACCGCGGATAATTTGCGCTTTTTTGTTGGCTTCGGCCTTGATGATGGTGCTTTCTTTATCTGCCGTGGCGCGAATTTGCTGGGCTTGCTGCTGACCTTCGGCGCGGAACTCCTTGGCATCTCTTTCACGCTCGGTTTTCATTCTGGCGTTAATGGCCTGCAAGACCTCTATCGGCAAATCGGCGCGGCGGATGCGGACATCGGCGACGCTGACACCAATTTGTTGGGCGTCTTTTTTGACCGCGTCGCTGATGTCTTTCATAATCTGCGTTCTTTGCTTTGAGAGCAATTCTTGCAAGGTTATGCGGCCTAAGATTTTGCGAACCGAAGAGTTGACAATCTCTTTTAATTTGCTTTCGGCCTGAAATTCATAGCGAACCGTTTGATAAAACTTCAATGGGTCTACAATCCGATAGCGGGTGAAGCTGTCAACATCCAGACGTTTTTTATCATTTAAAACAACCTCTTGTGCCGGCGGGTCTAAATCCAACAAGCGGGTGTCATAGAACACGACGTTTTGAATGAACGGAACTTTCATTTTGAGCCCAGGGTCTTTAACCAAACGTACCGGCTCACCAAACTGGAGGACGATTGCTTGTTCGGCCTGATTAACCACATATAAGGTGTTGGCCAAGACAAAAGCCGCAATGACGATAATGCTGATTAAAAATACTTTTAATTTACTCATTTTATTGTCCCTCCTTTACTTGTGATTTTGCCGGATTAAGCGGCAGATAGGGCAAAACGTTGCTCCCTTTTGAAGAAGGGTCTAAAATGACTTTCTGAGCTTTGCTCAAAACGTTTTCCATGGTTTCAAGATACATTCTTTTGATTGTGACATCTTTACCGCTTTTATAAGCGTTGTAAACTGACAAATAACGAGCGGCGTCACCTTGTGCCTTATTAACAACAGCGGCTTTATAAGCCTCAGCATCTTGTAAGAGCTGAGCGGCTTCGCCTCGTGCTTTTGGCAAAACTTCATTGCGGTAAGCCTCTGCTTCGTTCTTAAAGCGCTCTAAATCTGCTTTGGCGCGTTGAACTTCGTTAAAGGCATCGACAACTTGTTTCGGAGGATCGGCTTTTTGCAATTTGACACGGACAATCTCAACGCCGGAGCCAAATTCATCAAGCAATTTTTGAAGTTCTTCTTTGGTGTCGTCTTCAACTTTGCCGCGGTCGCCGGTGATAATCGGTTGCATTTCTGACTGGCCGACAATCTCTCTTAAGACCGATTGAGCCGCGACTCTGACCGTGCCTTCCGGATTGCGGACGTTAAATAAATAATCTTTGGCGTTTTTGACTTTCCAGACAACGGTTAAGTTGATGTCTACAATGTTTTCATCGCCGGTCAGCATGTGGCTTTCGGTGAATGATTTTAGTTTGTTGCTGCCAATTCCGGCGGTGTTTGAAGCGTTGTAGGCGTCCATTTCCCCAAGATTGATGCTGCGTTCTTGGGTCATGCTGACTTTGTAAACTTCTTCAATCGGGTAGGGAAGGTGGTAGTGCAAGCCGGCGTCTGTGGTTTCGGTATATTTTCCAAAGCGTAGAACAACGCCGTGTTCATGCGGTTGAACCTGATAAAAGCCGCTTAACGCCCATAAGAGAATCGCCAAAGCAATCAGCCAGCCGAATTTGAACTCAAAATTTTCGTCACCGGTGGCGGTTTTGGCCGTGTTTATGCTGATGATTTTTTGCACTTCTTCTCGTGCAGAGCGTTGGGTTTTGCCCGTGTTATCGCTGTCTTCCCACGGGTTTTGTATGTCGGTCATATTTATACTCCCAAAGTTTATTTTTGTTGCATTATTTTTCTTTATAATATAAACCCTAGTCATTGGCAATTATAGAAGAGAATATATTAACATGGAAGAACAAATTAAACAGTTTGTAGCCGAGGTTTATCCGACAGCAGTTATTGACAGTCTTAAAGTTTTGAACGGACGCGTTATCGTAACTTTGATGAATGCTGTTGATTCTCCCGAAAAGACTGAGAGCCTTAAACAAAAAATAGCCTCACTTGACGGCGTGTTGAAGGCAACTATTATTTTTACCGCAGCAAAGGGGTTTACCGGACTTAAAACGCCTGAAGAAATGTGGCAGGTTAAAGGTGTGAAAAAAATTATTGCCGTTGCTTCGGGAAAAGGCGGTGTCGGAAAATCAACCACGGCGGTTAACCTTGCGCTGGCGCTTTCAAACTTGGGCAAGAAAACAGCTATTTTTGATGCCGATATTTATGGACCATCCTTACCGACAATGTTGGGGTATGACGGGGTTCCGCCGTCGTCAATGAATGGCAAAACCTTTGAGCCGTTTATGAATTTTGGTTTGGCCTCTATGTCAGTCGGAACGCTGATTGATAAATCTCAACCGTTGATTTGGCGTGGTGCAAAAGCCAGCGGTGCTTTGCAACAGCTTTTGTGCGATACCAATTGGGGTGATATTGACATTATGGTGCTTGATATGCCTCCGGGAACTGGCGATATTCAAATTACTTTAGCCCAAAAGCTTAAAACCGACGGCGCGGTTATTGTTTCCACACCGCAAGATATTGCTTTAATTGATGCGGTTAAAGGGATTAATATGTTTAAAAAAGTTAATGTTCCTATCCTTGGTTTGGTTGAAAACATGAGCTATTATATTTGCGAAAAATGCGGCCATCGGGCAGATATTTTCGGTCATGAAGGGGCTAAAAAAACGGCCGAACAAATGGGCGAAAACTTTTTAGGCGAAATTCCGCTGCATTATGTCATTCGAGAAAACTCGGACAACGGGACACCGATTGTTTTTGCCGAGCCGGACAGCCCTTATACCCAAGCGTATATGGACATTGCGCAAAAAATTTTGCAGAAGCTTGCATAAAAAAACGGGGATTTCCCCGTTTTTTTATGGATATTGCAGGTTTGCGGAAGTTGTTTATTGTGCTGCTGTGGCTTGGCTTAATTCTTCCAGCACCTGTTTCTTTAAGGTGACGTTATCCATTTTGCCGGTAGCAAAAATCGGCAGGGTGTTTTTGAATAAAATCATTCGAGGCAAGAACAACTCGGACATGCCGTTATTTTTGATATAATCGTGCAGAACTTCTTGTCTGACTTGATTGTTGTTGGTAACCAAGACAATTTGTTCGCCCTTGCTTTCATGAGGAATGGCAACTACACCGTAATGAAAGTCAGCGCCCATCCATTGATAAGCCTTGCAGACCATTTCCTGTACGGCGTTTAGGGACACCATTTCTCCCCCAATCTTGGCAAAGCGTTTAATGCGATCTTTGATGTAAACAAAGCCAATTTCATCAATGTCAACCACGTCTCCGGTATGGTACCAGCCGTCTTCGGGTTTGACCAAAATTCCGGGGTTGTCCGGCATGATGTAGCCCAGCATAATGTTTGGTCCTTTGATGACCAGCTCGCCGCCTTTGTCAATGCCGTCAACCGGTTCAATCTTATACTGAATGGCTGGAAGAAGTTTGCCGATTGATCCGAAACGGTTGAAAATGCGGTTGTTGGCTGAAATAACCGGTGAGCATTCGGTCGAACCATAAGCCTCTAAAACGCGGATGCCCAAACGTTCCATCCACATATTACGGGTGTCAGGTTTGACAGCTTCTGCTCCGCCAAACATACAGCGAATGTTATGAAAATCGAACGGGTGTGCCAGTTTGGCATATCCTCTGAAGAAGGTGTCGGTTCCGAACATAATTGTGGCGCCGATTTCATAAATCAGTTCATTAATAATACGATAATGAAGCGGTGATGGATATAAAAACAGCTTTGCTCCTTCTAAAATCGGGAATAAGGTGCCAACTGTCAGACCAAAGCTATGAAACATTGGGAGTGCGTTAAAGACGGTATCCGTTGTGTTTATTGTTTCAATCGCAGACATTTGTTTGATGTTTGACATGATGTTGGCGTGCGATAAAACAACAGCCTTTGGTGCTCCTTCTGAGCCGGAGGTGAATAAAATTACGGCTTTTTTGCTGCCGCCAGAGCGGTGTGGTACACGCTTTATTTTGTATCTTATAAATGCGCCGATTTTGTTCCAAAGGGTGATTTTTTTTGCCAAACTTTCAAGATAAATAACCTCAATGCCATTAAGTTTTAAGATTTCAACCACATTTTCCATTTTAGCGGTTTTAATAAACTTTATGGAACTAATGACCTTTTTGACTTGTGCGGTCTTGCACATTGACAGCATATTTTGTGCGCCGACTGAGAAATTTAGCATAACCGGAATGCGCTCATAGGCTGAAAGTCCAAAAAATGTGCACAAGGTGGCAATTGAGTTTGGTAATAATAAACCAATCGGTTCTTCATGGAAGCTTCTTTTTTTGAAATAGCGCCCAAGAACAAAAGACTTGATAATAATGTCTTTATAAGAATTTGGTTGGCGGTTGATGTCTTCAATGAATTTCGGGCGTTTGAAAAGGCCTTTTTTGGAATGGACTTTGCCGGTTTTCATTAATTGAGCAAAAAGCGAAATGTTAGGATTGTAATTGACCTCAAAGCACATTTCTCTTAAAAGCATGTAAACTTCGTTGCTGATGTGATCTCTTTGGCGGCGGAGTTCATCTTTGAGCTTGAAAGGGCGTGGTTTGCCGACCGTAATTCTCATCTTAGGCAAGGGGCGATGCGGTAATTTGCCTTTTGTTTTGGAGAAAAAGCCATATTGCGGGCCACTTATCCAGACTGGAATTATCGGGGCTTGGGCTTTATCTGCTGCCAATCCGGGGGCTTCATAAATTTTCATCAATCCACCGTTTTCGGTAACGCGTCCTTCCGCAAAAATCACACATAATCTTCCGCTGTTGATTTTATTTATCAGTTCTTTTAATTCTCCCGGTTCAATCGGGTTAAACGGTATAACATCTGCCGATTTCATTAAAAAGCGTATCAGCGGTTTGCGGTATAAATGTCCGTTTAGGGCAAATATCGGGTTGCCGGGGAGAAAGGCAAATAACAATATCGGGTCTAGAAAAGAGACATGATTAGAAACATAGACACCTTTCTTTGGAAGTTCGTTTTCGTCAAAGTCGATGTGGCATCTGGTTTTGAATATTGTAAAAAATATTCTTAAGCAAAATCTTATAAAGTTACGCAAAGTCCTATAACTCCAGAGTTATCAATAGAAAAATTAAAACCATATTTTTATCTTTTGTAAAGCGAAAAGTTTGTCCCTTTTCGAAAATGTGTTTTATCTTATTGATTTATATGGTTTTTTGTATTTTCCACAATGGGATAATTTTTACTTGTTATTTCGCAAAATTTGTATAATCCTTGTACTAGGGTGCCGCAAGCCTGTGGGGAGGCTTTATTATTTGTCCAGCGGTTCGTTATATTTGGATTAACATTAAAAGTGACTATCTTATGAAAAAATTTGTACCCCTTACAGCTTTTGCTACAATATTACTTGCTTCTTCTTCTGCTTATTCTGCCGGTTTTTTGCTGCGTGAACAGTCTGTGGCCGGTATGGGGAACGCTTTTGCCGGTGCAACCGCAGGTGCAGAAGATGGAACTTATGCTTTTTATAATCCGGCAGGAATTATTCGCCAGATGGGAACTCAGGCCTCAATCAGTGCAACAGCGATTGTCGGTGATGCCAAAGGTTATGATGCTCACGGGCCTGTGAATAGTGGTAGTTATACCAGGCAAATGGATCATGTGGTCGATAAGACTGTTTTGCCGTCGGCGGTTTTTACGCATGCGCTTAATTCTCGGATGAGTGTCGGTTTGTCTCTTAGTGCGCCGTTTGGTCTTGTGACAGATTATACTCGCGATTGGGCAGGTGCTAACCATGGGACTTTGTCGGATTTAACGACTTATGACATTACCCCAATGGCGGCTTATCGTGCTACTTGTAATTTGACACTCGGTGCCGGTGTGGTTATTCAATATGTTGATGCTACCCTTAAAAACGGTGTGTTGCATAATAATCCCTATGGTTTTCCGAGTACTAACTCAAAAATGTATGGTGATGATACTGATGTCGGTTATATTCTTGGGGCTTTATATGAATATTCTCCTCGTACGCGCTTTGGTGTGTCTTATCGTGGCGAAGTGAGCCACAAGCTTAAAGGTAAAATTCGTTTTGATCAGCAAATGTCGCTTCCCGGAGCTAATTTGGTAAATCAAGACATTACTGCTGAGCTTGAAACGCCGGCGCTCTTGACCTTTGGTGCTTATCATGACATAAACACCAAGTGGTCGATTATGGCGGAAGTTCAAAAAACTTATTGGTCGTCGTTTGATAAGCTGGTGATTAATGGTGCCAATGGTTTTACATCTACGACTAATGAAAATTGGAAAAATGTGTGGTTTTATTCTATCGGTACGTCTTATCGGGTTAATAATAAGCTGAAACTGCGTTTTGGTATGGCCTATGATAATACACCGGTTAATGATTATACCCGTACACCGCGTATTCCGGACTCTGACCGCTTGTGGTTTTCAACCGGATTTGAGTATAAGCTCAATGATGACTTAGTTCTGAATGCCGGATATTCTTATATTCGCGCCGAAAAGAATAAAGTTAATCTTCAAGACAAAGGTAATGAGTTGTCTGCTAAATATAAGGGAAATATTCACCTGTTTGGTTTAGGCTTTAATTATCATTTCTAAATTGAATAATGTAAAAAAATCCGCTGATATAATCAGCGGATTTTTTGTGGGCTATTTTTTCAGCATGACCTCGGGAGCCTTGATGCCCAAGAGATAAAGCAGGAGCTTTAAGACATCTCTGGTTAAACGGGCCAAGCGTAAACGTGATGAGACAATTTCAGGACTTTCGGCATTCATAATTGATGCTGCGTTATAGAAAGTGCTGAAGGTTTGTGCCAAAGTATAAGCATAATCTGAAATAATGCTGGGTTCTTTATCATTGTGCGTACGCCAGATGATGGTATTTAACTGTGCTAATTTTAAGGCTAAGTCACGTTCTTCCTTGGTTGTGATAGTGATGGAGCCTTCTTTAATGTTAGCAGTAGCGGCTTTGCGCATGATAGAGTTAATACGTGCGATTGCGTATTGAATGTAAGGTCCTGTTTTGCCGTCAAATTTTGCGAAATCATCAACTTCGAAAATATAACCAGATGCGGTGTTGTTTTTCAAGTCTTGGAATTTTATGGCGGCAATTGCAATCTCGTCAACCAGATTATCTATATATTTTTGCGCTTCTTCCACAGAGCCAAAGTCTTTTGCAACATCTTCGGCAGTCGGGACAGATTCTTTTACCTTTTCTTTTGATAAGTCAATCAAGGCTTCAAGCTTCATGACACCGCCGTCACGCGTTTTGAAAGGTTTGCCGTCAGGGCCGTTTACCGTACCAAAACCGATGTGTTGTAATTTTACGTCTTTAACCAGGCCTAATTTTTCTGCGGCTTCAAAGACTTGTTCAAAGTGAAGGGCTTGGCGCTTGTCGGTGAAGTAAATGATTTCATCGGCGTGCAAATCATCAACTCTCATTTTTATGGTGGCGATATCGGTAATGTGATAGGTGAAGCCGCCGTCGGTTTTTTGTAAAATGACCGGCGGTTTGGGCTTGTTACTTTCACCAAGGCGGATAATTACGGCGCCGTCATCTTTTTCCGAAGCGCCTTTTTCTTGAGCTAAATCCATAATCTTATAGCAAGTTTCGTGCGCGTCGCTTTCTCCAAGCCATAAATCAAAATGGACATCAAGCGCGTCAAAGTTTTTCTTGACTGCATCAACGGAAATACGGCGCAAATGCTGCCATAAAGCGCGATATCCGGGGTGACCGTCTTGGAATTTGGCGGTGATGATTCTTGCTTGTTGTCTGGCAGCTTCGTCTTCTTTGCAACGAGCATTGGCTGCCTTATAAATTTCGGTCAAATCTTCAACAGCATAGGGAATGCTGTCCGGAAAACCGTCTTTTTTATCATCATCAAAAAATGGCCATTCGGGGTGTGCTAGCATGATTTCTGAAATTATCATACCCATCGGGGTGCCCCAGTCACCTAAGTGGGTGTCTGATATTACCTTATTGCCGATAAAACGTTCTAATCTTTGGATTGATTCTCCGATAACCGCAGAGCGCAAGTGGCCGACGTGCATATCCTTGGCAACATTTGGTGCGCCAAAGTCCAAAACAACGGTTTTGGGCGTATTTGTTTTTTCACAACCGAGGCGTTCGTCTTGGCTCATGTCTTCCATGACATCGCTTAAGAGTTTGTCGCTGACGCTGAGGTTTATAAAGCCTGGGCCGTCAACTGAGATTTTGCTGAAAGAAGAATCTTGTTCAAGTTCTGCTGCTATTTGAGAAGCAATTTCACGTGGATTTTTTCTTTCAGACTTGGCTAAAGCCAGAGCTCCGTTGCACTGAAAGTCGCTCAAGTCTGGGCGGTCAGATGTTTTTACGGTTGCGTATTGAGGATTAAGACTTAGTTTTTCAAAAGTTTGTTCTAATTTTTTATTTATTTTCTGTTCCAGTGTTTGAGTCATCTTCATTCTCTGTTGTTGTTACACAAGTAAAAGTTTTTCGATTGGGGAGGAGGAGTTTGCAACTGACGATATCCTCGCTCAAAAATTCGGCGTGATCTCCGGTTTTATACTTTTTGCATTCGTTGTCGGCCATCTGCTGAACGGTTTGCTCATCTGTTATCAGTCCGTTATAGCAGATTGACGGATTGGTCGGGGAAGAGCGTCCGACATAAAGATATTGCGGAGGTGCGCCGGCGTTTCGTCGTCGGTCGACATAGGGCTCAAAAATGCTGCAGGCGCTGAGTCCAAGCATTATTATGGCGCTTATTGTTATTTTTACTCTTGCCAATTTTAAAATCTCCGCTAAATTATATTCATCTGTTTCTTTATATATGAAGATTTTTAAAATGAAAAGCAAAAATGAATATATCGGTGATGATAATTTTGTAAAAATGTTACAGCATTATCATTGTGACTTGCCGCTTGAGGTTGTTAAAATGCGGTTTATCGGCTCTATTTGCTCGCCAAATTTGGAGCTTAGGCCAACTGATGTGATTTCATCTTTTTGGCCCAAAGGGCAGGCGCCGCGTCTTGAAACAAAAAACGAGGCAGAGTTGTTTTTTAAGTTTTTTATGGGCTTATGGGATGCTTTGTTTGAGCAAGTAGCCAAAAATCAGGTTAAGCTTAAGGCTCTAAATGCTGAGAATAAAGAAGAATTATGTGCGGCGTGCCGCTTGCGCTTTGATATGCTCGAATCGGGGTTTTTAGAAGGATTTTGGGGCGGTAAGGAAGACTTAAAGCTTGCGTCTTATTTGGCTGAGATTGTTGATTCTTTGAGCGATTTGGCCGGTGTTTATGCCAGCTTATGCAAAAAGCTTGAAAGTGGAGACAGCATGGCGGCTATTTTGCCAGTTGTTCAGCATAGTGATAAAATGGTGGAAAAAGCGATTGCTTTTCTGATTGAAAATTCAGTATTGCCGCGCATTGATTCCCTTAAACGCGTTGTAAATTAAAGGAGAAAAGTTATGGAGCTTATGGAAGGGCTTTTGACCAGACGTTCGGTTCGGAAATTTCAGGATAAACCTATTCCAAAAGAATTGTTAGAAAAAGTTGTTGAGGCTGGCGAGTTTGCCCCGTCGGCTCATAATACCCAGCCTTGGGAGTTTTTGATTATCCAAGATAAGGAAAAATTAAAGCATTTTAGAGTTTTGCAACGTTCGGCTTTGTTTGCTGAAAATGCGGCGGCGGTCGTTTTAGTTTGTTGCCGTGAAGATGTGGCTTTTCACAGAGAGAAAGAAGGCTGGAGTTATATTGATATTGATGGATCTGCCGCAACAATGAATGTATTGCTTGCTGCTCATGCTTTGGGGCTTGGGGCTTGTTGGTGTGGTGCGGCGCCGATGGTGGGGCCGATTCATGCTATTAAAGAATATTTTGAATTGCCGGAAAATATCAGACCTTTTTCAATCGTTGTACTCGGTTATCCGGCAGAAGACCCCAAACAGCCTGAACGCCATAAAGAAGAACGCGTTCATTGGGAAAAATGGTAGGGTTTGCTTTTTTAGTTATTTGTGGATTTTAACATAAAAAAGCGGAGTGTTTGCTCCGCTTTTTTATGATATCTTATAATTCCCAGCTGCGGGAGAATTCTTCGTTTTTGAACAAGGCGGCTAAGCCGGTGATTTGTTTCAAGCGCAAAATTTCATCCGCGGACATGCCGATATTGCGGGCAATCCAAGCGTCGCTCTTCTCGAGTTCAAGCAGTTCCTTAACAATGTTGCTCATCAAGTCAACATTGTGGCTACCGCGGGCGCGGTTGTGACGAATCGTGGAAGCAATTCTTTCGCCTAAGTCTTTATCTATCACAACAACCGGAATTTTACCGTTCTCTCTGGCTCTGATGCGGTCTGATATCATCATGGTTGTATAGCGGTGGAAGCCGTCAACGATAATATATTCGTCTTTTTCTTTGTCATGATAGCAGACAATCGGCTGGGTAAAGCCATCTTCCCAGATGGAGGTTTCAAGCAATTTCATTTCCGGAGGTGCTACACGGTTCGGGTTGTAGTCATTGGCTTTTATTTTTTCAAGCGGGATGGCCTGAACATTATAAACCGGACTGATAAACTTTTTGCCGTTGTTTGATGCTTCGGTGGTGGTTGATTTTTTTTCTGTCATCTTGTTTGCCCTATAAGTTACGATATTTGTTGAGTAATTCTTTTTCTCTTTCAGACTGTTTTTTGGTCTGAGCAAAGCCCATGTGTTTGCACAAGTGGTCATTTTTCAGAATGCAGACAGCCATGCGCTTCCATGACGGAATGTCAATGGTCGACTTGATGTCGTCGGTGCTGTCCGGTGTGCCCAAAAAACGAACTTGTTCTTTGACGCTGTGATAAGGGCTTGGGCCGTTGCGGCGAATGTTATAGTTGCAGGCCTCAAGCTCCTGAATCGCTTTTTCATCGACAACGCCGCCTTTGCGCCACCAGAATTTGATTGAGGTTTTGAACTTCTCAATATAATTTTTTCTCATCTCATCCGGCAGGGTGGCCAGCAAAAATTTGACGTAAGACCGCCATGTATGTCCTTTAGGCAAAGTGATGCGGCGGCTGCCGAGTAATTTTGTGTTGCCATACATTGCGCCGAAGTTTGCGCCTTGTACGCGGCCGACAATTCTGACCCAAGTGTCCGGTTCTAATACGCGGTAGAGGTTTAAGCCTTCTTTGGCTGCCTCATGAAACGGGCTGGCAACGCGCATTTGGTGAATCGATAATCCGGCTTTATAGAACAAGTCATAAATCTTGTTATAATCGAATCCGTATTTGCCGTTGGCAATCCAGACGTCTTTGGTGGTCCAGTCATAAAGCGGGTAGGCGTTATACCAGTTTTTGCCCATTTTAGTGGTCCACTGCTTATTATCAATTAAGTCTTTGCGCGCATTGGCATAAGCACGGAATCGGTTGAGTGACTCGTCGGCTCTTATGCCCAGCAGGCAGATCGATTTGCCTTTATGTTGGCGGGAAAACCAGTCTGCAAAGTCTGCATAAAGGTCTTCTTGAACCATTTTGTATTTGTAAAAATCAAACGGGTTGTTATTGAGGTTTATAATATAAGGCATGTTTGGCATTTCTCTGACCCATTTGTCTTTTTCATCCGGATCCCAAGTGTACCAATACATTTGATAGTTACTGACAGCACAACGAGAGCCCATCGGCAGGCATACCCAGTAAGGATCTATGTCTTCCAGGTTGTTTTCAAACATGCGGGTGACAAACTCGGTAGTTTGTTTGTATTGTGCTTCAAAATCCTGATGAAAAACGCCAATCTTTCTTTTGATGTTATTGCGACGCTTATAGTCTAATACCAGATTTAGCAACAATCCGCTGTCTTTACCACCGGAAAAAGAAACATATATATTATCGAAATTATCGAATATATATTTTATTCTCTCATTTGTTGCTTCATATACACTCTTATCGAGGTATTTTTTCATAATCTTAGTGCCTCCTCTTTGGAAATCATGCTGCAAAGGTTACTGACGACGTTTTCTTTCATCAAAAGACTCTGCCTCATCATTTCATCCAGTCCTGTTTTTACCCACAGATTATATATTTTTATCTCATGCAGCCGGTCATGCTGCGGAAGATTTTTCAAGGCCTGATGCTTGAACTTATAATCAAAGGTTTGGGAAAAGAATATCACATTATTACAATTCTGCATATTTAACCCTGAATTATCCACACCATATGTGCTAAATAGTATATTAGTTTTTTTTTCGAACTCTTTTAAGGCGCGATTTTTGTTCTTTTTTCCGGCTAAAACTGAATATTCTCCCGGTTTGAACCAGCCGCATTCTTCAAAAAAGTTTATTTCGTCTCTGAATTTTACATAAATAACGACTTTTTCTTTTTTTAATTTGATGTCGCTTAAAAGTTCAAAAAGTTTTTCGACTTTGTTTTGACAGATGGTGTACATGTGTTGAAAGCGGTGGATTATTTCTATAAACGGGGCTTTTGCGCGGCGTTCAAGATATAAATTTTTTTCTTCTTGATAGCAGTGTTCCTCTTTGGGGGTGAGGTCGCAATAAATGTCATAATTTTTGAAACATTCGTGATATTCGGTTTCATTTTCAAAAATGTAGGGTCTGATTTTTTCTATCAGAGAGACTTCCTGTTCGGGGTATGACCATCTTTTGGTTTGTTGAAAAGCGCTTTTTAGTTTTTTTAGGTAGGCGTGATTAAACTGGATTTTGGTCATGTTTAGAATTTGGGGATTGATAAACTGTAGTTGGGCGTAAAAATCGACCAAACCGCCTGAAACCGGAAGTTCGGTTAAAATCAGTCGATATTTGAACAAAGGCCCGAGTTTTATTAGCTCTTTGGTTCTTTTTGATTTTGAATTTTTTATAATTAAGCAGTTGTCAACAACGCAGAAGGCTCTTTTGTTGGCAACTAAGTCATGAATTTGCAAGAGAGTTAGCGTTGAAAAAGATGCGCATTCTATCGGAAAGACAAACAGTTTGCTGCGGAAGCCTTCGGAGTATTTGTCTAAGTATTCTTTATAGGTTTTTGAGTTAATAATGTGTTCACGGCTTATCCAGATGATGCAATCAATTTCTTCTAGTTTTGAATAGATTAAATCAAAGGCAAGTTGGATTCTGTCTTCTTGATTTTTGCGGTAAATGATGCCGGATTTTAGTTTGTCAAGTCGCTCGTAAATAGACATTGGTGTTTCCATTTTTTTTTGCTCCTTTGCTGCGTTTAGCTTTATGTAATCTTTTATATTAGCGCTTCAAGAGATTAGCATTGTCTAAAATTGGATTTCTTTTCATACTTTACGAATACAGCTTACTAAAAAAACTTGACAAAAGACAAAATAATGTTAAGATGCATGGTACAAAATTATTATTATAAACATTAAAAACTTATATTTATGGGAACAAAAATTATTATTATCTGCGGGATATTGGCACTTGCTACTATCTTGCTTGGTTTATTTCGCCTTTGGTGGCTGAGGAAATGTTACGACAAAGCTCGAGCGGAAAAGAAAGATGTTCTTGGACGAGAACAGCTGGCTTTTGCCGACAAACTGCTCAAAAATTATGATGAGGCAAGGGCTACAACATGGAAATACATGGGCATTGCTCTTGCGGTGATTGCTATTTTAGGCACAGCTGTTTGGGGATTTAGTCGAATAGCTCATGCTCCTAAAGCCGAAAAAAAACTGGTAAAGGTTGAAAAGATGGAGGAAAGCTCAGACAAAGGCTTTTTCTATTATTTTAGCTATGAAGGGAATCTTGAACGTTTTACGGAGCGTCGAAAAGAAGTTTATGATAAGATTTTATTTTCGATTCAGAAGACAGAAGATAGACTTCAAATAGCTAAAGTTGTTGGTGATAAATCTGAAGAGATATTGCAGGAAGCGCTGTTAAAAAAGCTCAAAGATGATTTAGATAAGGCTAAAGAGAAAACCGAAAGTGATCTTCTTAATTTTAATGATGAAAGGGAAAAAATGATCTTATTATATATATTTGGTAGTTGTTTTCTTATCTTAGGTAGTGTTTTTCTTATTTTATTCTCTTTGGGTTTTGGTAGTTATGAAATTAGATTTCTTATTATATCATTATCTCTTTTTATTAATGTGTTTGGTGGTATCGCTTCTATTTTTATTGAAGTACTGCCATGGGCAGTTCTGATTTTTTGGACTGTCATGTTTCCTAATATTTTCTTAGTTTGTAAAAACTGGAAAAAAGCTGATTGGTGTTAAGAGTAAAAGAGCGTTGTTCGTTATGAGCAACGCTTTTTTATGTTGGAAAGAGGGATTTTAATCGGCGGTTTTGAAGCGCGAATCGAGGCTGACAAATGTTTTTTCATCGGCAGGTGATACACTTCGGCCAAACGGCATTTGGGCGTTGAGTTTCCAGCTTAAGGGAAGCTTGAACTCATCATAGATAAAATTTTCGACCAAAGGTGAATAGTGTTGCAAGCTGGCGCCAATCTTGTTGTCGGCAAACAAGCACCATAGTGCAAATTGGAGCATGCCGCTTGATTGAAGCGACCAGTCGGCGAATCGCTCTTTATAAGCCGGATATTGTTTTTCAAGCCCGTGGACAACGTCTTCGTCTTCAAAAAACAGAACCGTGCCGAATCCGGCGGCAAAGGAGTTTATCTTGGCTTTTAGTTCAGCGTGTTTGGCAGCCGGTGCGACTTTGGTTAGTTCTGTATAAGTCAGATTCCAAAATTTTTGATTGCTGTCGTTAAACAAGGCAAGGATTCGTCCCGACTGTGAGTTAAAAGCCGTGGGACAATATTTCAATGCTTGTTTGATTAAATCCTTAACTTCTTCTTCAGATTGAGGGATTTTGTTGTCGATTGCGTATATTGAACGTCTTTGTACCAGAAGGTTATAAAAGCTTTTATCCATAATCATTAATCCTTTCGTTTCAAGTCCTTTATAGGATATAAGCCTAAATTTTAATTTTTAAATAATCGTTCAAAAAAAATTTGTTAAGTATTTTCAATGTTTTATCGCATCGTCCTACAAAATTTTTGTTTTTTTTTGATTTTTTTACACATTGATTCTTCAATATTTACGGGGGATTTGAGCGTTTTAATTTGTCGGGACATTTTTGGAGAAGACAAAAATGCTTTTTTTTGTTATATCTTGTTATATGCTGGACGAAGTTGTGTTCAGCAGTCTTGTGGTAAATACCTAGCGGTGATTTGTATTCCATATAATGTTCATTACTTTTTCGGAGAGAAGTTTTTGCTTCTCTCCTTTTTCTTTGAGGTTTGTTGGTGTTATGTCTGATTTAACTTTTCGACAATTACGATTTGTGGAGGAATTTATTAAATGCGGTGTCGGTGCTCAAGCGGCTCGACTTGCCGGTTATTCCTGTCCGCAAAAAGCTGCCGCCCGCCTTAAGAAAAATCCTAAGATAAAATTAAAGCTCGATAGTCTGCGACAAAAAGCCATGCAACGGGCTCAACTTTCGTTGGAAAAGCTGCTGGAAGAACTGGAAGAGGCGCGGCAGGTGGCCATTGATAAAGAAATGGCGGCCGCTGCTGTCTCGGCTTCAATGGGGAAGGCTAAACTTCTCGGTTTGGATAAACCCAAAAAAGAACATGAGGAAGAAAAAGAAAGTGATATTCCTCAGGTGTTGGTTAAATTTGTTGAATAAAGCGGAGGTCTTGTGAAACAGGTTGAAGTGCAAATTCCTAAAATTTTTGCGCCGCTTTTGACATCTGATTATCGTAACAAATTTTTTTACGGCGGGCGTGCCGGCGGAAAGTCTTATGCCTTTGCCGATAGTCTTCTTCTTTTGGGGCGGCAAAAAAGGCTGTTTATTGCTTGTCTACGCGAGATTCAAAACAGCATGAAAGATTCGGTTTATAAGCTTTTATGTGACCGAATCTCTTTTTATGGGCTTGATGATTATGCGGTTTCGGATTCTAAAATCGAAAACAAAATAACTGGTTCGCGCTTTGTTTTTAAAGGTTTGCGAAATCAGGACAGTCAAAAAATAAAATCACTTGAAGGCGTTGATATCGCTTGGATTGAAGAAGCACAGGCCATTACGCGCAAAAGCTGGGAAATCTTGGAGCCGACCATTCGTAAAGATGGGTCGCAAATTTGGATTTCCATGAACAGAGAAGAGGAAAACGACCCTTTGTGGGTTTTGGTGGCGGCGAATCCTGATGCACGCACTTTGGTGGTGAAGGTTAATTATTATGATAATCCGTTTTGTCCTGAAGAAATTAAGCTGCAAGCCGAAAAATGCAAACAGTCTTCTCCCGAAGATTATGAGCATATATGGCTCGGTGAGCCAAGGCGGCAGGGAAATACCAAGCTGATTTCGGCCACAGATGTGCGTCGCGCTTTTCAACAGCAGCTGTCGATGCCGTCTTCGCCTTTGATTATTGGGGTGGATGTGGCGCGCTTTGGTGATGACAAAACCGTGTTTTGTTTTCGGCGGGGGCGAAGTTGTTTTCGAATAGAAAGTTTTTCGGGGCTTGATGTGGTGGAAGTGGCTAATCAGGCCACTTTTTTTATCAGAGAAAATCAGCCTAAGCGGGTGTTTGTCGATATCGGCGGCGTGGGGGCCGGTGTTTATGACATTCTTAAAGACAGAGGCTTAGGTGAGGTGGTGAAAGCCGTTAATTTCGGTGAACGTGCCTTGCTTTCCGAGCGTTATGCCAATCGACGTGCCGAAATGTGGGATAATCTGCATGATTGGCTGATTTCGGAGCCGCAGGTGGCTTTGTTTTACGATGAGGATTTGCTGACCGATCTTTGCTGCGTCAACAAAAAATATGATCGTCGTGGGCGTTTGTTGTTGGAAGAAAAAGATGAAATCAAAAAAAGGCTTGGGCGTTCGCCGGACAAGGCTGATGCGCTTGCTTTGACTTTTGCCGAGCGGGTTTTTGATAATCTGGCGCCGCAAATGTATCGCCCCAAGCAGCTCTTATGGGAAGATGTGTTTAACTCGTATAATCAAGGAGATGACAAATGGTAGAAGCTTGTCCGAACTTTGTGCCTGTGACCGATCGTTTGGTCTTAAAACTTGAACCAAAAAATTCGGAAACCGCCGGCGGACTTATCCTTGCCGATGATACTTATGCCGTGCGCAATGTGGCAACGGTTTTGGCAATCGGGCCCGAGGTTAAAGCCGATGTGGCCGTTGGGGACAGAGTGATGTTTCACTGTTTTGACGAGATACCCGTTCTGGACGGCGATATTGTTGTGATACGTGATAAAAGCTTGTTGTTTAAATTTTAGGAGTTTTCTGAATGTCAAAAAAAGTTTTTGAGTCAAAGCCGGCTCTTTGGGCAGAAAAAATCAGTGCGGCTGAGGCGGCTTATCAATCTTATTATAACTTAATAGATGAAACGCGCGAGAGCTATAAATTGGCCTCGGCAGGGCTGAGTTCGTCGCTTAAGGTCGGAAGTGCGTGCAGCATTTTTTGGTCGGGAATCGAGACGCAAAAGCCGTTTCTTTATTTCAAACAGCCAAAGCCCTGTGTCGATAGGATTAATAAAAATTATTCTCCGGCGGAGGCATTGGCCTGTCGCTTGATGGAGCGATTATTGGCTTGGGATTTATCGCGGTTTGATTTTGATTCGGTGGCAAAATATGCACGGAATGACTTTTTAATCTCGGGTTGCGGAATTTTGTGGGAAAGCTATAAGCCCGAATTTACAACCGTGCTTGATGAACAAAATCATGAGGTTTTGGTTAAAACCGGTGAAAAAGTCGTGTCTGAATATGTGGATCCGAAAAACTTTTTGGCTGATACCGACCATGTCGGAATTTGGGAAGACGTGACTTGGGTGGCTCGCAAGCATTTTCTCAGCGCCAAGGCTTTGCTTGAGGCTTTTGCTTCTTCTCCGGCGTTGTTGGCGGTGCCGGTTGCCGATGATGATTGTTATAAAGAATATTGTGTTTATGAAATTTGGGACAAAGAAGACAAGAAGGTTCGTTGGTGGTGCAAGGATTTTCCCGATGCCTTTTTGCGTGAGGTTGGTGATCCGCTCGGGTTGGAAAACTTTTTCCCTTGTCCGAAGCCGGTGTTTGCGACACAATCCAATGATTCAATCATTCCGGTTCCGGATTTTTGTATGATTAAAGCTGATTTGGAAGAGTTGTCAGGTGTTATTGATCGAATGAGTTTGACTATGAAGGCGCTCAAAGTGACTGGTGCTTATGACAGCTCGTTTCCTCATTTGGCGGATATTTTGAACAAAGATGTTTCCCTCGTAGCGGTGCAAGATTTTGATAAGCTTAAATCGGCCGGTGGGCTGAAGGGGATTGTCGACTTTATGCCGGTTGAGCAATATATTTCTGCTTTGCAGGCTTTGGCTTTGCGCCGTGATGATATTATTGAGAATATTTATCGTATTACCGGAATTTCGGACATTATGCGAGGGACTTCCTCTCAGTCCGAAACAGCAACCGCGGTCAAACAAAAAACAAATTTCGGAACACTGCGCAACCAAGACCGTCAAAATGATATGCAGCGGTTTTTGTGTGACTTATACGCATTAAAAGCCGAAATTATTTGTGAGCAGTTTGCGCCTGAACATGTTCTTTCCTTTGTATCTCCTGAAGAAAAAAATGATGCGGCTCTGGTTCAGGCCGCGGTTGCTTTGCTGAAAACCGATAAAATGCGCAATATGGTGCTTTCGATTGAAACCGATGCCGTGTTTGACCAAGAGGCTGAGGCTTCTCAGATTAGTGCGGCGGTTAAGTCGGTTTCTCAGCTTATTCAAGATGCTTTTCAGATTGTGTCGGCGCAACCAGCATTGCTGCCGCTTTATCAACTTATGGCTGAGGCTTTGACTGCTTCTATGCCGAAATCGCGCTCCTTTGAATCGGTGTTGTCAAAGGTGTTTGATGATGTTGCGCGCGATTTGGCTCAACCGGAGGCGTCTTCTTCCAATTCATCCTCTCCGGTGTCAAAGCCTCAGGCAGCCTCGCCGCAACAGCCGAGTTTTTCCGATCAGCTGAAGCTTATGGAGCTGCGTAATACTTATGAGCTTGAAAAAGAGCAGAATGCTCTTAAAGCCAGAGAACTTGCCCTTAAGGAAAAATCTGAGAATGTGAAGCTTATTTTGGCGGATAAAGATTTTCGTGCGGAGGCGCTTAAACTGCAAGCCGAAGCGCAAAAATCAGCTCCGTCCAAGGCTTGAGTCTAAGGAGGGAATATGGCTCATTTTTCAAGAGAGTGGAGCGAAGATTTGCTATTGCCCGATGGGTCTTATGCGTCTTCGGTTCATGACATTGAACGCTACCTGCGCCGGAATAATTTGGCAATGGCCAGCGATTATTCGGACGACTTTCGGAAGTCTGTCCGCTATCAACAAGAAAAAAAGCTGCGAGATGAAAATTTTGCAGCTTTTTTGCAACAGTATAAGAGGTTAATTTGGAATGAATAAAACTGAAACACGAAAAATTATTGAACAGGAGCTTGAAAAAGCTACTGGTCCTTCAAACAGCGACATTCTGCCCGACGAAGAAGCTTTGTTGGTTGTGCCAGCCGAAGAAGAAAAAACTTTTTTGGAGCCGCCGGTCGGCCTTGAGGCTGAGCTTGCTGAGGATTTTGTGCTGCTGCCCTTAAAGTGGCGCAAGTTTTTGTGCGAAAAAAATGCTGAAACAGAAGACAAAATTTCTGCTTTGTCGGCTCAAGTCGAGCGATTGAAGTGGGTTGATGATTTTGTTCAGGCTCATGCCGAGCGCATTAACAAATATGGGCTTTCTTCTCCTCAGATGTGGTTGGAATATCTGGCTAAGGTTGAGGATTTGCTGGAAGAAAGTCCGTCTCAAGGCGTGCGCTTTTTGGCAGAGGCTTATGGGGTGGCTTTTGCGCCGGCTTCTCAGCCGGTGGCTTCTTTGCAGTCAAAAGTGGCTGCGCTTGAAGCTCAGTATCAACAGCTGAAATCGCAGGTTGATGCTAAAGAACGTCAGATGTTTCGCTCTTTGTTTGATCGCTTTATGGGTGAGAAAAACGAAGACGGTTCTCCCAAGCATAAATATTTTTATAAAGTGCGGCCGATTATGGCGGCGCTCCTGAGTCATAATCTCGCCGGAAATTATGAAGACGCTTATGCTCAGGCTTTGTGGCTTAGCCCCGAGGTTCGACAGGAATTAATCGAGGCTCAGCTTAGTGATGCTCTCAAGAAAAAAGCCGCTGATGCTCAAAAGGCTCAGCAGGCCGCTTTTGAGGCAAAAGGTAGGGCGCTTCGTCCGGCTGAAGAACAGCTGACGACACGCCAAATCTTGGAACGTGTTATTAATGAAAACTAAACTTTCGTAAAGGATTTTATGATGGCTAACTCTAATTATAATGACGCACTTACAACTTCTCTTGCTCATCGCAGTAAGCAACTTGCTGATAATGTCAGCAAAAACAATGCCTTGCTTAAACGTTTGCAGGAAAAAGGAAATATTCGCGAAATCTCCGGCGGTTCTTCTATTTTGGAAGAGCTGGAATATGGCGAAGGCGATATGATTTGGTATAGTGGTTATGATACTATTTCTTATACCAACAAGCAGCTCTTTACCGCGGCTGAATATGCTTTGAAACTTTGTGCCGTTCCGGTTGCTATTTCCGGTGAAGATTTGCTCAAAAACTCCGGCAAAGAAAAAATTGTCGACCTCTTTGAAAAAAGAGTGGAAAATGCCATGAAAACCATGAGCAACCAGATGTCTAAGGCAATTTACAGCGATGGTACGGGTTCTTCCGGTAAGGAAATCGGCGGATTGCGCTTCTTGGTAGCGGATTCTCCGGCTACCGGTACGGTCGGTGGTATTGATCGTGCGACTTCCGGCAATGAATTTTGGCGCAATAAAGCTACAACTGCCGAAGAGGCTTTGACTTCTGAAACCATCGGCAAGGCAATGCATAGCATGTATCATTCTTTGTGTCGTGGTACAGATAAGCCGGACTTAATCGTGACCGGTGATGATATGTATTCGCTTTATGAAGATTCTTTAACGCCGTTACAGCGTTATACCGATCCTAAAGCGGCTGACAGCGGTTTTGCTACATTGCGCTTCAAAGGTGCTGATGTGGTTTGTGACGGCGGACAAGGCGGTTTTTGTCCTGAAAAGCACATGTATTTTCTTAATACCGATTATCTCTATCTGCGTTCTCACAAAGACCGCAATATGAAAGTTATCGGTGGTGACAGAATGTCGGTCAACCAAGATGCTTTATACAAAATCGTCGGTTGGGCCGGTAATCTGACCATGTCTAATGCTTCTTTACAGGGTGTTTTGATTAACGCATAGCGGCTTGGGGCGGAGCGTTTTATGGCTCCGCCTTTTTTGTAACAAGAAAACTACCGGCTAGGCCGGTAGTTCCAAAGAGCTTACAGCTTTACAGATAAAAAACTCCTTTGCTAGAATAAAGTGACGGT
>CASFMW010000008.1 GCA_949295935.1 uncultured Pseudomonadota bacterium | reverse complement strand
TGTTATTCCTGTTTTCATCTGCTTCTCCTTTTCTGGAGAATACTCTAATGTAACATTTTAACTTTGGCGAATCTGTAACATTTTAACTTTGCTATGACACGTTTGCTCATGAATATTGACTTTCTGTATTTTATCTATTATAAAAGAAACGAGTGCTTATGCAGGTATTAGACCTGTGTAGGGACTGGGTTATTGGAAATATAATTAAATTATTAAGCGACCTCTTCCAAAATATTTTATTGTTTTTAGGCAAAATTTTAATAAAGGAGGTTACGATGAAAATATTTAATATATTGCTAAATAGCACATTACAGTTTTTTGTTCCAGTACCTGCATAATCACTCATCATCTTTCCAATTCTGTAAAATTAAAGTTGCAAAGTTAATCAATTTGGGCATTTTTACTTGTGGCACTAGCCAGAAAGCAATTATTGTCTTGCGTTTTTGTTCGTGTACCAACAAAGAGGCTCCGTGCGAACGATAAACAAAACGTAAGCGAATACCTTTTGAGCGCTCATACAACGCCGGTGTTATTCTTTTGCCGGAGATTCGTTTTTTCACTGCCGGCGTCGGAATTGCCAGCCAAAAACCTTGAGAACTGCGGATTGTGCTTTGATATTCAAAGCCTGACATGATCTTTTGCGCTTTGGTATAGATAACACCGGCTGCGGAAATGCTCTTTTTAGTTTGAGGGTAAACATCTCCGCGCCAGGTATTTGCTAATCTTGAACCCAAACCTGCAGAACGAACTTGTCCGCGCATGGACATCTTTAAGCCGTTAGTAGCGGTTTTAATACCAATCGTAACAGCTTCGGCTCCTTGTTGGTATTCATGTTGCAGATATTCTGACAAACTTCCTTGCAGAGCCGCCTTTAATCGCATGATACTTCTGCCTTCCAAACCAACAAATGCTGTTCTTTTTTAGGTTCGGCAATCAAATGATAGCAAGCATTTTCAGTCTCAAAACTATCACCCATAGCCAGATTTGAGGCATCTTCCACTCTGACTTTGATAATTATTGTGGGCGAAATCGTATTCATAAATCCGACTTCGCCCACATTATCTGCCGCAAAAACCAAAATTAAGACATCTTTATTTTGATACTTGGCCCGTTGTCCCAGTCGATTGAACAGGCTGTCCACTGCCATTTTCATTGGGTTTTGCATTGTCTGCTCCTGTTTTGGCTTTGGCATTATTATTCTGATTTTGATTTTTACCTAAGATTTCTGCAAAATTTAACGAGGCTAAACGCTTAGCCTCGTCATCACTCAAATCATAAAGTCCACCCGGTGGCAATTCTTGACCTTTTCCAACCACCAGAGTTATTAAAGCACGTATTTTGATCATACTTCCTCCTCTTAGCCAATGGTTGCACACAAAACGGCATTTGGACGATACGGCACGACCAAAGGTGCTGATTGCAACAACAACCAGCGCACACTCGGGTCTTCTTCTATCCAAGATTTAGTGAAATAGCGGCTGGCCGTCCAGTTGGCTTTTTCATCATGGATTGCACCATAACAACGTGTTCCTTCCAATCCGTCTTTAGAACCTAAAATAACGGTTTTTGATGGTAAAAGGTTAGTCAAAGTGCCGGAATCATTAATATAGCTGTCATTATACACCCAAAGGTCAAAATCTCCGATTGATCCAACATAGCGAGCTTTACTCTCCTTGCCGCGTACGATTGGATCCTTGTTAATACTGTTTGTTGTGCCGCGGCGATAGTCCAGATATTTCTCAACCGAGGCATTAGAACGAAAGATTTTCCAAGCATCTGGATCCATAACTACTGTTTTGGCCACAACGCCGGCTTTATTTTGAATCTCTGCAGCCCAATCTTCCAGATTATCAAGAGGTTTAGAACCGGCACCTGACCAAGTGTTTTCGCTGACTAATGCTTTGGTTAAGGCGGCATCTCGTCCAAAATCTACCGTTGTGGACGGATATCCTTCTCCGGAAACAATGGTTTTTCCGGTACGCAAAATTTCGGCGGCCATAACTTCTTCGCGGCGCGTTAAATTGTCCAACTGGTCTTGCAAGGTTGTCGCCAGAGCTCTTTCATATCTTTGAGCATTACTCAAATTGCCGCCGATTGTTTCTCCGGCTATGCGTTTGAAAGGAATATTGGCATCAAAGCGGCGTTTATCTTTGACATAAGCCGGTTTGAATGATTTTGTCTGATAACCATTTCCGTTAACCACTTTTCCCGGCAAAAGCGGTGATACAAAAGGTGTAATCCGAGGTTTGCTGTCGGTTACATCAAAAAAGATTTCTTCTTTTTCCGAGGTTTGAATGTTTGGAAAGAAGGTATCAAGCAAAAAAGAAGACGGTGTCGGCAAGTTTTCAACTACCTTGGCCAACACATGCGTTGAAAAAATATCCATAATTTTAACTCCTAATCTTAATAGGCTTGGTTTGATTTTACAAAAATACACTTAGCGCGCAAAGCTTCTACCAAAGTAGAAACATCTACACCAGCTTTGAGTGCCGCCAGATTAAACTCACCGGTTAAATAAACCACAGCTTGTTTTTCTTCAGATGAAGCATCTACGGTTTCTGCCAAAACAGCTTCGGGATCTGCACTGCATATGGTATAATTGCTCTCGCTCTTACTCAAAATTGTGCCGCGTTCATATTTTCCGCCAGTAACGGTAACCAGCTTTGAAACACGCGGAAATTCTCCGGCCAGAAGATTATCTACCGAAGTTGAACCTAAATCTGTAAATCCTTGGACTGTCATCTTATTCTCCTTTAGCATAGGCGGCAATTCTCTTGGCCACCATATCGGGGGTTTCTTCGCTCATATCGTTTGCCGGCATAATTTCCGGATTTTTAACCTTGGCCATTACGGCGGCAAAATCAGTTGTTGGCTTGGCAGTCGTCACTGTATCCAAAATCATAAGAATATCAGCTGCTGCCAAATCTGTTTTGGCGAGTAACATTTGTGCCGTGGCTTCTTTGCCCTTGCTTGTATCTGAGGCAAAGACTTGGCTCATGCGCTCTCTTTCGGCCTGTTTAATCTCAGTGGCTGAAAAATTAGTTTGATTTTCAATCATTAAAGTTTTCTCCTTATGGCTGAGGTCTGAAATTATTTCCTCAAAAGAGGACAAGCCGTCCGCCAGACCTTTGCGGACAGCTTCTTGACCGATAAAGACATCCCCGCCGCCAAAATTTTGCACCACATCTTCCGGTGAAATATTGCGGTTTTGTGCGACTTTGGTAATGAAAACATCAGCCAAAGCATCTACATGGGCTTGTATTTTGACGCGCCCTGCTTCGGTTTGAATATTTGGTCTTTTGTTTGGACTTTGCGAAGACACTATTTCAATGGTTTGGTCTTCATCATCTTTTTCAAAAATCGAAACAACACCGATTGAACCTAAAATCGCCGTATCTGCAACCAAAATCCGGTCACAACTTGAAGCTATCCAATAAGCTCCAGAACAGCAAGCGCCCGAAGCATAAGCAATTATCGGTTTTTGACCGCGTGCCTTGTAAATAATGTCTGCGACCTCCGAGCATCCGTTAACTTCACCTCCCGGACTATCAATATCTAGGACAATCGCTTTGATAGTTGGATCTTTTAGGGCTTTGTTAAAATCTTGAGCAAAAAGCTCATAAGATGTAGCACCACAAACCTTGGTTAAGAGGTTGGCATAGCGAAACAATGGTCCGCAGAGCCTAATAACACAAACGCCGTCTCGAACTGAGGCGGCGTTGCTATCTTTCATTTCTTTTCCCATTTCTCGGGCAATGGCTTCTGGTGGTTTATTGTTCTCCTTGGCTAAGCTCATCATGGTTTGTAACATCTCCGGGGTTATCGCCCAGATTGTTTTGTTGAATAGTTTCATAGTGTTTCCTTTCTCATAAAATAAAAACCTTTACTTTCTTTTTTCAAAAGTAAAGAATAAGTTGCAAACCTTTACTTTTTATATTGACTTGTAAAGGTTATTTGGTTATGATACTCTTATAATAAAACAAAGGAGATACCATGAAACGTGATATTCAAGGAACTTTAGTAAAATGCTCAGTAACATCTGAAACATATCAAGCCTTTGTTCCTAATCCATTACCACCGAAACCTGATATTGATTTATCAGAAGTATCTGTTTTATTAGAAAAAGCTAATCAATCCATCGGAGAACTAAATGGTGTTGTAGAAACAACAATAGATTCTTCCATTCTAAATTATATGTATGTACGTAAAGAAGCTGTATTATCATCACAAATTGAAGGAACTCAATCAACATTGGATGATCTTTTAAGATATGAATCAGAGCAGACGCAAGGTATTCCCATTGCAGATGCATCTGAAGTGTCTTCATATGTAGCGGCTTTAAATCATGGGTTGCAACGAATTAAGGACGGCTTTCCTTTATCTTTACGTCTCATTCGTGAAATTCATAAAATACTTCTTACTAACTCAAGAGGGAAAACAAAACTTCCTGGAGAGTTTCGTTCATCCCAAAATTGGATTGGCGGAACAAGACCTGGCAATGCTCGATTTGTTCCAGTTCCACCAGAAAAACTCATGTCTGTTCTGGGAAATTTAGAAATTTTTATGAATAGCGAAGATAATATTCCAAATTTAATCAAGGCTGCTCTTATCCATGTACAGTTTGAAACGATACACCCATTTCTTGATGGAAATGGAAGACTCGGTCGTCTTTTAATTACATTTTTCTTATGCATAAAAGGTGTTCTAGATTCTCCTTTCTTATACCTGAGTTTATTCTTCAAAAAGAATAGAACCATGTATTATGATACTCTCAATGCTGTTCGTAAAGACGGAGACTGGGAGAATTGGATTAAATTCTTTTTAGAAGGTGTTATTGAAACAGCAAATGATGCCAAAAAAACACTTATAAATATTCAAAACATCTTTTCAGCAGATATTGAACAGATAAAAACTCTCGGTCGAGCATCTGAATCTGCTTTAAAAGTATTTTCAGCATTTCAAAAGAAACCCATGCTTACCGTTTCTGAAATCATAAAAATGATAGGAAGTACAAAACCAACTGTCATAAAATCCTTAAATCATTTAATTGACTTGGGGATTTTGGTAAATAATTCCGAAAAAAAATGGGGCCAAATATATACATATCAAAAATATACAGATCTATTATCTTCGAATGTGGAGCCATTATAAAATTACCAGATATTACCAGATAAGGATATTTTATTTACCAGATACTTCTTTATCTTCCTCCAAAATTACAGTTTTTCCGTTAATTTTGACTTCATCCAAGCCCATTTTCTTAATTTTATTCTTTTCTCGGGCTCGTTGTTCCAAAACTTCTTCCCAATCCAAACCTTGACTTGCGCATTCAGCTTCCAGAGTAGACAAGCCGATTTCCATACGAATTTGGCAGGCTTGGGCTTCTTTTACCGGATCAACCCAACCACGCCCCGGGCCAATCCACTTGCAACGACTGTAAGCATAGCGATTTTGATAAAAGTCCGGCGCATCTATCAAGCCTTTATTAACTACCTCTTCCAACCAAAGTTCATAAACCGGTGTTGCCCAATAGTCAGCAAGCCACTGTCTTCTGCCGTTAAAATAACGCCAAGCCTCAAGCAAAGCCGAACGAGCGGAAGAATAATTGGTTTTGGAAAAGTCTTTTAGGAGCAACTCATACGGAATATTCAAACCGGTGCCGATATGACGAAGCAGATTTTCAACAAATGCCCCATAAGCCGAATTTGGGCGAGACGGAGTGAATGGTGCAACCTTATCTCCCGGAAATATCGGGATAATAGAACCGCCCTCCAGCTTAACTTGCCAATCTTTTTTAGCATTTAGGTAATCATCTGTTGAACCGCCAAACAACTCGTTTAGCTCTTCACCGCCCATTGGGGTTTCAATAAAAGCGGCAATCATGGCATTAACAATCGCTGCTTGCAGTTCTGAACGCTCATAATGGTCAAGCATTTTGAACATGGGCATAATCGAGGCTAAAATCGGTTTGCCTCGCGTTTGCCCAATGCGGTTAATATCATGAACATGTAAAACGCGCCGGCGGCCAAAACTCGTAAAGGCAGGAATCCTCTGCCAGATTGGCGTTTTACTCCAATAATCTCCAGGATGTTCGGTTTGGATATGGTAGGCAATCGGTGCACCAAACTTATCAATCTCAATACCACCGCGCATATTTTTACTATCACAACCATTCTGCGGATTAGATAATCTATCAGGTTCTATCAACTGCAAGGTAGTTGCAAAATCTCTGTCCGGCAACCACAAGGCCAAGGCTAAAGCCTCTCCATTGATAAGACAAGATTTGAATATTTGCGTGGTCAAGCTATGAAAATTAAGGTTTCTGCCGGCATCACAATTAAAACTTTCGGCCCAAGAGCGCCATAATCCTTCGACTTTTACTTGCCATTCTTCCTCCCACTCTTTGCTTTTACCGAGTGCTTTATAGTCGGGCTTGACCGATAAGCGAAAACCCGTACCAACAATATTATCGGTTAAGGTTTGCATGGCGCCGGCGGCAATTCCATGATTTCTTGATAAATCACGTGAACGAGCCACCATGGTTGAGAGTTCCGGCAACAAATCGCTATCTGCCGAACCTCGTCCCGGTTGCCATGAGGCAATCTCTCGCAAAGTATGTGATGCTGCTTTGTGTGATGTTTCTGACATTAAAATGCTACTTTCATAATTCTTCTTTTGCCGAATGGCTTCCCTTCGGCTATAGCTAACTGGGATTTGAGGTTCGATATGTAAGCGGCCAATTCGGCTCTATTGGTTTGATTGTAGCTAACAGAGCCAAAATTTCCGACATTAACCGAAACCTCTTTAACACCAATCATAAGTTTATGATAAGCTTCTTCGGCTTCGACCAATCTGATTTTTAACGTTTCTTTATCTATAGCCATGGGTTATCTACCTTTGTTGCTTTCATTTGAATAAATCTTGCCGGTTTTCTTTTGGGCTTAGCTTCAGGTTTTGCAGGAATTAATGCCTCTAATTCTTGCCATGCCTTTTCACTCATGCGATCAAGCCCATAAATTGCGGCTCCGGCTCGGGCATAAACTCGGCAGTCCAATGCCTCATTTCGTCTGGTTGGATCTTTTTCCCAAACAGGCTTTGGATAGCCATTACTTATTTTTACGATTTGCCTTTCTGCCGTTAATTGTTTGAAATATTCCTCTCCATATTGCGGAAAATGACATTGGCCAAACTGTGAGGCATCTTCGCCAACGCGCTCAGTTTTCAGCCAACGATAAAGCTCCGTTTTAATCACCGGACCGGAAACATTCCAAACTTTTAAGCCTCTCTTTTTTGTATCAGCCTTTGAAGTTGAAAGAATCATGGCTGTATCTCGGCTTTGTCCTTTGATTGCAACCACTGTATGCGGTTGACTGGCTCTGGCTCCACTACCGCCCCAAACTGCCTGACTAAACTTGCTGACAAAACCATAGACATCTTGGGTTGCATAACCGGAATCCACACACATAACCCGAATAGGCATGCTAATACCACTTGCATGAGGATAATCTTTCATCAGGACTTGCTCAAGTTTATGCCAGACTTCCGGATGTGCCGTATCTCCGTCCAAAACAAAATATTCTACCGACCAGCTTTGTTTTTGCCTTCCCCAAGCAACCACTTCACATTCTATACGGTCCTTTTGAATATCAACACCAGCCGTTAAGAACAATCCCCCGTAAGGAATCGTGCCAATCGGATAAGTTTCTCTGGTTTCATAAAGTCGTTGCCATTCTGGGGCTTCGCTTTCTTGCTCGTAGGTTTCACCTAAAATGGTATTTTGGAAACCTTGGATGAGACTAGGATTTTTCTTTGTTTTCTCATAAACATCTACACATTCTTGCCAAGAAAGCCACCCCACCGGAGAATAAAGCGAAGATAAATGAAAACCTGCAGTTATTCCGTCAAATTTTGCTGTTGCTCGCCATTGTCCTTGTGCCAGCATTTGCGTTTTATAATGTTCGCCAATCAATTTATGGCAATGGCAGCATTCATATTCCGCTTTGCCGTTCTCTGCACGAATTTGCGCCCACTCTAATTTTTGAAACTCTCCGCAAAACGGACAAGGCACAAAAAAGTAACGTTTGTCCGAGTTTTCAAACTCTCGCTCTATATTAGACAAGCCCTTAATTGTCGGTGTTGAGACTAAAAAAATCTTTTTTCTTTTGTTAAAGGTTGCGGTTCTGCGCTCTGCCAACAAAATCGGATCGCCTTCACCGTCAATGTCTTGAGGATAACCATCGACTTCGTCCATAAATAGATAACGCGCCGGCATAGAACGCAAACCAACGGCAGAGTTAGCTCCAGTCATAACCAATACGCCGCCTTGAAAATCTTTGGAAAGCATCGTATTACCCTTGTCTCGTGAACGAGGCGAACTCACCAGATTTCTAAGAGCCGGACAATCTTCAATCAATGGGTCTATTCTTTGGCGAGAGTTACGTTTGGCCATTTCCACAGTTGGAGAAACAGCCATTATCGGTCCGGGTGCTTTGTGCATAATATATCCAAGCCAGTTGTTGCCGCACTCTGTTCCGCCAATTTGTGCGCCCTTCATAAAAACAACCTTTTGTACCGGGCTTTTAGGAGATAAACAATCCATAATCTCTTTTAAATAAGGCGTGCGTGAAGTTCGCCAACGTCCCGGCTCAGAAGCAGATTTTGACGATAACATTCGGTATTTATCTGCCCATTCCGAAACCGACATATAAGAATCCGGCTCTATGCCTTTGAAAAACTCTTCTTCTATAAAAGCTTCAACATCAAAGCTCTCGTTCAATAAGTTCTTTGCTTTCGGATAAGAGTTTTCGGACATACTCATCTAATACCACCACAGTTTTGTGTTCATCAGTTTCTAAATCGGCGGCAATAAGAGCTCCGTAACGGGTTGGAAAAGAAACAAACAAATCACGCAAAGACCGTCCGAGGTTAAAAGCATGCATTCCGGCTTTTTTACGGTCAATCGTTTCTCCTGTCATTTTTTTAAGTTTGGCCTTAGCAATCATGGCACGATAGTAAACATCTGCAGTTTTGGCTTGTTGGAAGCTTGAAGGACTAACCTTAGTATTCTCATTTCCATGTTCAAAAAAACTTTCCGGATGCCGAGATTTGCTTGGATCAGTATTTTGCAACCATTCTTGATTGGCTTTTTCAACATCTATCTTGCCGTCTGTCGTTTTATGAATGCGTCCGCTCTTTACCGCCGTTTGCACCGCATTAAGGTGAACACCGCGAATCTTGGCATATTCACGCATTGATACTTTCTGCCCCATGTTTTATTCCTGCAAAGAAAGAGGCTCAGATAATTCTGAGCCTTTTTAGATTATTCTTTTCTTTTTCGTGCATTATTACAATATCGATGTGTTAATCGTGCATTTTCTGGAATCGTTTTTCCTCCTTGCCAATATTGTTCTATATGGTCCACCGCTGCATCATCAATATGTTCAATTCTATTGCCACAAATTTCGCATGTAGGATTATTGTCGAATAGATGTTGTTTAAATTCTAATGTAAAGCAACGGGGTTGCTTTGATGTTGTATTCAAAACATCTTTAATAAGTCTTTCAACAACTTCGCAACGATATTGCAACATGTCTTTTGAACTTGTACTTCTGGATATAGATTCAATAAATTTCTCATCCGAAGTCATGAGACCTATAATGGCCTCTCTTATTAAATCCTTTGTATTCATAACCATATTTACATCTTTATCTCTAAAGGCAAACATGAGGGCATCATATAAAGATACGTTAAATTTTTTATTTTCCCAATACCCGGAATTATTAGCATCTGTACCTGCATAGTAACGTTTGAAAGCTTTATCTGCGAACAAAGAATCTATGATTTTTAATGAATTATGAAAAGCACTTAATAATTTTGCAGCATCCTCTTTTGATATTTTTTGATATTTTTTAGCATCCTTGTTTAAAAATGTTTTAATGGGAGCTTCATAGTTTAAGTAAGTGGCATGATATAAGGCTGAAAATCTTAATACTAGTTCCACATCTTTCATTCTTTTATCTGCTGTTTTAATACCTATTAACTTTCTAAAAGTCGTATTTTCAGCCATTTTCTTTAAAAGTTCTATATAATTACCTCGATATATACAGTTTCTTAACTCCATGTCATTTAATGGAACAGAACCTGTATTTAATCTTTCAAAAATAGCAAACTTTAAATCTTCATCACTATCTTTTTTAAATGTAATTGTACGAATAGAGCCATTCTCAATGGTTTTCTTTTTATCATCGGGTAATTCTTTAAATAATTTTTTATTTAATTCCGGAAATGATTGAATACCAATCAATTTAAATTCATTTTCCATAAACAGTTTTACGGCTGTAAGACGCTGTTGCCCATCAATAACTACTTCTTTTCCATTAGCTTCTTCCGCCAAATAGATTGTAGGCAATGGTATACCTAAAAGAATAGACTCTATTAATTTACTAGCTTTATGATTATCCCAAACATATCCTCTTTGAAAATCTGGCTGCAAATTTATAGTACCATTGTTAATTCTTCTAACTAATGTAAAAAAATCGGGATCTGCTATATTTGTGTTAATGTTACTTGACAGAAAAGTTTCGGTTGCTTCTTCATTCTCTGTATCATCAAAATAAATCTCATCTAACTCTTCTGCCATTTGTTTCTTCCTTTTCTGTTGTAAGTAACATTATATAATGAAATTAAACTAATGATACTTATATTGTATAATTATTTTTATTTTATTAACACTCTACTTGGCCGAGAGCTATCATTTTAACTGTGCCATCTTTGATAAAGGTTGCTCGCCATTGTTCTAGTCTCTTTTCTTTAAGCAGGCGTTCCATAATGAGGCTATAACCTTTGGTATGCTGTCCGGCCCAAGCAAATTCATCAACATCGTATTCGGCTTTTTTAACCAAAGAGCTGGTATTACACATCAATCCCTCAAAACTCTCTAGTAAAATATCTTTGTCTTTTGCCTCAATACCTTGCTCTTGTATGTCGATTATAAAAACATCGTTATGTCTTAACATCTTGAATCTCCTTATCTTTTTCTCTATAACTACAGTAACGCTCTTATTGACACACAAGTCCAGTAAATAACGCATTGAAAATCAATAATTATTCAATATTAAACCATTCCGAACATGTTGCTAACAGATGGTTATAATCACTACTTGTTGCTTCTTTATAAAAAGCATCTTGTTCTTCTTTGGATAGTTTTGCTTGTCTCATGGCTCGTAAACAAAGTCCCAGTAAATTAAAAGCATTTCCATCTTGGCCAACGAGTTGAACCGTAATTTCGGGATATTTTATATCAGACATTTTTCTCTCCTTTCGCTTCATTGTTTATTCAATGAACGCTCTTCTTAGGCTGGAAGTCCAGTTAATTCTGATTGATTTTCAAGTAATTGAGCTTTATTTCCGCTATATTCTTCCCAACGCTTTACAATCACATCACAAAACTTGGGATCAAGCTCTATAAGTCTAGCCTTTCGACCGGTCTTTTCGGCTGCGATAAGGGTTGAGCCGGAACCGCCAAAGCCGTCTAAAACCACATCTCCTGGTTTTGAGCTGTTGTTTATGGCTCTTTCCACAAGCTCAACCGGTTTCATTGTCGGGTGCAAATCATTCTTGACCGGTTTATTGTATTCCCAAACGTCTGATTGATTGCGATCTCCGCACCAATAATGCTTATTATCGGCCCGCCAACCATATAAAATTGGCTCATACTGCCGTTGATAATCTGCTCGGCCTAAGGTAAAAGTGTTTTTTGCCCAGATAATAAAGGTTGACCACTTACCTCCGGCATTGATAAATGAATTGTAAAGAGTATGTAGCTCGCTTGAACTCATGCAAACATAGGCAGCTCCTTGACAATACATCATCAGATTAGATAAGGCGTCGGTCAGAAATTGGGCAAATCCGTCTCCTAAATTATCGTTCATTATCTTACGACCACCTAATGAGCCGGCATGATAACGGATGCTGTCTTTCATGGTGGAACCATAATTCACATTATACGGCGGATCGGTAAAAATCATATCTGCGACGTCATTTTGCATAAGTTTCTGAACATCATCTATCAGCGTTGTATCTCCGCAAAGCAATCTATGATTTCCTAAAATCCAGATATCTCCTGGCTTTGTTATGGCTTCTGTTGGAAGTTCGGGAATTTCATCTTCCTCTGTTTGCGGTTCTGGATCAGGCACGCCGAATGTATCTAATTCTTTGAGTTCTTCTTCTGAAAATCCTAAAATATCTAAATCAAAATCAAGCTCAGAGAGTTCTTTCATTTCCAGAGCTAGCATTTCCTCATCCCAACCGGCATTAAGCGCAATTTTATTATCGGCGATAACTAAGGCTTTCCTTTGGGTTTCACTTAAATGAGGCAGACGAATAACCGGAACTTCTTTTAACCCCATACGCTGCGCGGCCAAAAGTCGGCCATGTCCGGCAATAATAACATCATCACCTCCGATTAAAATCGGATTTGTGAAACCAAATTCCTTGATGCTGGCGACAATTTGAGCGATTTGCTCATCATTATGCGTGCGAGAATTGCGTGCATAAGGAATGAGCTTATCGGTAGGATAATTCTCTAAAAACTCCATGATTTTCTCCACGAGACAGATAAAAAAATCGCTTCAAGTGACCAGTCAACTGACCAGTAACCGAAGCGACCGAAGGGTGACCAGTCAAAATGACCAGCCAGATTTTATAACTTATTGATATTTTGTGATTTATGGGTGACCAGTGACCAGCCAAAAAATTCTTGTTTCGCTAGAAAAATGCCGCGGCTTGCGCCCCCGCATAAGCTTTAATCACAGGAAGGACCCGTTCGATATACGAGACCATTTCTACATAATTTTGCAAAGATCGGTTGATTTAGGCCTAATTCTGATATAATTTCGGATGGGGTTTGAGTGATTGAAAGCGTTGTGGTTTGGATTTTACCTTCCTTGATGGTTTTAACTTCAGCACTTGGAAGTTCTGACTTTCCAATACAAGACGCCAAATAAACAAAGCATTCATCATTATCTTCCAAATATCTCAAGGCTAGCTTGCGGGCATAAAGATTTAAGCTAACATCAGCTTTACTGGCATCTTTGGCCCAAGGGCTACCTCCGCCAACCGGGCAAGTTACGCCATAAAAATCGCAAGCAAGTTTTCGGCCGGTAACACCACAATCTGCTATTGAGGAATGATATTGATAAATTCCGGTGCCGTTAATAATGATATTTTTTGGCTTTTCATTTAGCGTTTCAATAATAAAATCCGTCAGATCTTCATATTCTAACATTGGAACAGCAGCAATAGCTGTTTCCACGTTACCACAGGCATCCAAGGTTATCTGAGTTTTTATATCAATCCCAAGATTTTTACTTTGACGAGATTTTTGATACAAAGCTCTATTTAACTTGCGAGCTAAAAACATCTCACGACTGATAAAATCTTCCCCTTGGCAAGCATAACCAACAAATATACCTTGATCACCCCAGCCGTTCTGTTCAATACCTTGTTTTATGTCTGCTGATTGTTGCCCAATAAGGTTAATAATTTCAACTTTACGGACATCAATCGCATATTTTCCCCAGCGCGCTGCATAGTTCTCATCATAACCAATATCTCGCAAAGCATCTTTGACAAACTCTTTAACTTCTGACAAATCGACATTTCCGGAGACTTCTCCTCCTAAAACTACAGTATTGTCTTTAAGCAAAACCTCCACCGCATAGCGGACATTCTTATCTTGAGCCAGCAGGCGATCCAAAATGTATGATGAAATATAATCTGCTGTTTTATCCGGATGCCCGAGAGAAACAAACTCAGCCGTCTTTTTCATAGTTTTTCCTTCATAAAAAAAAGCCTGCAGAATTTAATCTGCAGGCACAAACAAAAAGGGAACAAGCCTTAAACACAACTCGTTCCCGATTATAGCTCTTTTTTATAAACTATTTTTCAGTTTTTGTCTTGTCTGTTTTTGTCGCGACACTAGATGATAAGCTAATAACGAATAGGATAATCTTTTAAATATATAGGTTTTTGAAGCTTCTTTTTTTTTCGAAGTTTATTTTTGATATGTTCATTAGAAAGGTGTACATCATGTGGAGCCTCTGGTCCTACCCATTTATTAAACAGAGCATAATATTCATAATAACTAATCCAAGCTAATGCCCAACAAACTATTGTATCAACAATATTATATCCAGAACGCCATTGCCAAAGTTGATCACTATATAAACATAGTGAATTTGACTGATGAGCATAAGTATGAGGATATGTACCAGATAAAAAATTAGGTTCTACTATCCACACACGAGGTGACCAATTTTTTTCATAATTAATACAAAGTGTATATGGCTTTTCTTGAAAATTCGATAATACTGTAACTTCGCAAATAATAAAATGCCCACGTTTTCCCCAACGGCAACGTGAGCCTTTTATACTCCATAAATCCTTAAAAGATTTTTGAAAATAATCAATTTTAGGATAATACAAAACTATTCATCTCCATAAAAAGATGTCGTGGTACCAGAACCTACAGCAACACTTTTCAATGTTGCTGTAGAATGGTCAACTTTTAACGAACGATCTCTAAAACTTTTATCAAATTCAACAATCTTACTTTCTAGAGCTCTATTTTCTAAAATTTTTTGTCTTCCGCCTTCAACAAAAGCCTGCAATTCATCTTTTCCAATAATTTCGTATCGTTTAAGATACTCTTGATGTTCAAAAGTTTCTTTTGTAAACTTTTTACTCTCATCTTCAATAAGTAAAACTCCAATTTTTTCAAAATTATCTTTATCGGGAGAAGAACACATTATCTCAAAACATCCTGTTTCCCAAGAAACCCAAGATGACTTATCCGAATTGTCAGTTTTTACAATCAAAAAAGTTTTAGACCGAAACATAGCATCTTTTACCCTATCTGCAACTTGATCTCGAGACATTCCACAATCCTCATCCCAGTCAATATAGGCTGACAAGCCAAAATGATCTTCTAAATAAATTCGAAGTTTTTGTATTAAAACTTTATCTTTTGAACTATGAGATATAAACACATCATAATTGCTCTGCTTACCATGAACCGAAGCATTGCAAACCTGACAATTCCGATCTTCTGCAAAATTCTTACTAAGTTGAATATCTGTAAAATCTTTTACATTAAAATAAGTAGTCACGATATAGTCCTTTAAATAGTACAAATGTTAGAACACAATGAAGTTTTAAGCGCTGTATAGTTAGCAATAATTCCTAATAAGAACAATAGGATAAATGTAACAAAATATAAAAGTAGTGACAACGATTTCATTGCCGACCACATAGATATCTCATTTTTTATAGCTCTAATATCTAGGTCAAATAAATTACATTCTCCAGATAATGCTTGGTTATATTTTTTTCGAAAACAGCGCTCTAAAAACAAATAATATGCATCAATTAGATAAAAAGCAATCGTTACAACGAATGCTACCCCAAGACCTTTGTTGCCAGAATGGTTCAAGCAAAAAAGGAGAAGCCCTCCTAAAGAAATTATAAACCAATTCTTAATTGAAAAAGAATGTGAAGCAAGACGGGAAATAATCCCTTCAATCATCTCTAAATATTTAATTTTATCATTATCCATCACTAAACAGTCTTTACTAACTAAAAAATATACAGCTAATATTTATCTAGGTAATAAAAAATAAAAAAGCACCCCCCCTTGAAAAAAAGAATCAAGAATCTTGTATTTAGGCAATTTTCACCAAAATTTTCACCAGAGCTTTTTCGTAGTGGCGGCTGAGGTTGCTGCGGTGGAGACCGAACTCATAGCTCAAAACTTTCCAAGGGATTCTAGCACCGCGTTTCCACACTAGCTTTCTTTCCCAAGGTTCCAACACTTCCAACCATTCCAAGACCTCGTCCATTTGGGTAATTTGTTCCGTTGTCGGACGTATTTTTATCGGTTTTCTATCCATAAAGGCGATTTCTTGCGGTGTATAGATAATATCCGGCATAGTGGAGTGGTAGCCTTGAACTTTTACCGGCGGCAGGAGTTTCATTACATAAACCGCGGATTCAATTCGCATTTTGATGTCATCAAGGGTTAAATTTGTCATTGAACACCTCCTTGCCGAGCTAATTTCGGCAGACGGAAACAATCGCCAATGGGTGAAAATGAGTTCAATCCTGCATCGCCCTTAGCCCATTTAATAACTTTGGCTTGCCAGTCGGTTATCGGTTTATTTCCGGTTTTCCACTGCTTTGCTGTGTAATAATCGTAAAATTCTTGCGGGTTGATGTTTTTTAAGCCACGAACGGCACAATAAATCTTCACATCTTCCAAACTCGGAACATCGGCAAGATATGAACTTTCTTTTTTGTTAGTTTTTTCTTTTATTTCCTTCTTTATTTTTTGGTTTAAATCATCTTCATTTTTATTTTCATTATCATCTTCATCCTCATTAAGCTTGGCATTTGCCGATTTTTCATCTTGCTTTTGCTCGGCATTTGCTCTGCGTTTGCTGGCGGCTTTGGTTGCTATTGCTCGCCGTTTTTCACAAACCGCATCATATTTTGAAAAATTGTCTTTAATGCTCTCGGCCATAAAATCGTAGGCTTTGCTGATTTCTTGAGATACGGGTTTCATGGGTTCACCATACAAAACCATTTCACACAGGGCAGTCATTAACTCTCCGCGCTGTTTTAAGTTAAGATGATTGGACAAGGCCAAAAACTCCGGCGCAAACACGATAAAACTTTTCTTTTTATCCATTTTGACCTCCTAAACTTTTCTTGACGCGCTGTATGCCTTGAACCCATTTCAATGCCAACTTTGCCCTTTGAACTTCGCGGTTGATTTCTTTTTCCAAACAGTTGAGTTGTTTTTCTTCCAACTCTAAAAGGGCTAAAACCGGCACTCGTCGGATTGTCTCAAAGATAGGTTTGTTCTTTGTGTATTGCATAAAAACCTCCGTTAAAATTGTCTTACGCAAAGAACAAGTCAAAATTGAAAAAAATCGTTCTCACTTTTTTAAACTTTTTTTCAATTTCTCAAAAATTTTATAGATTGTATTTTTGGAAATATGGATTTTATGCGTAATCTCCTCTAATGTTTTGTCCTCTAATATCATATCCAAAACCAATATTTCGCGCGGGCTAAGTTTTTGCTCGGCTTTCTTTACCAGCGCTTTAACCTCGCTTTGTTCGTAGTTGTCTTCAGAACTAATAGAAATGTATTCCTCTTCATCGTCCAGATAAACAAAAAGACCAAAAGGCTCACGCATCTTGGTCTTTAACAGTTTTTTGGCATAGTTTTGCAAGGAAGCAACAACATAAGCATCACTAGGAATCTCTCGTTGGTGGAAATGCTCTATGTAAAACAAAAGCAATTCTTGAACCAAATCTTGAACATCTTCGTGATTATTAAAACTTGCAAAGATGGATAATTTTCTTACACAAGAAAAAATGGTAATACGGACATAGTCTGGTATGCCATCAAAAAGTTTGTCACACATTTATGTAAACCTTTCAAAATGTTAGAAAGGCTTACATTTTCAAATGATAGTTCTATTGGGCCAAACTTTTTCTAATATAGGTTGTGGATTTATTAAGAGCTAAACCCATATTTAGTACGCTGCTCTGACCACGAGGCCGGAATTGGAGATTTTAATAAATCGCTTATTTTCAGGCTTTGTGGCTGCGTGCCAACAATAATAGCATCAATAATATCGGGCGCCAGATAAGTTAACTTCATCATTTTACTGATATAAACATGGGCCACTTTTTCTTTGCGGGCTAATTCTCGTAGCGACATGTCGCTGTTTTCGAGTTTATCGCGCCAATTATGAGCTTTGACCAGCGCGTTTAAGAGTGTTTCATCCACCGCTGTTTGGCTTTCTTCAGCCGGGATAACCTTAATATGCCCGCGTTTTCTTGAAAAGCTGATGTGATAAACCAACTCCGCCAAACCAGAATGTTCTTCAGATGCTTGTAAATCCGCCGTTTGAGATTTTTCAAGCAGCAGAGCCCCGAGAGGCAGCAAACGGATAACCAGTTTGTCCTTATAAATGATAACGCGTGAAATAAGCCGTTCGAGGATCTGGCGAAGGCTCTCTTGCGATAAATAAGTAAAGAAGTCTTCCGGAGCTTTTGTTTTTTGCAGCAACTCATTCATACCGATTTCCGGCATATCCGGTTTGAGATATTTAAGCAGTTCATTTAATAACAGTGGTGATTTTAAGATATTTTGAATTTTGCTTAACACAAACTTGTCAAGTTCTCCGACCGGAATGCTACCTAATTCACAATGTTGATAGCCTTCTTTGACCGCCTTTAAGGAGACATAATACTCATAGGTGCGGTTCTTTTTTCGGGTTCTGGTCGGTATCATAGAGGAATTACAGCCACAACCACAATCCAACATTCCTTTGAGTAAAGCATTTCGCACCACGCGAGAAGGTTTTAGTTTGCCATGGCGATTGCCAAGCCTTGTATTTTCAACACGTTCCCATAGTTCTTTAGAGATAATCGCTTCTTGCTGACCATCATAAACAGTGCCTTTATGGACAACTTTGCCGATATAAATCGGATTGCGGAGCATATAATCAATTTTTGAAACGGTAAATTCTTTAGCCGGAAGTTCTGTCCCATTCTTTTGTTTGCGGGCATTTATGCAATATCCTCCGGCTTTTAAGAAGGTGCAAACATCACGTTCAGATTTGCAAGCGATATATTTATTAAAAATCAGGCGGACAATCTCTGCCTCAGTTGGGTTAATTTCAAGATGTTTGTTTATGAGCATATAACCAAAGGGAACTTTTCCGCCCATCCACATTCCTTTTTTACGAGAGGCAGCAACCTTATCGCGAATACGTTCGGCACCAACTTCTCTTTCAAACTGGGCAAAAGATAATAATACATTTAAGGTTAGTCGGCCCATAGAATCATAAGTATTAAAATTTTGCGTTACCGAAACAAAAGAGCATTTGTGCTTGTCCAACACCTCAATCAACTTAGAAAAATCAGCCAATGAACGTGTGAGACGGTCGATTTTATAAACCACGATCATATCAATTTTACCGGCCTCGACATCATTAATTAACCTCTTTAGAGCCGGACGATTGATATTACCACCGCTAAAACCCCCGTCATCATAGCGTTCATCTAACAATACCCACCCTTGATGCTTTTGGCTCAAAATGTAGTTGGCTCCGGCCTCTCGTTGAGCCTCAAGGGTATTAAATTCCTTATCCAACCCTTCGTCGGTTGATTTTCGGGTATAAATTGCACATCTGACTTTTTTCTGCTCTTCCATTATTTGCCTCGCAAGTTAAATCCAAAGAATGCACTGCCGGATATTTTCATACCGGTAATTTTCTTGGCCATGCCGGATAAGCTCTTAAATCTTTGTCCGTCTAGTTCATAGCCGTTTTCAAGTACGCGGATGACATAATCGCGGCCTTTGTACTGTTTGATGATTTTGGTTCCTATCGGTGCGATTGCGACTTTTTTGACATTTGGTGCCTTGGCTGAGATTTTGCTCAAGAAGGAACGACTGGCCGAAGACAAGCCGCCAAACTCCAATTCCTGCATCCGATAAGAAAGTTTGAGAATATAGGCCTCCTTGGTCTTTAAGGTTGGGTGTGCGTTAAAATAGCGTAAGAATAGCTTCTTTAACTCGTTAATATTCATGTTGTTAAGCTTGGCTAAATCTTCCTCAATCATCGGAAACTCCTTTCGTTTCACAATGAATGCTTGGATTTTGCTTATTATCCAGTTCTTTCTGCAATAAATTATCTATACTTTTGTGTTGCAAATAGGCCTTAAATTCAGGTCCAAACAGCATCATAAAATCTTCTAAATCGGTCATGTTGTTCTCCTTTTGCAGAAGAACAAGTCAAATTTAAGAAAAATCGTTCTCACTTTTTTTATTTTTTTGTAAACCACAGTTTGGGCGAGATAATCGGTAAGGTAATCGAGTTGCGAAACAGGACATACAAACCAATCAAAAAAACTTTTGTTTTACAATAAACTGGCAAATGGTAACTAAAAATAGAGAGGTTTCCGGCAAAAGTATAGATTTGGGCATTTTTTTTTGCAAAAGGACTGAAAATCTCTTAAGATGATTTCCAACGCAGTTACCAGCGCGCTTGGCAAATCGGCGCGGAATAAAGGGCTTGTTGATAAGGATTTAAAACGAAAAAAGAGGAAGTATAAACTTCCTCTTTTCAAATTGGTGATCCCAACGGGACTCGAACCCATATTACCACCGTGAAAGGGTGATGTCCTAACCATTAGACGATGGGACCGCTTAGGACATCTGCATATATATATGGATTTTTTTGTTTGGTCAAGCAAAAAATTCATTTTTTTTTCATTTTTTTTTGTTTTTTTATTCCCCCTCTCTCTAAAGATCTAATTTTCCTAGATTTATTGCGGCTTCTGCCGGACCTGAAACATAAGTTTTTCTCATCGGAGATTTGCCATACATTCTAAATGAGCGCAATCTGGCCATTTGTCCGGCTACTGGAATCTTATTTTCTCTCATCTCTTTCAACAAGCGATTCAGCTCTTCGGCCGTTGCTAAGAATATATGTCCACTCTGGCCATCTCTGCCCTTCCAGTAAACTTCACACTTGCGGCTGAATGCTCTCAATGCGGCCGGTTCATCTCCATGCAAATCTCTTGGGAAAGGCATGCGAGGATCGCCATAGGTCATACCATAAAATCCGGCCTCTCCACTATCCCCATAAGGGCCATAAAATCCATGCACAATATTTGTTGTCGGTAAATCTTGTTTATCAATTAATGCGATTCTGATTGTTGCTTTAAATCTTGTGCCGCTATGTTTGACTACGCTAAAAACGCAAGAAGGATGAACATAGTCATAGGCAACGACGGCTTCGGTTCCTATCGGCTTATTGACCTCTAAGCAAAATTCAACGCGCCCTGGATTGTCTTGTTTTTTCAACAAATCTTTATATCCTTTATCAAAGGCTTCTAATATCTTTTTAACATCTTCTTTGGTGGTTGTTTCCAAGGCCTTTGGACCAACTTCAAGAGAGGCACTGTTACTATATTTTTCCAACAATTCTTCTCTGTCTGCCGCCGGTTTGAACTTTAGTTTTGCCATGTTTTTACTCCTCTCTTTGGTTGTTGGGGATTTTATTTTATTCCCCTTATTTTTTGATGTCAATATTTCTCGGGTTTACTTTCTTTCGAAAATTTTGCTGTCTTCGGGTATCTCCGCGCCTATCCCTTTTTCAAGAAATTCCGTGCGGATAAATCCCATATCGCCGTTATCCAACATAATGCGATACCATGCATTATCCGGGCTTATGCCAGTTACTCTGACTGTTGCTTTATTGGCTAATATCATTATCTTATCAAAGTCATCTGATGGACCATACATAACATTTGCACTATAGCCTGACTTTATATGATAAAGCATTTTGGTTGAGCCTAAGTCTGAATTTATATTTAATATCTTTGCGACCACCATATCATCGACACTGCTGCCGCCCTGCATTCTTACCTGCTGATAATAGTCTATCTCATCGCCCTTCATCAGGTAATAGCCTTCCAAAATATCTGTGCGTTTGATGATTATTCCGCCAGTAATAAGAATCAGCATCATGAACGGAAACACAAGTTGTACCAGCTTTAATCTGTTTTCATTCCATGGCCGAACGCTTATTTCTTGTGTTTGCGGAAGCTGTTTTATAAATTTATCTATCAAGTTTTTATCATCAGCATCGGCGTAAGCTTTGGCTAAAGAGGCGCAGGTTCGTGCTTTTTGCGCTTTTCCTTCTTGCTCATAAGCCAAGGCATTATGCACCAAAAGTTGAAGGTTTTCCTCTTTTTTTCCGCCTACTGTTTTGATATTACTCCTTATAATCCTTATATTTTCAACAAAGCCTTTTAGCGTCCACCATCCTAAAAGCCAATTTTTTACCGATGCTTTCAGGTATTCTTTCTCGGCTTCTTTCTCAGAACAAATCAAGCGTTTTTTCTTTTTTTTATCTCCGATAATCCAAGCTTGTTGTTCTTCGATATCAACTTCTCGGACGGAGACATCTTCTTGTCCATGCTGGTTGGTATATACCTTTAACGAAAATATATCAGGAAAATTTTCTGGCCCATGCGCGATGCAGGCCAAATCATAAGTCAGGCGTTTTTTATCATCGCTTAAAATATCATGCGCAACCGAAATTTTTTGAAAAATCTCCATTGCTTCTTCCGACTTATTATAATCCGGATGCCATTTTTTTGCCAATTCACGGTAGTTTTGTTTTATCTTATCCGCGGTGGCATTGCTTGTTAAATTCAAAACCTTGTAGTAACTGGCCGAATCTCTTCCGCTCATACCAAAATTCCTTGCCCTTTGTTTTCTTCTTTGGTATTATCCTCCCACGGTTTGATAAAATTTTCCTTAAGATTTATCTGTATTGTGCCCCAATATTCAAATTTATGCAAAGTTGTCTTATATAACCGCATGATTTGGCTGCATAAATCTTCTTCTAAAAGTTTTTCGGTACGAATTATTAAATCAAAGCGGCGTTTTTTTTCATCAGCCAAGCCATCAAACTGAAAACCACCCAAACGGCTGAAACGGCTTTCAACCACGAATCTGGCACCGCCTTTTTTGGGGCTTTCTTTTTGACTTTCTTCGTTTTCTTCATCTTCTTCGGTCTGTCTTTTAACCGCAAGGCGAATTTGTTCTATCGCTTCCCCGCTGACAATCGGAATCTCTACTATTCGCCACAAGCCAATCTCTCGGTGTGACGAATCTATAAAATTTTGTAAAACGCTTATGGTTTCTTGCCCTTTCGGAAGATTCAAAATTTCTTGCGTTGTCTCTCTGCCCAGCCATTGGCTGACTTCTGCAGTTTTTACGGCTTTGATAAAGCCTCTGATATTTGCAAAAAAGTCTTTACTTTCCGGCTGAGGAATTTTGCTGTCTAAGTTCTCATTTTTCAGCAATTTGAAAATATCTTTCAAAACCTCGGGTTCTGCTTTGGTTTCACTTTTTCCTACCGTGGAAAATTTCCAAAAATCAGCACTCAATAGTTCATCTAATTTGTTTTCAATAACCTCTTTTATTTCTTTAATAGGCAGCTCTAACTTTATGTTTTGAGGCAATTTTATATCTTTTTCGGGAAATATGTTACCGATTGCGGTTTTGAAGACAGTGCCCTGAGGATAGTCTTGTGTTTGTGCCGGCAGCGTTTTTCCTTCCAGCACTTTAAATGCATTGACAATTGTTTCTATAGTCTTAGACATTGGTTGATTTTGTGATGCTATCTCCCTAATATTGCTGAACAAAACATTGATAGCGTTTTCACCTTTGGGCATTGTCATGATTTGTTGTGGATTATCTCTTACAACCGGATTTTTAATATTTTTCGGGGCCTCAAATCTTATTTCAAACCCATTAAGCGCCGTCTTTATCTCATTAACCAGCTTGGGAGATAAGTTGATTTCTTTAGCAATCTGCTCTATAGCCTGACTTAATCTTAAAGGTAAGATTTCTGTTTTAATTCCTTGAAAAACATCATTTTTTATAACTGCCTCGGGTTTTCCTTGCTGCGTGAGTTGTTCTGAAATAATATTCTTTATCCCCGCGTTTTCTTGCGTTTCGGGTAGTATCCGACCTTCTATTTTTGTATTCTGTAAGCGTATTGTTACGCCCTGCTCGTTTATGGAAGAAACCTTGGCTTGAAGCAAAGTTCCTTTATCAATGTTCACAGGTTTATCAAAGCTGATCTCATCGGCGGCAACTTCTATCACTTGCCCCGATGTTAACTGAACTTTTATTATCGGCTGCTTGTTCTCGGTCGGCATCATGATTTCAGGCAAACTGTTCTCGCCTTTAGAAACGACAGTGCTTGCTGAGGACAAGCTTTCAATAAATTCTAGGGTTAAGACATCATTTGGGCTAATGCTTCCCAATTTATCCAAAGAGATATGTATGGTCGTGTTTCCCGTTGCGGTATTTCCACTCGGAGCCTGTGTTTCTCCGGTTATTATCGTCGGTATTGTGGGCGCACTCATACTGCTTCTCCTTGTCTTTATATTATTCCTTCAATAATCTCCGTGCGATATTAATAACGTCTTCAGCTGCTTCTGAGGTTGGATAGCGGCTCAAAAGCGGAATTTGATTTCTAATCGAATCTCTTACGCGCGTATCCCGTCTTATCACCCCTAAAAGCGGTGGCTCTATCTTTAAGAAGTTTTGGCAGGCCTTGCTCAAAGTTTCATAAGTTCTGCGGCCCTCTCTTTCAGAATTTGCCTGATTTACAACAATATATATCTTTCTTTCCGGATATTGCATGGTCATTAACTTAATAAATGCATAAGCATCTGTCAAAGAAGTAGGCTCTTCCGTGCAAATTACAATAACCTTGTCGGCTAAAGATGACATTATTCTGACCGGTTTTTCTATTCCGGCGCCAATGTCCAATATTACTTTATCATAATTCTCCGCAACAAGTTTCAAATCTTCACCCAAGATTTGCAAGCGCCCTAAAGGCATAGAGGCTAGTCCTGCCGAGCCAGAACGTCCGGCAATGATATCAAAGCGTCCTTTGTCGCTATGGCTAATAACTTGATTCAGCGTTTTTTCTCCGGTTACGACGCTGCCTAAATCGTGTTTTGTCATCAACCCTAACTGAATATCAACATTGGCCAGCCCTAAATCTCCGTCAAAAAGCAGCACCTTTTGTCTGAGGCCGCTCAGCGTTTGAGCCAGTGTAATCGAAAACCAGGTTTTGCCGACACCGCCCTTGCCAGAGGCAACAGCTATCATGTTTCCCTGTTTTCCGTCCGTTATTCCGCGGGGCATAATTTTTAATTCTTCTGTTTTATCGTTTTCCATATTCCTTATTCCCCTATGACAAAAGAAGACGCGCCAGAGATTTTGCATCTATCTTGGCTATCCCCTGTACGATTGATGAACTGACACCGGCGGCACCTAAAGACATGCCGGTACTATCGGCAACTGATATAATACCGCCTATTCTCCGTGTTAAATCCATGCGGGTTGGCAGCAAATACTTAGCCCCCAGCTGTGAAAATATCTCGGCTATTTCTACTGAATCATAAGAATTGCGGCCGGCATCCATGGTCATTATGACATCGGCCTTTAAAGCCCCGACCAAAGGCCTTATCGTCGCCACTTCTTTTTCTTCAAACGGATTTATCCCCGGTGTGTCTATTAAAACTAACGCGTAACGCTCTGCTGCCGAAGCGGCCTTTTCATACAAGCTTTGCGCATCCTTAGCCATGTAAAATGGTGTTTCTAATATCTCGGCAAAAGCTTTTAACTGATTATTGGCTCCGGCACGGACATTGTCAGTACTAACAATACAGCTACTGATTTTTTTGAATTTAGCCTGTGTGGCGACTTTGGCGATTGCCGTTGACTTGCCGCTACCGGTTATGCCCATAAACAGCTTAAATGGTCGATTTCTTTCCAGCATTTTGTAATAGCTAAACATTTTTGCCAGACATCTTTCAAGCAAAACTTTTTCATCTTTTTCTCCGCTGGTGGAATATTCTTGTCTGACGTTTGCTAATATTTTTTCTCTGGTTTGTTTTATAACGCCATGATATTTCAGACTTTCTCTTATGCGGCTGTCATCAAAGTCGCGGCGTCTGGGCTCATGATGAATTTCTTCTTTTTCACTAAAGCTGAAGTCTTTTTCTTCTTCCGCGGCGGTTATTCTGACGCCACCGTCCTCGGTATTTTCCGTACTAACAATTATAGCGTCACTACCCAGCTCTTGCTTTACTAAAGCAAAAGCCTCGTTCATGTTCGCGGCTGTATAAGTTTTTAATCTCATCTTTTGTCCTTACCCGCTAAATCTGGCCGACTGTTTTTATTTTGGCTTTAGGATAAATCTCGTTTTGTGACATAACCACCGTCATTGGGCGAAAACGCTCAATAATCGAGCGAACAAACGGTCTGATATTCGGGCTGGTTAGCAATACCCCTGTTTCACCTTTTATGGCCAAATCTTCTAACACAGTTCTGACTTTGCTGATAAATCCCTGTAAGGCAGTCGGGGCCATCGCTAACTGGCGGTCATCCCCTTCTCCGATAATCGCTTCGGCAAAAGCTTGCTCCCACTGCGGGGACAGCGTTACCAAAGGTATTATCCCCATTTCATTGGTATTGGCATTGGAAATTTGTCGTGCCAAACGTGTTCTGACATGCTCGGTTATCATCATCAGGCTTCTGGTTGAAGATACTGCCTCCGATATACCTTCCAAGATGGTGGGCAAATCTCTGATTGATACACGTTCTTGTAACAAATTTTGCAATACTCTTTGAATTGCGCCAACCGAAATTTTGCTCGGGACAAGCTCTTTGACCAGTTTTTGCTGCTCTTTATCCATTTCATCAAGCAATTTCTGGGTTTCGGCATAAGATAACAATTCCGGCATATTATCTTTAACCAGCTCGGTAATATGCGTCGTTACAACCGTGGCCGGATCTACTACCGTATAGCCTCTGAACATTGCTTCTTCACGATATGACGGATTAATCCACATCGCTTTTAACCCAAAAGTCGGCTCAAACGTGTTTTCTCCGGGGAGAGATATCGGTTCACCCCTTGGATCCATAACTAACAACTGGGTCGGGCGCAACTCGCCTTTACCCGACTTCACCTCTTTAATATATATATTATATTCATTCGGCGGCAGTTGCATATTATCTTGGATGCGGATTGAGGGCATGACAAAGCCCAACTCAACCGCCAAAGACCTTCTTAAGGCTTTTATCTGGTCGGTCAGCTTGCGGTTGTTCTGCTCATTTACCAACGGAAGCAAGCCATAGCCAATCTCCAACCTTATCATATCAATCTTCAAGGCATTTGCTATCGGCTCATCTGCAGCCTTAGCCAAAGGTCCTTGTTTCTTCTCTTGCTCTTTAATTGCGGCCAATTTGGCTTGAGCGACCTGTTGCTGGCGGTTCAAATAATAAGCCGTTGCACCGGTCAATACTGCCAATAACATAAACGGCAAAGCCGGTGTTCCCGGCAACATGGCCAAAGACAAGGCCATGAAGGAACTCATTCCCAGTGCCTTTGGATAATTTGAAACCTGCGCAAACAAAACTTTATCCGTGGCATCGGTCATACCGGCTTTTGACACCAAAATACCAGCAGCAACAGAAATAATTAAGGCCGGAACCTGTGAAACCAAGCCATCACCTACGGTTAAGCGCGTATAGGTTTCAGCTGCTTGTGCAAAGGACATGTGATTTTGCACCATACCGATTATCATACCGGCAACCACATTAATAAAGGTGATAATTAATCCGGCAATCGCATCTCCGCGAACAAACTTTGAAGCACCGTCCATGGCTCCGTAAAACGCACTCTCTTTTGATAAGTCTTCTCGTCTGGCTCGGGCCTCGTCTTCCGTTATCAAACCTGATGATAAATCCGCATCAATCGCCATTTGTTTTCCGGGCATGGCATCCAAGGCAAAACGTGCGGCCACTTCCGCAATACGGCCGGAACCCTTGGTAATGACTACAAAATTAACGACAACCAATATTGCAAATACAATCACACCAATAATAAAGTTATTGCCCATAATAAAGCCACCAAAGGCCTTAATAACCTCACCGGCAGCGTCAGGTCCTTGGTAACCATCAGCCAGAATCAAGCGTGTTGAAGCCAGATTGAGCGACAACCGATACATTGTTGTAATCAACAAGACCAAAGGAAAGGCATTAAACTCGTTTGGCTTTTCAATAAAGATGGCAGTCATCAGCACCAGACAAGAAATCGTGATGGAAAAAGCCAGCGCAATATCCAACAGCCATGCAGGCATCGGCATAATCAAGATGACCAACATCAAGATTATAGTAAAAGCAAAGAACAAGTCTCCTCGGCGTGTGGAGGCTATCAAAATTTCTTTCAAAGGCTTTTTGCCAAAGCCTGAGGTGTTTTTTTGCGGTTCTTTTGCCATTTATTTTTACTGCCCCGATGGAAGATTATATCCCTCTTCCTCATATTGTTTGAGTTTGTTCCTTAATGTTCTGATGGATATGCCCAAAATATTTGCGGCTGTTGTGCGATTGCCCATTGTGTGCTTCAAGGTATCAATTATCAGCGTCCGCTCCATATTGGCAACCGTGCGGCCGACAAACTCTCCGCCTCTCATCTCTTCTCCGGTTTCGGGCTTGTTTATAATTGCGTCCTCATCATTCAAAATAATGGCATCTGCGCCAATTTCTTCTTCCGTACTTAGCAAGACCGCGCGATGGATCGTGTTTTCAAGCTCTCGGACGTTACCCGGCCAAAGATAATTTTTCAGTTTGTCTTCCGCTTCTTTTGACAGCGGCTTTAAGCTAATATCATTTAACTCTGAATATTTTTTTACAAAATGTTTTGCCAGAACAACGATATCGTCCACTCTTTCTCTCAAGGGCGGAATGTTTATGTTCACAACATTCAGACGATAATACAAGTCCTGACGAAATGTTCCGTTCTTGACTGCTTCTGACAAGTTGCGGTTTGATGTCGCGATTATTCTTGTATTAACTTTTATCGGGGCTTTGCCGCCAATTCTATCTATCTCTTTTTCCTGAATGGCACGCAGCAACTTTGACTGAATCTTGATATCCATTTCAGAAATTTCATCAAGCAGCAAGGTGCCGTCGCTGGCTTCTTCAAACTTACCTATTCTACGAGCAACTGCGCCGGTAAAAGCGCCTTTTTCATAGCCAAAGAGTTCAGATTCAAGCAAGGTTTCGGGAATCGCTGCACAGTTCACAGCTACAAATTTTTTATTTGCCCGCTTTGAGTTATCATGGATAAAGCGAGAAAAAATCTCTTTACCGGTACCGGACTCTCCTGTCAGCAAAATATTAGCCTCTGACGGAGCTACTTGCTTGGCCATTTTAAGAACGGCCTCGGTCTTTTTATCGCCATAAATCAGGGCATGATTTTCTCTTGTGGCAGCAGCCAAGACAGCCCCTATCAGCTCGGCATCAGGCGGCAGAGGGATATATTCCTTCGCACCGGCCTTGATTGCTTTAACCGCTAAAACATGGTCATTTGCAACGCCGCAGGCGACAACCAAAACATTTATCCGCTCACTCTCCAGTGATTGGATAAATTTATATATATCCAACTTTACATCAATCATTACCAGTTCAATGGATTTGCCCGAGCGTAAAATCTCCATTGCCGGTTCTATATCATCAGCAATCGAAACCTGTCCGCCTTGAGCCATAGCTATCTTACTGGCGGCGCCAATCTGTCCTTCTAATGTTCCGACTATCAGAAGCTGCATTTTTTCCTTTCCTTACCTATTTATTCAAATTAGACTTCACAACCTCGGTCATGGTTATTCCAAGTTTGTCGTCAACAACCACAACTTCGCCGCGCGCAACCAAATTATTGTTGACATAAATATCTATCGCTTCTCCGACTTTTTTATCCAGCTCAATTATTGCCCCTTTATTGAGCTTTAATAACTGGCTGACCGTCATATGCGCCTTGCCCAAAATGGCAGATACTTTTACCGGTATGTCATACACAGGCTCTAAGTCTGCGGCAGAGCTCGGAATGTCAAAATTATCAATCATACTTTCTTTTTTTAATACCGGATCGTTCTCCGTCATTTGGCTGTCGTTCATCTCGTCCAAATCTAAATTTTCACTCATGAGTGCTCTCCCTCTTTTGTTTTATTGTTTTGGTCATCAAGCAAAGCTTCCGCCTCTTTTTGCATTTGCTTCATATTAACTTCTACACCGCCGTTTTCCCATTCTACCCGACAATCGCTCAGTCCCAAACTCGCATCTTTGTGTAAGGCTATCTTTCCTTCATAATCGCTTTTATGTGCTAATCTGGCAACAATTTCTTGCGCTTTGATAATAATATCAGGATTAAAATAAAATGACAACTTTGCTTCGCTCTTGAAATTGGAAAAATTTTCTTCCAAAAACTTTTTCAGCAGTTCTTCAGCCTGCTCCTTGGCTAAAGTCGGAATGAATTTTTCAATTAATACCGCGGCCAACCCCTTAAACTGAGAACTCAGTTCTTCTTTTATTTTTTCAGCTTCAGCCATAGCGTTTTGCAGAGACTTATCAATTTGCTCCAGCAAAAGGTTCTGCTCAGCCCCCTGCTCTGCCAATCCTGCTTTTCTGCCGTTTTCATAAGCGGTTTCTTCCGCCTCTTTTATTTTATCTTCAACTTCTTCTTCCGTAAAAGTTATAACCTCCGGTACAAAAGTGTCCTCTTCCTTTGGTTCTTCTTCAACAGTTTGTTCTTCAACTTCCGGCTTCGGCTCAGACTCTGTTTCTTCTGGCTCAACCTCTGGCTCTGTGTTATCAGCCTCTTCGGGAACGCTCAGAGCCGTATCTGTTGTCGGCACGGGAAGTTTTTCGGGAAACTCGGGTAAGTCGTCTCCGTCTTTAATAACAAAATTATCAAACATAAACTTCTCGTATTCGGCCATCGGTTGTCAGCTCTTTCCTTAATATACCAGCTCGTCGCTGTCTTTGCCTTCACTAATGACAATTTCACCCGAATTTGACAGCTCTTTTGTTGCATTAACAACATAAAGCTGAGCTTCTTCGACGTCTCTTAAACGGACAGGCCCCATGGCTTCCATATCTTCTTTAATAATTTTTCCGGCACGAGATGACATATTATTAAAGAAGAGCTCTTTAATGGTTTCAGACGCACCTTTTAATGCCACTGCCAACTTATCTTTATCAATATTGCGGAGCAAGACTTGAATACCCTGAGAATCGACTCTGACCAAATCTTCAAACGTAAACATCAAAGACTTTACTCGGTCTGCAGATTCTGGATTGCGGTCTTCCAAGGCATCCATGAAACGTGCCTCCGTGTTTCTGTCCAAAGAGTTAAAGATGTCGGCAATCAATTCATGAGAATCGCGGCGCGTTGACTTAGACAAGTTGCTCATAAACTCTTTGCGCAAGGTTTTTTCCAGCCCATCTAAGACTTCTTTTTGAACAGAATCCATACGCAGCATACGCATAATGATTTCCATTGCAAAGTTTTCCGGCAGAAGCGCAATCACCTTAGCTGCATGCTCGGGTTTTATTTTTGATAAAATAACGGCAATGGTTTGCGGATATTCGTTCTTCAAATAATTGGCTAAAACATGTTCGTTTACATTACCAAGTTTATCCCACATGGTTCTACCGGCAGGGCCTCTGATTTCTTCCATAATTGCGGCAACGCGGTCTTTATCCATTGATTTAGACAGCAATCTTTCTGTGGTTTCATAGGTTCCTATCAAAGTGCCGGCAGAATTTAGTTTCTCGCTAAACTCAGCAAACAACTGCTCAACGACGTTTGAATTTACTTTTCCGAGGCTGGCCATGATAACGGACAATTCTTTGATTTCTTCATCATCCATTAAAGCAAAAAGAGCCGCTGATTTCTCTTCATCCAGAGACATCATCAGAATGGCCGCTTTTTGCTGACCGGACAATAAATTATAATCATCTATTACGTTTTGCTTCATTTTAGTTATCCATTATTTTCGTTTTGGTACAGCCAGCTGCGGACAATATTAACAGCCGCATCAGGATTTTTCTCAACAATGTCATTAATTCTCTTGACTGAAGATGCCTTAACCCTGCCGTTGACTTTGCTCATATTGATCATGTCGCCGACTTCTTCATGGTCTTCATCCAAAAAGTTTGACAACAGCAGATTATCTTCTTCAGCATTTTGCCCCAAAAGACGGGTATCGCTATCATTATTATTCATATCAAACGCATTATTTATCAGTGGTCGAATGACTAATAATATAACTAATATAGCAACGAGTGCAACTCCTATGCCTTCTGATATACGGATAATCTCATCCTTTGTGAAGCCCATTATCAGCGTTTCTACCTTCTTTTCAGGCTTAATCATTTGGCCATTAACAAACTGAAGGTTTCTAACCTCTACCATATCGCCTCGTTCAGCGTTATAGCCCAAAGCTGACTTGACCAGATCTTCAAACTTTTTCATCTCTTCATCGCTACGCGGACGATATACAATATCCCCTTCTTCGTTCCTTTCATAAATACCGTCAATAACAACAGCTGTTGTCATACGCGTAATTACGCCATTGTTTTTGACCTTGTTTCTGACGATTTTTGAAATTTCATAATTAATCGTCGACTCGGTATTGGAACTTTGAGTATAGCTACCATCCCCCTGTGCCACAGTATCCCCATTTGGAATATTTTGGGCAACCGTTACTGGTGCGTTATTTTCGGTTGTGGCAGAATTATTGGTCGTACTGGCTTCAGAGCGAATAACTTGTCCGTCCGGATCATAAATTTCTTCATTAGTGACAACCTGATCAAAATCCATTTCCAAATAAACTTGGGCGCGAACATTGCCTTGTCCGACACTTCTTTCCAGCAATTTTTGAACACGTTCGGCCATGCTGCGTTCCAAATCCTGACGCAATTCTTCGTTTCTATTTAGCTGCATCAGTTCTTTATTTTTGTCCTCTGTCAGCAAATTTCCGGAGCTGTCAACAATCGCAACGTTTTTAACATCCAGCTTGGGCACAGAAGCGGCAATCAATTTTTGAATCGCCAAAACGCTTTGCGGGCTCAAAGTTCCGTTAACCGTGCGGACAACAACAGAAGCGGTCGGGACTTGTTCTTCCTTAGAAAACATTTCTCTTTTGGGTAAAACCAAGTGGACTCTGGCGCTCTTAATATTATCTACACTGCGGACAGTGCGTGCTAACTCACCTTCAAGCGCGCGAATCAAATTTACATTCTGAACAAAGTTAGTTGAGCCAAGAGCATCGGTATTGTCAAAAATCTCGTAACCGACGTTTGAGCCCTTAGAGGCAAGCGCCAATTCTGCGGTATCGACTCGCATTTTGTTCACCATATCGGTGGGAACGAGAATCTCAGTGCCGTTTTTTTCTAGTTTATATTTGATATTTGAGGTTTCTAGTCGATTAACAATTTGTTTGGCGTCTTCTAGTTCCAAGTCCGTATATAAAACAGCGTATTCCGTTGTGTTTAAGCGCGTGGCAAGATATACAAAAAAGCTTATTAAAAACAAAATTACGCCGGCCAAAGATGCTAATCTTCCCGGTGACATATTTTTTATGCTTTGAACAAAATTATTCACGAGTTTCCCCAATTCTCATTTAATTTTCCCCTTTTTTCTTTTCTTAAAACACTTTTTCCAAGAAGTTAACAGCAAAAACTCACATATCCCCAAGCTTCTTAAAAAAAGCAGAGCCGAAGCTCCGCTTTTTTTGTGAAAGGACGGTGGTGGACTAAAATTCAAGGACGGGGCGGACCTCGCGGCCATAATACTTATAGGTGTAGATCACACTAAAATTGTTACCAAAGCCTGAGCTCCACGCCTCTTGGGTATCGTCTTCGGTTGATGACCAAGCGTAGGTGCCGTAGGCGTTGAGGAAAAATTGTGTTCCACCAACTTTTGTAAAACCTGAATTAATTGCATCTCGGTTATTATAATATGAGGTAAATATTCCTGCTGCCGGTAAGCACCAATCTCCCGCACTCGTGCCTTCTGTTTTATACTCATGTGCTGCCCATGCTGCCGGATATTTACTCTTATCTCCTGCTGCCATTATCTTTGCACTATTAGCACAACTTGCTATATCTAGTGCAGCTTCTAAAAAGTCTCCAAAACTATTTGATAAATTTGGAATATCATAACCTATCGATATTCCCCATTTATACTCTCCTATCGACTCTAGTGCCATTGCCTGTCCGCCACCTTCAGGATAAGAGCAGACAACTACACCGATAGGTGTTTTTCCGCTTTGTGCAGTATACGTTATTGTCATGTCGCTATTAAGGATATAACCATGTTGAGTACCTTTCATACACATGTTCCCTTCTACACAAACAGATCCGTCCCAGAAATAACCTCTAGAACAAGAGCAAGCCTCATATAATCCACCACAAGCTGTTCCGCTGCCACCTGTTTGATTAGTTCCAGTACAAGTATATTGATAAGAGCTTGCGCATTGCTGGGTACAAGTCTGTGCAGAAGCGTTCCAGTCATAACCAGAC
>CASFMW010000007.1 GCA_949295935.1 uncultured Pseudomonadota bacterium | reverse complement strand
TGCGAATACAACATGGTATTTACAATTCCATGTTGTGTGTGCTATTGTATGTGTGTTCATTAAAAAACTCCTTTGCTTTTTATTAGACAGTTGCCAGACGTCACTTTATTCTAGCAAAGGAGTTTTTTATCTGTAAAGCTGTAAGCTCTTTGGAACTACCGGCCTAGCCGGTAGTTTTCTTGTTACAAAAAAAAGAGCTCTACGAGCTCTTATTTTTTTATTAGTGTATAAGTTGATTTTTTAGTCGTTTGAAGTTTGGCTAAGATTGTCTCACCTTTTTCTGCCGCTAAAACTGCTGTGGGGCGGTTCTTTTTATATTTTCGGATGATATATTCGTGGCCAAAGAGCTTTATTTTTAATTTATCTTGTATTTTCCAATCGGGTTTCCAGTGTCCGGTGTAATGATGTATGGCGTAAGAATCTTTTCCTTCTTTGGCAAAGTGGTAGTAGTCATATACAAAAGAATTGGGATAAAACTCAATACGTCCTTTTTTGATGTATGTTTCTTTTAAGTTATATCTCTTGGTTAATATGTCTACAAAATATTCAGGGTTGGTGGTCCGATTGAAGCTTCCGTCCGGATTAATGAATTTTGTTTCATCATATACAGACAAAAGGTCTTTTATTATTTTATTGTGTTGTGTGGCGGCAATAAATGAAGTGTTTAGTGTTCGAGCAGTTCCGCATGATTGACAACCTATGAAAAAGTCATGTGTTAAAAAGGCATCTAACGGGCGTAAAACTTCTTCATCCGTATCCATATAAACACCACCATATTCATACAAGACTTTTAGTCGGGCATAGTCAGAAGCAAAAGCGTATTGCTTGTTTTTATATGCTTGTTCAAAATATTCGTTTTTGAATTCTGATAGTTTGCTATCATCCCAGCGCATGATCTTATAGTCAGGAAGAATTTTTTTCCAGCTTTCAATGCATTTTCTTTCTTTTTCACCAAAGTCGTTGCTGCCGAACCAGACGTAATGGATTATCTTAGGTATCATTATTTTTTGTCCTTTGCTATTTGATTAAACAGTTCATCCCATTGATCGAGGATTATTTCCGGCGTGTATGCCTTCATATCCTCATGAGCGTTTTTTCCGAATTTTATTCGTAATTCTTTATCAGACATCAATTTTTTGAGCTTATCGGCAAAGTCGTCAATATCTTTTGCTAAAAAGCCATTGTGTCCGTCGATGATGATTTCATTGACAGAATGTGCAAAATCAAAGCCGATATGAGGCAGGCCGATAGACATAGCGTCAGCAATTGCCAAGCTAAATCCTTCGCAATTGCTTGGAAAAGCATGAATGTCAGCGCTGCGGTATAGGCTTTCAACATCCATTGTGTAACCGGCGAGTGATGCTTGATTTTCAAGCTGATGTTCTTTGATGAAGTTTGCAATTTCTTGGTTGTAATCATCATATTTTGCCGTTCCCCAAATTTCTACTTTCCAGTCGGGAAAGTTTTTTGCTATTTTGGCGAAGGCTTCTATCAGTAAGTGAGGCTGTTTTATCTTTTTCTCAACGCGAGCAACATAAATAATTTTTTTCTTTTCTTTAGATAGGTCAACAAGTTCGTCTTCTTTATATTGTTTAACCGGATTGGCTATTCTGACAATGTTTTTGGCTTCAAAAAACGGATCTACCTTATCTTTGTAAGAATTCATCAATACTTGGAAAGTATTTACTTTTTTGAAGCTTTGTTTGCAAAAATAGCGACTGAGAATGTTCTTTCTCATAACTTTTCTTAAAATTACCGGCGGATAATTGTGTACCATTTGAATAATCGGAGCTTTATGATTCTGAAAGCGCGTAATATTATATAAGTCTGTCGGGAAGTATGAGAGCAAAATATCAGGTTGTTCTGCTTCAATAAGCTTATTAAAGCGGAAATAGGGCGGGATAACCTTGTTTCTGAGTGCAATAAAAATGTTTTTTACTTTATTGTTGGTTTTAGCGCTCAGATTGCAAATTCTGACTTTGGGGTCAATATCGTAGCCAACACCGGTTTTTCCAAGCTTTGAGTAAGTATCGCAAGCAATAACCACCTCGTGTCCGCGGCTGATAAACAAGTTTGCCAGATAGACAACCCAGTTGGTGTTTAAAACATTACGATCTCTGACCATCATTATTTTCATCGTTTTTTTCCTTGTTTTTTAGTCTGATTATCAAGTTGTGTGCGGCTTTTTGGCCTGATGCTAAAGCCTCAACTAAAGTTGAAGATCCTTCTTTGCAATCTCCGGCTAAGATAATTTTTGTTTCTTCCGTTAGTTTATCAGCGCGGCTACCGATTGCCGTGATGATTAAGTCAAAGCCTTTTAATTCAATTGTGGTGTTGGGCAGGGGAACTGCTTTGTTTTCTACAATGTGATTGCGGTGAACGAAAAGAGATAACTTTTCGTGTCTTTCAATTTTTTCGGGACTGGTCAAAGCTGTTATGTTAATCTCTTTTTCAAAAAGTTCTTGAAATTCTTGTCGGGATATTTTCATGTCGGTTAAACGTCTGCGAACAAAAATTTCGATATTTTGGGCGCCGTTGCTTTTAGCAGTTAAGGCACAATCGACCGCAACATTTCCTCCGCCGATGATGGCAATATTACCAGATGTCTTATATTTCTCGGGGTGAGATAAGTAGTCTTTATAGCAGGTCGATAATTCTTCTCCCGGTATGTTTAATCTTATGGCGTTTTGTTCTCCATAAGCGATAATTACGCCGCTATAACCTTTTTTTAGCAATTCTTGAGGATTTTCTATTTTGTGGTTTAGCTGTAAATTTATGAGTGGTGATGATAATATTCCGTTGCAATCTGCACTTAATGCTTCATTAGGCAATCTTTCTTCCGGAATATATCTTAATGCGCCGCCAATATGGTCTTTTCCTTCAAATATATCTGTCATATATCCGTTTTCGGCCAATTCTTTAGCTGCGGCCAAGCCAGCCGGTCCGGCGCCGATTACGGCAACCTTTTTTCCGTTATCGTTTATTTCTTTACGCTTCTTTTCCGCAAAAGTGCGATAATTTTTCATTAATGTCGCCTGAACCTTAGGAATGTTTATGGCGGAATCAAGATTTTTGCGAAGGCAGGCACTCATGCAGAATTTGTCTGGGCATATCAAGCCGCAGGTTTCGCCCATCGGATTGCGATTCATAATCGCTTCAACGGCTTCTTTATATTTTTTTTCTTTGGCTAACCCAATGAATTCTTGCGGTGAGCAGCCAACCGGACAGGCTTTCATACAAGGCTTGTTGGGGCAGCCTAAGCATTTTTCTATTTCGGCCTTAAATTGTGCCGGTGTTAAATATTGTTTTTTATTGCTCATTGTGTTTTTTTTATTTGTTTCTTGTTGATGCTCTAGTATAGGCTTTATTTGCCCTATAAAGTCAAGCTCAAAACATATTTATTCCCGTATAATATAAAAAATGAAATTTTTTAATTTTTATTGTTGACAAAATTTTTAAAAGTGCTATAAGCCTTTTCGTGTTAGTTATTTATTTTTATATTATTAATCATTTAATTTTTTTATTATGGCAAATAAAAAAGATTTTTCAAAGAATCAAAAAAAGGAAAAGGGTGCTTTTAAAAAGTCTGCAACTGCTCAGACCGAGTATCAACGTGAAAGAGCTGCTGAAAAAGCCCGTAAAAAGAAACAAGGTAATTATGAAACATCGTTCAGAGGGTGTTGATGTGTTTTTTTGATTGTTTCCATTATTTGTATTTTTTTCAGCTTGAAAGACTTCGGTTTTTCAAGCTGTTTTTTTATCAAGAGGGATATATGTTGAAGCAGAGTATGTTGCCGCGAATTGCGCAAGACACAAAAATTATGGTTATCGGTTCTATGCCGGGGGAGGTTTCTTTGCAACGGCAGCAATATTATGCTCATCCGCAAAATAATTTTTGGAAGTTTATGAGTGTTCTTTTTTCTGAAATTAATCTTAATCAAGATTATGAAGTTAGGGTGGCTAAACTTTTGAAAAATCATGTGGGACTTTGGGATGTCCTGAAACACTGTGAACGAGATGGAAGTATGGATAGCGCCATTCGCCAAGCGGAGCCTAATGATTTTTCGGATTTATTAAAAATGGCACCGGCTTTGTCTCGGCTTGTGTTTAACGGCAAAAAAGCTTATCAATCTTTTGTGAAAAGTTCTAATCTTTTATGGGCAGAGGAAAATTCTATTGAACTTATTTTATTACCGTCAACCAGTCCGGCAAATGCGTCCATAGCTTATGATAAAAAATTAGAATTATGGGCTAATGCCTTAAAAATCAGTTGAAAAAATATTTTTGAGTTTTATACTCTCTGTGATTTATGAAAGGTTTTCTGATGAGTAAAGGGATATTGTTGCTATCTTGTTGTGCGCCGTGTTCTTGTGCTGTGATTGAAAAAATGGCACAAGAAAAACAAGATTTTAGCGTTGTGTTTTATAATCCAAACATTCGGCCTTTGGCGGAATATCAAAAACGTTGTGAAGAAAACAAACGTTTGTGCAACTTATATCATGTACCTTTTATTGAGCTGGAATATGATAATGAAAACTGGTGCGCTTTAACCAAAGGTCTTGAAAATGAGCCGGAGCGAGGAAAGCGGTGTTCCATTTGCTTTTATATGCGCTTGAAAAAAGTGATGGAATATGCCAAGGTTAATGAATTTGACGGTGTGGCTTCGGTTCTTGGTGTGTCTCGCTATAAAAATTTGGAACAAGTTAATCAGGCGGCCGCCATGGCTTCAACAGAAACAGGGTTCCCCTATGTTCAAATTGAGGGGAGAAAAGGCGGCATGCAAGAGCGTCGATCTCAGTTGATAAAAGATTTGAAGCTCTATAATCAAACTTATTGCGGTTGCAAACCACGAATTTAAAGTAATTATTTGAGGGGCTGAGCTAGATGCCTGATTTTTCATTTGAAAATAGATATTCCTATCCTGTTGCAGGAATCGATGAGGCCGGAAGAGGGCCATTGGCGGGGCCGGTTGTTGCCGGTGCTGTGGTAATTCTTAATAAGAATCTTCCTCAAGACTTGTTGTTTTCACTCGATGATTCAAAAAAACTTTCACCTGCTAAGAGAGAAAAGCTTTATAACTTATTGTATGCGCAACAAAATTTAGGAAATTTACTCATCGGTGTGGGGGAAGCCTCAGCTCAAGAGATTGATGAAATTAATATTTTACAAGCAACTTTTCTTGCTATGAAGCGCGCTTTTATGTCTTTATCTGAAAAGCCGGTTGCGGCTTTGGTCGATGGCAATCAACATCCAAAGAATTTTCCAGTTCCGACTCAGACTGTTATTAAAGGCGACTCTCTGTCTTATTCGATTGCGGCGGCATCTATTATCGCAAAAGTTACTCGTGATAGGTATATGGCTGAATTGGCTGAAAAATATCCTTATTTTGGGTTTGAAAAAAATGCCGGTTATGGGACCAAAGCTCATCTTGAGGGGCTTAAGTCTTATGGTGCGATTGAGGGGGTGCATCGCTTCTCTTTTAATCCGGTTCCGAATTTTGCGAAAAAATAATTGTGTTTTATCAAACGATTCTTGGCTCGATTCGGTTTTTGTTTTAATTTTTTTCTTGCGTTAATAAAATTATAACCTTATTCTTACATACTATGAGCGTTAAAGAAATTAATAGCAGGAAAGCGGTTCGCTAATGAGCAGTATCCAAACAAAAAAAATTTTAAATACTATTATTAATGATGATTGTATTAAAATTATGAATCAGATGGAGCCTAATTCCGTCGATCTTATTTTTGCTGATCCTCCGTATAATCTTCAACTCGGCGAGGCGTTAACTCGCCCCGACAATACTCATGTGAACGGTGTTTATGAGGAATGGGACAGCTTTGAAAGTATGGCGTCTTATGATGAGTATACTCGTGCTTGGATGACTGCCGCTCGACGTGTTTTGAAAGAAGATGGTGCAATTTGGGTTATCGGTTCTTATCATAATATCTTTCGGGTCGGACATATTTTGCAAGATTTAGGTTTTTGGATCTTGAATGATATTATTTGGAACAAGACTAATCCAATGCCGAATTTTAAAGGAACGCGCTTTACTAATGCTCATGAGACGCTTATTTGGGCAGCTAAAAACCAAAAGTCTAAGTATACGTTTAATTATGAGGCAATGAAGGCTCTTAATGAAGATATGCAGATGCGCAGCGACTGGAATATCTCGCTTTGTACCGGAAAAGAGCGTCTTAAAGATAAAAATGGTGAAAAGCTTCATCCGACACAAAAGCCGGAGGCATTGCTTTATCGGGTTATTCTTTCTTCAACAAAAGTTGGAGATGTTGTGCTCGATCCTTTCTTTGGAACAGGGACAACCGGTGCCGTTGCTAAAAAAATTGGGCGTAATTTTATCGGTATTGAAAAAGATGCACACTATGTTAAAGGAGCTCAGAAGCGCATTGATGCAGTTGAGCCGGTTGAAAATGAGCTTTGTTTAGAATTTAGTTCTAAAAAGCGTCAGCCGCGAATTCCGTTTGGTGCTGTTGTCGAAAGAGGTTTGTTGAATCCTGGCGATATTCTTTATGATATTACTAAAAAGCACTGTGCTGCGGTTCGTTCTGATGGTACTATTAAAAGTGAAAAGTTGGAAGGTTCTATTCATCAGGTTGGTGCAGCTGCGCAAAATGCTCCGGCTTGCAACGGGTGGGTTTATTGGTATTTTGAAGACAAAAAACGCGGCTTGGTTTGTATTGATGAACTGCGTCAAATTGTTAGAGGAGAGCTTTATCCTGACAGTTAATCGGATGGTTTTATGTAAGGGCAATGAATAATAAGTGGAAAAACCAAAAACAAGAAAATTACACAGGGCTTGCTCGTCAAGATGATGAGCAAGCTCGCCCTGTATATGCCGCGATTGATTTGGGGACAACATCTTGTCGCTTGGTTATTGCTTCTCCGACCCCGACATCTTTTCAGATTATTGAGACTTTTTCCAAAGTGACGCGTTTGGGCGAAGGAATTATTCAAGATAATGTTTTAACAAAACATGCAATTCGCAGAACAATTGCTGCGCTTAAAGTTTGTTCCGGTGTTATTAACGAATATGCGCCGATTTTTCGTTCACGTTTTGTGGCGACAGCGGCTTGTCGTCGTGCGAAAAACTGTCAAGAATTTATGGATGCCGTTAAAAGAGAGACAGGCCTATCGATTGAGACAATTTCATCAAAAGAAGAGGCTAGATTGGCTGTTGTCGGGTGTATTCCATTACTGAATCGATGCATTAAACGGACGTTGGTTTTTGATATTGGTGGTGGGTCTACAGAAATTTCATTAGCTCGTATTACAAACAGCGGAAAGACCTTTGTTGAGGGGTTTGTTTCTTTGCCTTACGGTGTGGTGACAATCTCAGAGGCGTTTCCTTCAAAAGATATGACGGATTTGGCCTATAATACGATTATTGAACGGACGCATAAAATTCTTCAAGAGTTTGATGATAAATATCATATTTATGAAGCAATCAAAAATCAGGAAATACAAGTTATCGGTACTTCCGGTACGGTTACGGTTTTAGGGGCCGTCCATCTTAATTTGACACGTTATAATCGTTCGGCCGTTGATGGAATTTCAATTTCTAAGCGCGATATTTTTCGCGCAATTTCAAAAATTAAAATGATGGGGGATGAAGGGCGGCGCAAGCATCCTTGTATCGGTGCGCAAAAGGCGGATTTGACAATGGCCGGTTGTGCTATTATCGAAGCATTATGTTCTTTTTGGCCTATTGCTGAGATTACGGTTGCAGATAGAGGAATTCGTGAAGGAATTTTGTTGGACTTAATGCATCAAAACCAGAAATTTCCGAATAAATATCAAAAACGTCCAAAGCGTCGTTTCCCTTTTGGTAAAGCTTATCGCCCAAACAGTAAGAAACCTTTTAACTCTAAAAAAATAGGAACTAACCATGGTTGAGAAATTTTATGCCGCAATAGATTTAGGAACAAATTCTTGTCGTTTGTTGATTGCTGACAGCAAAGGGCGGCCGGTTTATCAAGATTCAATGTCTACGCGTTTGGGGGAAGGGATGCAGGCAACGTCTATGCTTACAGATGAGGCTATTGCACGTGGGCTTGATTGTTTTGAACAATTTCATAATGTTATGAAGGATAGTAATATTGTGGCTTATCGTGCCATTGGAACTGCAGCTTGCAGAAGTGCAAAAAATGCCGGTGATTTTATTCGTAAAGTTTATGATAAGACTGGTATTCATATTGAAGTTGTTACACCGTCTGAAGAGGCCAGACTTAATTTGAAGGGGGCAATTTCTCATGTGCGCAATAAATCTGAGTATGCTATTGTTGTTGATCAAGGCGGTGGGTCTACAGAGATTGTGTTGGCTCAGAATGGTGATAATCCTTCAATGCTAAGTGCTGTTTCAATTCCTTGGGGGTCTCGTACGGCGGCGGATGCTTTTCAGCTTGAAACTTATGACAAGCTTAATGCTGCTCGTTTGACTCAAGAAATTAAACGTTGGGTTGATGGTTTTAAGCACAGTAGTAATTTTGATGCGATTAAAGAAAATGTGAGCTTTGTAGCAACCTCAAGCACGCCTTTAAGATTAGCATCTTTAATTCGCAAATGTGATCGTTATGATCGTGATAAATGTGATGGTTTGCAAATTAAAACAAAAGATGTTTTTAAGGTTTTGGAAGATTTAAAAACAGCTAGTGTTGAGGATATGGCAAAAAATCCAAACATCGGATTTCAGCGTGCACCTATCTTTTTGTCCGGTGTGATTATGTTGGGTCAGATATTCAGCGAGCTTGGAGCTGAAAAAGTGGTGGCTTCTTTGCGGAGTGCAAAAGACGGTATTATAGAAGAGCTTATTCAGAATGATAAAGTGAAGGTTCGTTTGCAACAAGAGGTATCTTTAGAAAGTAAGGCTAAAAATGGTAAAACTAACTAAATCAGCCAAAGAAGTTCGTGGGCGCAAAACATTAACCGTTCGGGTTAAGACGGCAAGGTCACGCAGTAAATCTTCGGCCAAGTGGTTGGCTAGACAACTCAACGATCCTTATGTTGCAGAGGCTCAACGCTTAGGGTATCGTTCACGTGCAGCGTTTAAGCTTATTCAGCTTGATGAAAAATTTCATTTTCTTGGAAAAGGTAAAAGAATTGTAGACTTGGGTTGTGCTCCCGGTGGTTGGACTCAGGTTGCTGTTATGAGAAATAAAGGGGCGGGAAAGGTTGTCGGTATAGATATTTTGGAGACAAAGCCGATTGAAGGTGCAACGCTTATTCAACAAGATTTTTCTCAGCCGGAAGCTGCCGAAAAGCTTAAAAGTCTTTTGAACGGAAAGGCTGATATCGTGATGAGTGATATGGCTGCCAATACAACAGGTCATCAACAAACAGACCATCTTCGTACAATTGCCTTAGTTGAAATTGCCTATGAGTTTGCTAAAGAAGTATTAGAGCAGGGCGGAATTTTTATTACTAAGGTTTTTAAAGGCGGGATGGAAAATACTCTTTTGGCAGATGTTAAGAAAAATTTTGCAAAAGTTGTTCATGCAAAGCCTGATGCCAGTCGGGCTGGTTCTCCTGAGGAATATTTGGTTGCTATTGGCTTTAGAGGAGTAGAATAATGCAGCTTGGCGCAAGGTATCGGGCTGTTTTTGAGATTTTGCAAGAAGTTTTTAAGGATAAAAATCCGGCGGATAATATTATTTCATCTTATTTGCGAGAGCGAAAATATATTGGCTCTAAAGATCGGCGTTTTATTGTTGAAAAAGTTTGGGATATTATTCGTCATCGGCGACGTTTGTCATTTGAAGCCGGTGGTCTTGATGTTCGAAAAATGTTGCTGATTTATCTTAAAGATGAAGATTTGGATCTCATCTTTGGAGCCGATGTTTATGCTTTGTCAGAAGTCTGCAAAGAAGAGAAAGCGTGGCTTAAAACTCTTGATGATAGTATTGTTTATCCTGCAGATGTGGAAGTTGAATGTCCAAAGTGGTTGTTTGATAAAGTAAATGACTCGGCTTTATTAAAATCTTTAAATTCTTCAGCTCGGGCTGATATGCGCATTAATTCTGGTGATAGAGAAAAGACGCTTGCAAAACTTCAAAAAGAAGGGTTGTTTTTGCGTAAGACGCCGTATTCTCCTATTGGGATTTGTGCAGACGAAAGAGTTAACCTTAACAACTGTGTAGCTTATCAGAATGGGGAGATCGATGTTCAAGATGAGTCTTCTCAGCTGGCGGCAATCCTTTGTAGTCCTCAGACAAATTTAAAAATTATTGATTATTGCGCCGGTGCTGGTGGTAAGACATTCACACTTTTGTATCTTATGAACGGAAAAGGAAAAATTTTTGTTCATGATGCTTATCAATCTCGTTTGTCTGCGATGAAAGAGCGGGGGATTCGTCTTGGTTATTCTAATTATGAAATTGTTTCTGTGTTAGACAATCAAGGTTATGATTTGTTTGTGGTTGATGCTCCTTGTTCGGGAACAGGAACTTGGCGTCGAGCTCCAGATGCAAAATTTAGGTTAACGCCTGAGACTTTGGATCATCTTGTTAAAACGCAAGCTGAGATTTTGGAAACAGCTTATAAACATACGGTGAAAGGTGGTCGGATTGTTTATATGACTTGTTCTATTTTGGCTGATGAAAATCAAAACCAGATACAAACTTTTTTAAAAAAACATGAAGATGTTAAGTCTTTGGATTTGTCGGTACTTTGGCAAGAGAAAATCGGCGGGAGATATCCATTTCCTTCCGTGGATTATGCTCAATTTTCTCCTCTTGTAACGCAGACAGATGGGTTCTTCATTTGTGTTTTACAAAAGATTTAATACTTGACTTTACTATGTTTTTATCGTTATATGAGTTCAAAATTTATTATTGTGTAACTATAAAATATCGATTGTTATGATTATTATGAAACTTAATTTTAATCGAGATGGAAGCGGTTCTTTTCCTGAGTATTTGAAAAAACGCTATGAGAAGGAACTTTCCTGTTATCAAATCTTGAAATTTGAAATGGGAAAGCTGGTTTCAGAAAGTTCTAAATCTTTTGTTTTTGTTGTTGGATTTTCTTTGCGTCATAGGGAAACAGGGCAGTCGGCCTGTTTTATTTTCTCTCCCGCGGATATGGCGTATAATATAAGGGAAGGTGACTTTCCTCGTTTTACGTTTGCGGAGGGGACGAAACTACGGGTAAGCGGAACATTCATTTTTGGTGAGCTGACGTTCTATGAGGAATTTTGTTCTTTTGATGTTTGTGTTCCACGATTTTGGTATTGTAAAGATTTGACTGAACTTAAGGCTCTTATGGAACTTTATGCTCTTTTGTCTGAAGATAAGTTTTTAATTGATGCAGTTTCTACGCCAGAATTGCCTAAACCGGTTATTTGGAATTCTTTTGTAACGTATGCTTATTTTTTGAATGATGAAAAAGCTTTAATCATCAAAGATTTAGAGATTTCTGAAGTTAATGATTTTTTTCTTAGCTTGGAAAATAGGGATCCAGATTCTTGTTTTTATGTTGTAGATAAGCAAAATCTTACTTTTCCTGAAAGAAAACTCTATCAACAAAGTGACTTAAAGTATTTTTATTTTAACGGTGAACGTTTTAATTCGCGTCAAGGAAAATATGTTACGGAAAAAGAAGCTTTTTCTACGATAGAACGTATATCTAAAAAGTATCCTAATGCGGTCTTTTGGAAAAGACCTCTTCCTTCTCCTTTGGGATGGTTAGTCGGTATGATGCACTGTTTAAATGCGATTATTTATTTTAACGTTGATTTGTATTCCGGCGAATTTGAACTTTTAGAAAGAGAAGATGTTTTGTATCCAGTAAGTCCAGTAGATAAACGTTTTATTTATAACATGTAAACAAAAAGACGGACAAATTTTGTCCGTCTTTTTTCTTGACAATTTGAATTAAAATGGTAGATTCGCTATACAATTTTATTATTATTTTATGTATTACTTAATTTTATAACTATTATGGAAATAACGAAGAAATTAGATTTTGAGAAAATCTCTTGTTATCTGTGTTCAGTGTATGCTGATAAACTTATCGAATTTGAAAAAATCAAGGATGCGGCTTTGTATCGTGTAGGTGTTCCAGGTAAACAGTCTGAACCTTATGTCTTTGCTGTTGCTGTGATTTTTGCCCGTAAGAATAATCCACAGTCTCAGTTGCAATTGTTGTATTATCCGATTGCCAATGAAACCGCTATTGAAACGTCAATTCTTCTTTCTAAAAATATATATTTAAGTGAGACAGAATTATGTAGCAAATATGTTAAGTTTTATGTGAAACAAGGAGCGTATTATCAAGAATGGCGTGGTTTTTCGAAGATGGTTGAAAACATTGACGATGCTCTAGCCAGGTTAAATGTCTGTTTGCTTTTTTCTTCAGATGAAATTTTGCAACGAGAGGCTTTTGTCCCTAATAAAAAATTAATTCCGTATCATACAGATATGGTATTTGGGTATTGTTATAAATTTCTTTATAAAAATAGGGAAAAAACACTGGTTGTTAATAAAAATTGTGAAGAATATACTCTTAGTCAAGAGTTAAGGTTGCTTAAGTCTCCAAAAGTTTTTGGTCTCTTGTCTGGAAAAACTTATTATTTCACAGGGCGACGTTTTATTGAAAAACAGGGTGATATTCTTACAAAAGACGAAGCACGTTCTTATTTTGAGGATATTGTTAAGCAGTTCCCTGGGGTTAAGTTTTATGGGCATTTGATTCCGATTTACGAAGTTAAAAAAGGAGAGTGTGTTCCGGCTTGGATTGTTGGTTATCAAGATTCAAAGCATGTGGCCGTTGCTCTGAAAAGCGGTGATATTCATTATGCGGATCTAAATTTTAAGATTGCACCGCCTGATGATGTACTATTTTTTCCAAAATCTAAAATTTAAAATTTGAGCCGAGCTTAGTCTCGGCTTTTTTGTGCATTCATTTTATAGATGTAAGATAGAATTTCTGCCACAGCAGCGAAGGCTTCGGTTGGGATTTCTTCATCAATATCAACCGCCTTGAGGATTTCGATTAAGTCGGCGTCTTGGCGGATTTCTATTCCTTCCGATAAGGCAATTTGGATAATTTTTTCGGCAACATGGTCTTGGCCTTTGGCTAAGACTTTTGGGGCGTTGTCTTTTTCTTTATCATATCCTAAGGCAACAGCATAAGCTGGGGAAAACTCTTTGCCGTTCTTGTTTTTCTCTTTTGATTTGTTATTATCCGAGTCAGACATATTTTGTGCCTTTAATCTTTTGCCATATTATTTATATTATGCTTTTTTTTAGAGTTTGGCAATGGTTTTTACTTGGCACAAAATTTGCATGCGGATTGTCACGTTGGGGAATGTGATACTGCGTTTTTGGGGAAGGAGTGAGCTCATGGATCTTAATAATCTGGCTCTTTTTAGAATGGTAGATAAACAGCGTTCTTTTTTGAGCGAGCGGCAAAAAGTGTTGGCGACAAATGTGGCTAATGCTAATACGCCTAATTATTTGCCAAAAGATATTGAAAAACCTGATTTTTCTTATGAACTTGGGCAGGTTGGTGAGAAAAAGTTAGAGCTGGCTAAAACGAATCCTAAGCATCTTGACTTTCCTTATCAGAAGTCATCAGAATCTGGGTTTCGGGTTTATACACCCAAGCCTCAGAATCCGCTTTCTCTTGATGGAAACGGAGTTGTGATTGAAGATCAACTTAACGAAATCAGCAAAAACAAAGGTGATTATAATCGCATGGTGACGATTTATACCTCTTTTCGTGATATGCTGAAAACGGCTAATACTAAGATTACTGCCTAAGCGGAGGGGTAGATGAACGGAGATTTATCAGTCAGTGCCGATATCGCTGTTTCCGGAATGAAAGCTCAGGCTCAACGTTTGCGCATTATTTCTGAGAATATGGCTAATGCCGAATCTGTGTCTGTCACAAAAGGTGGTGATCCGTATCGTCGTCAGGTGGTGACTTTTAAACAATATATCGACCAAGAAACCGGTGCCGATATGGTTAAGGTGGATAAAGTTATTCATGACGAATCGCCTTTTGTGTTGAAATATGATCCGTCTCATCCGGCGGCAGACGAGCAGGGGTATGTTAAAATGCCGAATGTTAATCCGTTGATTGAAATGATGGATTTGAAAGAAGCTCAGCGTTCTTATGAGGCTAATTTAAGCGTGATGCAAACTTCAAGAGATTTGAATTCTCGTATTTTGGATGTTTTAAAATAATTAGGGGAGAATGATTGTGATTAATGATGTTTCTAGTGCATTAAATGCTTATCAACAAGCTTTAGGCCGTCTTAGCGGTATGACACCGGCTAAGTCTTCGGTTGCGGCTGAGGAAGCTAAATCTTCTTCTGATTTTGGGCAGGTGTTGTCTTCAGTTATGGATGAAGCTGTTGGAACCGTTAAAAATGCTGAGAAAATGTCTATGCAAGGAATCGCAGGAAAAGCTGATGTGCAAGATGTGGTTTTGGCAATCTCTAATGCAGAACAAACCCTTGATACTGTTGTGGCTTTGCGTGATTCGGCAATCAAGGCCTATCGTGAAATTATTCAGATGACCATTTAAAAGATAAATTTTTTTCCAGTCTTTTGAAAAAAATGCTTGATTTATTTTTTGAAGTGGATTATTAACATTCTTGTTCGTTTTTCTTGTGCGGCCATGGCGGAACTGGTAGACGCGTAACGTTGAGGTCGTTATGGGCTAAGCCCGTGGAAGTTCAAGTCTTCTTGGCCGCACCAAAATTCCTCTGATGAAGAGGAATTTTTTTTGTGTGTATGTTTATTTTGCTCTTTTGTTCGTTATTTAAAGAATGTAAAAAAGAGGCAGATTTTGTTTCAAGCATCAGCCATAAAGGAGGGATTATGAAAAAAAGCATAAAATCACGTAAGCCCGTTTTGAAGTCTTCTCGGCTGAAGCGTTCTAAAAAACAAGCTTTGCATAAAAATCAGGTGCTTGGCCTGGGGACCAAGATGGTTAATTCCGTCCTTATCGGGTTGGAAGAAAATGATGCATCTCATGTTAGAAAAATTGTTGAAGGTCTTGATGAATATGATTTGGCCCGCCTTATCGAATCTCTTGATGTTGATGAGCGTAAAAAGTTAATTGAGATTTTGGGCGATCATATTGATCCAAGCGTTTTTCCGGAATTAAACGAAGTTGTTCAAGAGCAAGTCATTGAGACTCTTGATGAAGATCAGATTGTTAATATTGTTAATGAACTTGATTCTGATGAAGCAGTTGAAATTCTGGAGCATATGGATGATGATGAACAGAAGTCCATTCTTAGTCAATTATCTCCGGAATTAAAATATCAGGTCAGTTCTTCTTTGCATTATCCAGAAGATTCGGCCGGTCGTATTATGTCGCGTGATTTTGTGGCAATGCCGGACAGTTGGACTGTTAAAGAGGCTAAAAACTTTTTGTTGACCGATGAAAATCTGCCGGATGAATTTTTTACAATCTTTTTGACAGATGAAAAAATGCGTCCGACAGGAGAAATTGCTCTTGATAAGCTTTTGCGGGCTAAGGCTTCTGAGAAATTAGCCGCAATTATGGATGGTGAGATTGTACCGATAGATGTTTATACCGATCAGGAAGAAGTGGCTCATATGTTTCGTGAATATGGGTGGCGTGCAGCCGAGGTTGTCGATGGAAAAGGGCATTTGGTCGGAGTTATCAATCTTGATGATGTGGTTGACATTGTTCACGAAGAAGCGTCTGAGGATATTATGCATCTTTCCGGTGCGGAAGAGGGTGATGTTTATAAGTCGGTAAACAGCATTTGGAAGTCTCGTATTCCGTGGTTGATTACAAATTTGATTGCAACTTTGTTGGCGTCTTCCGTGGTCAGGGGATTTGAAAGCATTATTGCTCAGATTTCGGTATTAGCGGTTTTGATGCCGATTGTGGCCTCAATGGGGGGAACAACCGGAAACCAAACTTTGGCCGTTGTGGTGCGAGCTTTGGCAACGAAGGAGCTGACCTCACGCAATACGCTGCGTATGATATTTAAGGAATTTATGGTTGGGTTTATGAACGGATTTTTATTTGCCGGACTTATTGCCCTTATTACATGGTTGTTGTTTCCTGATTTTCAGAAGCTTAGCTTGGTTATTGCGATTGCGATGTTGTGTAATTTGTGCATTGCGAGCCTTGCCGGCATACTTATTCCGCTGGTGTTAAACAAGCTAAAAGTTGATCCAGCCGTGTCTTCCGGTGTGTTTTTGATTGCTTTAACCGATTCCGGCGGATATTTTATCTTTCTCGGACTTGCAAAGCTTTTGCTCTTTTAGCAGATAAATTGCGTATATCTTGTTTTTCTAGCTTTATCATTCTTAAAACAGAAGTTATACTGTTGTCAGTTTTTTATACTTAGGAGAAAAAATTTGCGACTGGGGCTTATTGTTGCTTTTGTTGTTTTTGTTTTTGATCAGCTGACAAAGTATTGGGTCAGAACAGATTTATTGAGTGGGCGCGGCGCTATTATGGTGACTGACTATTTTAATGTGATTACGGCTTGGAATACCGGTGTCAGCTTTTCGATGTTTGATAATTATGGTGTTTGGGGAATTATCGGGTTATCCTTGTTGGCACTTGTTATTGTCGGATATTTATTATGGTGGATGAAGCACGAAAGCAGTCCTTTATTGTTGGTGGCTCTTGGCTTTATTGTTGGTGGAGCTGTCGGTAATGTTGTTGACCGGATTTGTCTTGGTGCGGTTTTTGACTTTTTGGATTTTCATTATGGGGCACATCATTGGCCGGCGTTTAACGCTGCTGACAGTTTTATATGTATCGGTGCTGCCATCATTATTTTTGACAGTATATTTTCTAAGAAAGCTAAGGAGGTTTAGGTGATGAAAAAAATTGTTATGCTTGCAGTAATGGCAATGTCGGTCGGGGCATGTTCTACGGTTGATAAAATGTCTTGGGCACAGCAGTCTCCGGATGAGTTTATGGTAATGTCCAGAGCGCCTTTGTCTTTGCCTCCGGAATATGATAATCGTCCGGTTACAACGCCTTTATCTTCTCAGCAAAAACAAGCTGCTCTTAAGGCTAAGTTTAATGGTTTATCCAGTGGGGAGAAAGCCTTTATGAAACAAATCGGAGCGGAAACTAACAATGATAATATCCGTGCCGAATTAGACAACGAGATGAAAGTTTCTGAATGATAAAATTTTTTAAGACAATACTCACAGCGGTAACATTGAGCTTTGTTTTGCCGCTTTCTTCTGCGCAGGCAAAACTGTTTGATATAGAAGAGTTTACGCTTGATAATGGCTTGCAAGTTATTGTTATACCTAATCATAAAGCCCCGATTGTTAAGCAAATGGTTTGGTATAAGGTAGGAAGCGTGGATGAGCCGGCAGGAAAGGGCGGATTGGCTCATTTGTTGGAGCATTTGATGTTTCGCGGAACCGAAGATGTTGAAGACGGTGTGTTTAACCAAATTGTCAGCGATAATGGCGGAGTGATGAATGCTTTTACATCGCGTGATGTGACGGCTTATCATGAGTTTATTGATATTACGCGGTTGGAACTTATGATGTTTTTAGAAGCAGATCGTATGCAAAATCTTAATATTACGCCGGAAGCTTTTGAAAAAGAAAGAAAAATTGTTTTTCAAGAGAGAATGCAGATGGTTGAAAACAATCCGACAGCGGCTTTTGGTGAGATGATGCGGCGGACATTGTGGCAGGAACATCCTTATGCTCGTCCGGTTAGCGGTTTCCCGAATGAAATTATGTCTTTAACCCTTGAAGATGCTCAAAATTTTTATAAGACCCATTATGTTCCGAATAATGCTATTTTGGTTTTGTCCGGTGATATTGATGTGGTTACGGCTCAGACCTTAGCTGAAAAATATTTTGGTAAAATTGAAAAATCAGATTATAAAAATAATACAGAATTTCAAGATATTAAAAATGAAACTTCAAGTAAGGTGTTAAGTAAAGCACTGCAAATCGAAACATCTCGTTTTGTGAAGAGTTTTGTTGTTCCGTCTTTGGGGCAGGATAAGTCCTTAGCTTATGCCTTTGTTTTGTTGTCGGCATATTTGGGCGAAGGTGATACGTCGCAACTTTATCGCCGCTTGGTCGAAGATGAGGAAGTTGCCGTTGCGGTTAGCACATCTTATGATTTTTCGGCGCGCAGTTATGGAACTTTTTCAATTTCCGCATTACCGGCACAAGGTGTTTCGGTTGAAACTTTTGAAGAAAAGCTCAATGAGGCTCTGGAAGATTCTATCCGTAGCCTAAACTGGGAAGAACTCCATAAGGTTAAAAACAAGGTTTTGGCCGGACTTATTTATCTGAAAGATAATCCCAGCGATGCGGCTGAAATTGTTGGCTCATTAGCTTCAGTCGGTATTTCGGTAGAAGATATTGAAAATTATGATCAAAACATTGAAGCGGTTAAGCTTCAGGACATTAATAATGCCGTAAAACTTTTGCGCAAGGCTGTTAATGTTCAAGGCTTTTTGCTTCCGCAGAAAGGAGCTTAATCTATGGCACGTCGTATTTATCATAAAAAAAATTCTTTTTCTCCAAAGTTATTTAAGTTTTTAAGTTTTGTGGTTTTAGTTGCTCTAGTCGTTTATGGCGGGCGCTCTTTATACAAGAGTTTTAAGTTTAATCCACAGCGTTTGGTAGAAAACTCGATTCTTAAAGAAAGTACTTTTCAGGCAGATGTTAAAGAGATTGTTTCTCGCAGCGGGATAAAAGCCTATTATTTTGAAGATAAGACGAATCCGATTATCGCGTTGTCTTTTCGGTTCAAAAATTCAGGTTCGGCTTTTGATGAAAAAGGAGAGTATGGAATTTCGCAGATGGCTGCGGCTTTGTTGACCGAAGGTGCCGGAAGTTATTCTAGCCGTCGTTTTAAGGATATTCTTGATGAAAAAGCGATTTCTATCTCTTTTAATGCCGGAGTTGACGATTTTTCGGGGGCTATGCTGACGCTTAAACAAAACCAAAAAACAGCTGCTCGGCTTTTGAAATTGGCCTTAACTGAGCCGCGCTTTGATGATGATCAAATTCGGGCGGTTAGAGAGCAGTTGTTAACTTTGCTTAAACAGCAAAAAGAATTTCCGGACAGTGCTCTTTCTTTGGCATGGGGAAAAGAGATTTATGGATCTCATCCTTATGGGCGTAATCCGGTTGGTGATGATGACGATATTCGAAATATTGGCTCTGAGGGGTTATCAACTTTTGTTAAAAATCATTTGGTGCGTAAAAATTTGATTGTTGGAGTTGCCGGTGATTTGTCAGAAGATGATGCAAAAAAACTGATTGACCAGATTTTTGGGGCTTTGCCTGAAAGCGGTATACAGTCTTTTGTTGATAATGCCGCAATAAACTGGACGGCTCGTGAGTTTAATCTTAATCGACCGATGGCTCAGAGTATTGCGACTTTTACGGCTCCGGGTGTCAAACGCAGCGATGCTGATTTTTATCCGCTTTATATTGCAAATGAGATTTTTGTGGGGCAGGGGTTGACTTCTCGGTTGTCTAAAGCATTGCGTGAGGACAGAGGCTTAACTTATGGCGTTTATGCTTATTTGAGCATTCAAGATAAGGCTCAGCTTATCAAAGGCGGATTTTCTTCCACGGCGGATAATTTTGATGAAGCGAAGGCGCTTTTAATCGGTGAGTGGGTCAAGATGGGAAAAGAAGGTGTTTCTGAAGAGGAATTGGAACAAGCTAAGAATTATCTTATTTCCTCCTATAACTTGCGTTTTGCCTCTTTGCCCAATATTGCCGAGACGCTTGTGGCAATGCAGGAAGAAAATCTTGGAAGTGATTTTTTAATCAAACGTAATCAATATATTCAAGATGTGACGCTGGAACAAGTGAATAATGCGGCACGCAAGTATTTTGATGCTAATCGCTTGATTTGGGTTAATTTTAACAGTACGAAACAAAACTAAGGAGTTTTTATAGATGTTTGACAGTCGTATTAACAAGTCAAAAGCATGGAAAAAGTTGGAAAGCCATTGCAAGTCAATGCGCAAGGTGTTGATGCGTGATTTGTTTGAGAAAGATTCAAAACGTGCACAGAAATTTATGGAATCTCTCGATGATACAATTATTCTTGATTATTCTAAAAACAGAATTACTGACAAAACAATGTCTTGCCTTATGGATTTGGCTCGTTCTCGGCATTTGGAAGAAAAAATTAAAGCTATGTTTCGTGGTGATAAAATCAATATTACCGAAAACCGTGCCGTGTTGCATATTGCTTTGCGCAACCGTGAAAATCGTCCGATAAAGGTTAACGGAAAAGACGTGATGGCGGATATTAATGCGGTACTCAAGAAAATGCGCCAGTTTAGTGAAGATGTTCGCTTTGGCAAGTTTAAAGGCTATACGGGCAAAAAGCTGGTTAATATTGTTAATATCGGCATCGGTGGATCGGATCTTGGGCCTTATATGGCAACGGAAGCTTTGCGTAAATACTGGATGAAGGGGATTAACTGCTATTTTATCTCGAATATTGACGGGACAGCCTGTGCCGAGGTTTTGAATAAAGTTGATCCGGAAACGACGCTTTTTATTGTTGCTTCTAAGACATTTACCACTATTGAAACGCTTACGAACGCCAAAACCTGTCGCAAATGGTTGGTTGATGCTCTCGGAGAGCCGGCTGTTTCTAAGCATTTTGTGGCTTTGTCAACCAATGCAGAGGAAGTTGCTAAGTTTGGTATTGATACCAATAATATGTTTGAGTTTTGGGATTTTGTCGGTGGTCGTTATTCTATGTGGTCGGCTATCGGATTGTCCCTTGCTATTGCCGTTGGAATGGATAATTTTGAAAAAATGCTTGAAGGGGCGTTTGCCATGGATAAGCATTTTGCCGAAACTGAACTGGAGCATAATATTCCGGTGATTTTGGCGCTGCTTGGCATATGGTATAATAATTTTATGGGAATTCATCGCTATGCGGTTATTCCTTATGATCAATATTTGCAATATCTGCCGTCTTATTTGCAGCAGTTGGATATGGAGTCAAATGGCAAGTTTGTTGATGTGAATGGTGATTATGTGTCTTATGCTACCGGTCCGGTATTATTTGGCGGGGCAGGAACCAATGTTCAACATTCCTTCTTCCAGCTGATTCATCAGGGAACAGAGATTGTGCCTTGTGATTTTATTGCGCCGGCGATTTCTCATAATGAGATTGGTAATCATCATGAGATTTTGTTGGCTAATGTTTTGGCGCAAGGTGAGGCTTTGATGAGAGGTAAAACCGTTAAAGAAGCTGCCGAAGAGCTCAAAGCTGCCGGAAAATCAAAAGAAGAAGTTGAATTTTTGAAAAAGTTCAAAAGTTTTGCCGGAAATCGTCCTTCAAATATGATTTTGCTGAAAAAAGTTGATCCTTATTCTTTGGGGGCTTTGGTGGCAATGTATGAACACAAGGTTTTTGTTCAAGGTATTATCTGGAATATTGATTCTTTTGATCAGATGGGGGTTGAGCTTGGGAAAAAGCTGACCCTAAACATTTTGCCGGAATTGCAAAATGCATCTGCCGAATTGAAGCATGATTCTTCAACTAATGCTTTGATTAAGCTTATTCGCGATTTTAGAAAGTAAAGTTCATGCCTATTCGAATTCTGCCATCAACCTTGGTTAACCAAATTGCCGCCGGTGAGGTGATAGAACGTCCGGCTTCGGTGGTGAAAGAACTGGTTGAAAATGCGATTGATGCCGGAGCGACCTCGATTGAGGTAACTTTGGTTGATGGCGGAAAAGGCTTGATTGCCGTTGTTGATAATGGGAAAGGTATGAATAAAGATGAGTTATCTTTGGCGGTGGAACGGCATGCTACATCAAAGCTGCCTGATGATGACTTGTTTCATATTTGTTTTTTAGGATTTCGCGGTGAGGCGCTTCCGTCTATTGCGTCAGTAGCGCGGTTGACAATCACTTCTCGGGCAAAAGAGTCTGAAAATGCATGGAAAATCGAGGTCTTTGGCGGTGAAAAGTCTGAGGTTGTTCCGGCAGCTTACCCGAGAGGAACGAGAATCGAGGTTCGCGATTTGTTTTATGCAACGCCGGCACGATTAAAGTTTTTGAAGTCATCACAATCAGAAACAGGATTGTGTGTTGATATGCTTAATCGTATTGCGATGGCTAATCCGCATATCTCGTTTTATTTGCGCGCCGATGATAAGAAAAAAATCTCACTTAATGCTTGTCAGGGAGAGCTCTTTGATGCGCGGCTTAATCGCTTGTCCGAAGTTATGGGACGCGAGTTTGCTGATAATTCATTGCTTATTGATGCTGAAAAAGACGGGCTTAAAATTTCGGGCTTTGTGTCTTTGCCGACGCTGAATAAAGCAAATTCTCTTTCGCAATATTTGTTTGTGAATAATCGTCCAGTACGTGACAAGCTTTTGCTTGGAGCGCTTAAAGGGGCTTATCAAGATGTGTTGGCTTCTAATCGCTATCCGATGTGTGCTTTGTTTTTTGACATTAATCCGGCTTATGTTGATGTTAATGTGCATCCGGCAAAGGCAGAAGTGCGCTTTTATGATAATGCTTTGGTGCGTGGATTGTTAGTGAGTGCTGTGCGTTATGCTTTGAGCCAAGGAGCGGACAGGTCTGCCGGTGAGATTTCGGTTGATGCGTTAGTGACTGAAGATAATTCTTTGCCTAATGAGGTTCTTTCTCAAAGCGGTGTGTTTGAATCATCGGTCTTGCAGGAAAAGCCGCGTCCGGTTAATTTTTATCAGAGCCTTATGCCGAAATCGGCGCCACGGCGGCAAGTTGTTTTGCCTGAACTGGAGCGTGCTTATTCGGTGAAAGTTGATGATACTCCCGTTTCTCAAGAAAATGTGCAAAATATCGAATCTATCGGGCATCTTGGTTTGGCAAAGGCTCAGGTGGCTGATACTTATATTATTTCTCAAACTGAAGATAGTTTGATTATTGTGGATCAGCATGCCGCGCATGAGCGCATTGTGATGGAAAAGCTCAAGCAGAGCCTGATGAATGAAGCGCATGTAGCAACTCAGATTTTGCTGATTCCGGAAATTGTGGATTTGAGCCTGAGTGATAAGACACGCGTTTTGGAAGCTGCCGAAGAGCTTAAGAAACTTGGCTTGGTGATTGAAGAATTTGGCACGACGGCGGTGATTGTTCGTGAAATTCCGGCTTTGCTGAAAAATGCCGATGTTAAAAAGATGATTGCAGATTTGGCCGAAGAAATGGCTGAGTGGGGCAAAGAATATTCTCTTACCCAAAAGCTGCACTTAGCCTGTGCGACGATTGCTTGTCATGGGTCAGTACGGGCAGGGCGGCGCCTTAATATTGATGAGATGAATCATTTGTTGCGTGAGATGGAGCATACGGAGCATTCCGGTCAATGCAATCATGGGCGTCCGACTTATGTTGAACTAAAGCTCAAAAATATAGAAAAATTGTTTGAACGCTGATTTTTTTTAGACTTATCTCTTGTTATTTGTTGTTTTGATATTATCTCTAGCCATGAGTGTGTAAGTGCTCGTGGATTTCTGTTAATATTAGGACGATAAAAATGACTACCGGAAAAGTAAAATGGTTTAATAATAAAAAAGGTTATGGATTTATTCAGCCGGATGCGGGCGGGGCTGATGTGTTTGTGCATATTACAGCTGTTACAAAAGCCGGATTTAGCAGTTTGAAGGAAAATGATCATCTTGTTTATGAAATTCAAGATGATAGAGGGCGTAAAATTGCGGCAAATTTGAAAAAAGTTTCATAATCTTTGCGATGATATTTATTTTTTTATAAAAAAAGTTGAAAACATTAAAAAAGTTCTTGACCTTTTGATAAATTTGAGTAAATATCTCTTCGTACCGCGCATGATGAATGTTGCTTTTGGGAGAGGTGGCAGAGTGGTTTAATGCAGCGGTCTTGAAAACCGTCGAGGGTGCGAGCCCTCCCAGAGTTCGAATCTCTGCCTCTCCGCCATTAAAAAAATCCTGAACCGAAGTTCAGGATTTTTTTTGTTAGTAGTAAGCTGTGTAAATGAGGCTTACGATACAGAACGCTAACATTATACCAAAAATTGAAAGAAAAACAATGAAAACTATTTCCCTTTCATCTGCGGCATTTTTATCATCAATCGTTAGATTTTGAGCCTCAGCAATTGCTAATGTTGCATCTTTCCATTCTTTTTCATATTGTTCGATATTATCGGAGATAGAGGTTTTTATTTCCCATTTAATATCTTTTATCTTTTCTGATAATCTTTTTTCTTGATTATCAAGATTGAGAATTTGGGCGGAAAGTTCTTTCATTTGCTTCTGATATTGAACTACAAGAGACTGACAATCCATAGATTTTGTATAGCTATTTTTAAAATCTTGTTGGATTTTTTCTTGCAATTTTAAAGCTTTTGTTTTTTGCTCTTTGGTTAAGCTCAAAGAATCAGAAACAAGCTTTGCTTGGTCTTGCAAATTTTGATGCTGTTTTATTGATTCAAGAGCTTCTTGGTAAGAGGCAAAGGCTTTGTCAGCTTCTTTTTGTGCTTTGGCAATCTTTTCAGCTTTCCATGCTTGAAATTCTTGTTCTTCTTCTTGTTTTTTAGCATCCTCTTTCTTTTTTGCTCTTTCGGCTTTGGTTAGGCGTTTTTGTTCCGCGTTAATGGTTTCTTGCTTTTCGCGTTCGACCTTTTCTATGCGGTTTTGTTCTGCTTGCTTAGCCCAAGTTTCCTTGTGAGTGTCATACCAATAAAAAGCAAATCCAACAATGACAACTATGACGGCTGATGCCCACATACTTATTCGAACTTTATCTTGGCTTTTTTTGAAAAGAGTTAAAAGTTGTTGGTTTTTGTAGAGAGCTTCAGAAGGAAGAAGCTGAGAATCGCTTTTTTGCTTTTCAGCCTCAAAGAGTTTACGCAACTTTTTTAGTCGATATAGTCCATAGAGAATTATCGCTATGGCTATGACTGCGGTAATAATAATTGTTTGCATAATAAATATAGTTTTTAGTTAATAATAAATTTTCGGCTTTATTATAATTAATTTTGGAAATTTGTCAATATTTTTTTTAGCTTATTAATTCAGCGCATTTTATGCCGCAGAGGAGGAATATCAGACCAATGATAATCGACAGGCTTAAATATAGACCTGCCTCAAGATAATTGTTTTTTTCGATTAAATTTGAAAAATTAAGCAGATAAGTTGAAAAAGTCGTGAAGCCGCCGAGTAAGCCGGTCATGATGAATGTTTTTAATTCAGGAGGAAGTGGTTCAAGATGTTTTTGAAAATAAGCGTATGCGCAACCGATGAAAAAGGCACCAAGAATGTTGACCGTCATTGTTCCCCAATGGGTGCTGATGCGATTGCATATCAACCACCGTAAGACTGAGCCTGTACCGCCACCGATAAACACGCCTAATGCTGCAAACATTTATTTTTCTCCGTTAATATTTTTTTCTTGCTTTATAGCACGATTTTTGTTTTTGTAAAGTCATCAAGGAGGTTTTATGGCAGTTTTTAGGTTTGAAAGCGGAGCAAGAGAGATTTTTCTTTCTGTTGAAGAAAAAGGCGATGCACTTTCGAGAATTGGGTTTGTGAATAATTTTAAAGGTTTTGATAATCCTAAAGCTTATTCATTGTTGTTGCAAGAAGTTTATGCTCAATTAAAGGCATATTTTGAAAAACGACTTTATGTTTTTGATTTGCCAGTTAATTTGGAAGGAACTGATTTTCAATCTGCGGTTTGGAAAGCGCTTGGTGATATTCCCTATGGCGAGGTGCGCTCTTATAAAGATATTGCTTTGGCAGTGAAGTCATCTAAAGCGGTGCGTGCCGTAGGGCAGGCGTGCCATAATAATCCGATTGCAATTATTGTTCCGTGTCATCGGGTGGTGGCTAGCAGTGGCAAGCTTTGCGGTTATGCCGGTGGACTGGATTATAAGCAATTTCTACTTGAATTGGAAAAAGAAAAGTGCTGAATTTTCAGCACTTTTTTCGTTTTTAGAACTGACGAGCCGGAAGTCGTTTCTTCCAGTTTTGTTCAATTTGCTCTAGCGAGCGTCCCTTGGTTTCGGGAATGTAGTAATAAGTGTAGAACAAGCTGAAGATTCCGACGAATCCGAAAATCCAGAAGGTGTAAGCCTCGCCAATTGTTTCAAGCAATGTCGGGAATATCAATGCAATGATAAAGTTAAAAGCAAAGTTTGACATTGTGGCAATGCTCATTGCTGTTCCTCTTATCTTTAATGGCATGATTTCGGAAATCAGAATCCATGCAATCGGGCCTAAAGAAAATGCGAAGCAAGCAATAAAGGTGACGATACTGCCGACTGAAACCCATTTTAAGTCAAGGCCAAGCGTGTTTTTGAAATAAAATGAGGCGCCGAGAGCGAAAAGGCTTACGGTCATGCCGCTCAATCCTGCGTAAAGCAAAGGTTTGCGACCGACTTTGTCGGTAAAGAAAATGGCGACAAAGGTCATGGCAAAATTTACAAAGCCAACACCGATGGTGGCGTATAAAGCACCAATCGTATCTGTAAAGCCAGCGGCTTTGAAAATTGTGGCGGTATAATAGATTATGGTATTAATACCGGTGCAGATTTGAATGAACATGATGATAATACCAACGCTGACCGGCATAAGCATCCAGCTTTCAAAGACTTTTTTCTTCTTTTGAGAAACTTTGACGGCTTTGGGCAAGGTGGATTTGATTTCTTCAATATGTTTGTCGGCATCTTCATCTGGTTCAATCTTTTTGAAGATTTCTTTAGCCTCGTCCTCACGTTTTTTGCTGATTAACCAACGCGGCGTATCTCCTAAGAAGCTGATGCCGATTAAAAGAATGAGGGCAGGGATTAAGCCAGCTCCGAGCATCCAGCGCCAGTTGTATTCGCTTAAGGCAAAAATACGGTTGATTAAGTATGAGAACAAAATGCCAGCAGTGATGGCTAACTGATAAAGTGAAACCAACATGCCGCGGACTTTTTGCGGTGATAATTCCGACAAATAAAGCGGAATAACAAAGTTTACCATACCAATGGCTAAGCCGAGAATCATGCGGCCGGCAATTAACCATGAAACACTGGTGGCAAATCCGCACAAAATTGAGCCAATGGCAAAAATTGTTCCGGTTGCGATAATGACTTTTTTGCGGCCATAGACATCGGCTAAAACGCCATTAACCGCAGCACCGATGACAGCGCCAACCAAAGCTGAGGATACAACCCATCCTTGCTCCAAGGTGGTTAGCGGCCAGGTGTCATTAATAAACAGCAGAGCGCCGGAGATGACGCCGGTGTCAAAACCTGACAGTAAACCGCCTAAAGAGGCGACGCCGGCAATGACGTAAAGTAAAAAATGTTTGATCCTTTTTTTAGGTGTGACTGTGTTCATGTTTTTTTCCCCTAATGTTTCTATGCTTTCTAATATAATATCGTATTTATCTTTAGCAACAAAATATTTTTTTAATTAACCTTTTTCAAAGAAATTTGAGTTATCTTATTGAAATAGGGAGATTGTTGTGAAAAAGGGGATTCTTTATACATCAGTGGCAGTTTTGATTGGAGAAATACTGGCGGTTTCTGCCGGTATGGCTCAAGAAGTTGTTGTGCCGCAAGAGTATCAGCTTTGGCTTGAAAATCTGAAAAAAGAAATGCTTAGCAAAGGAATCGCCCAACAAACGGTCGAAACGGTTTTTGCGCCGAATTATTATCAGCCGAAGCCTGAGGTTGTAGATATTGACAGAAAGCAGATTGAATTTGTTTTGACCTCAACGGATTATCTCAATCGTATGATATCGGCTAAAAAAGTTAAAGAAGGTCAACAAAAGTATCGCGAGCTTTATCCTTTGTTTCACGATATGGAAAAAAATTATGGTGTGCCGTTTGAATTTATCGTTGCCTTTTGGGGGATGGAAAGCAATTATGGCAAGCAATTCGGTAATTTTAACGTGATTGAGGTTTTGACCCAGCTTAGTTATGATAAAAGACGGCCGACGTTTTTCAGAAACCAACTTTATCAAGCCTTAGTGATGATTGATAAATGGGGAATAGATTATAAAAAAATGGATGGGTCTTGGGCCGGTGCAATGGGGCATTTTCAGTTTATGCCTTCAACATTTAATGCTTATGCCATTGATTATAACGTTGATGGAAAAATTGATGTTTGGCACTCGTTTGAAGATGCTGCGGCGTCAGCGGCTAATTATCTTTCAAAATTGGGATGGAATATTAATGAACCTTGGGGAAGTGAAGTTAGTCTGCCGTGGGATTTTGACTATGCCTTAACCGGTCGAAAGAATACTAAAACCGTTCGTGAATGGCGCGAAATCGGTGTTAAAACCGTTGATAACAAAAAGCTTAAACTTCCTTCCGAGATGAAGGCATCAATCATTGTCCCTGAAGGGAAAAAAGGGCGTGCCTATCTGATTGGTGAGAATTTTAAGCGCATTTTATCTTGGAATCGGTCTGAAAATTATGCTTTGGCCGTTAGCATCCTTTCTGATTATGTTAAAAATGGGCAAAAATGGGAGCCTTTGGCGCAACATCAGGCTCTGCGGCTTAAAACTGATGATGTTATGAAAATTCAAGACTTTATAAACAAACTCGGATGGTTTAAGCTTGAAAAAGATGGAAAACTCGGGTCTCAAACAAGAGAGGCTATTAAAGAAGTTCAGAAAAAAGCCAATATGCCTCAAGATGGGTATCCGGATTATCAATTGTTGCAGAAGATAAATAAGTATAATCCAGAAATCGGCTTTGCAATTCCGGTTCCTATTCCTAAAGTGCAAAAAAAATAATTGTAAAACGTGAAAACGCTCTTTACGAATGGGTAAAAACAGTCTAAATTGAAGAAAATTTGTTTTAGCTTTTATAATAATACAGGTGATTTGATGAAATTATTGAACCCTAAATTAATGTGTCTTTGCGCTTTGGCTGCGTTGTCGGCTTGTTCGTCGCCCAAAGAGGTTGATTTGCAAGCGTCTCCGTATACGCAGGCGGCAACAATCCGTGATAACGGCGGAACTTATAAAGTTGGTAATGCTTATCAGATTATGGGACAGTGGTATTATCCGGAAGAAGACTATAATTATTCCGAAGAGGGCGTTGCATCATGGTATGGTGATGATTTTCATGCCAAGACAACGGCTAATGGTGAAGAATATGATATGAATTCTTTAACGGCTGCGCATCGTACTTTGCCTTTGCCATCTATTGTTCGCGTAACAAATTTGGAAAACGGGCGTTCTTTGGTTTTGCGTGTTAATGACCGTGGGCCATATGCTAAAAACAGAATTATCGATGTTTCGAAACGCGCTGCTGAACTCTTAGGGTTTAAAACCAAAGGAACGGCTAAAGTCAGAGTAGAGATTTTGCCTAAAGAAAGTTTAGCTTTAAAGCAGGCATTGTTGGAGCAGGATTTTGAGCCTAATTATGGTCTTTATAGTGCTCGAAATGAAAGTTTTTCTTCTGAAGTTCCGCCTCCGTCAGAAATGAATCCGGAATATGTTGACCGTAATGTTTTGGTCGGCGCAGGTGCTAATGTGACACAATCAGCCAGCTCAACCACTAAAATTGCATCAGCAGATGCACCAGCTGTTGTTTCTAAGCCTCGGGTCGCTGCCGGCGGAAAAAAGTTTTATGTTCAGGCTGGCGCGTTTTCTAAACAAGCTTCAGCTTTGAGCCTTTCTAAGAGATTGTCCAGCTTTGGTGAAGTACAGACAACTGCTGCAAATATTAACGGTTCTACTTTTTATCGGGTTCGCTTAGGCCCTTATAATGCTCAGGAAGATGCTGTTAATGCTGCCAATAAACTGAATAATTATGGTTTTAATGATACAAGAATCGTCAAGGACTAAATGAGGAAAGCTATGAATTTTAAATCTGCTTTATCGGTCAGCCTTCTCGCTGGGGCTGTTTTTTTCTCTGCTGTAAACTATGCTGATGCCATTGAAACAAAAGCTCGTGCCGCTATCCTTATGGATTATACAACAGGACAATATCTTTATACCAAAGATCATAAGCGGATGTTGCCGCCGGCTTCGATGAGCAAATTGATGACTGTTTATATTATTTTTGATAAGCTTAAAGATGGTTCTTTGTCGCTTGAAGATACTTTTACCGTTAGTGAGAATGCTTGGCGCAAAGGCGGAGCAGCCAGTGGTGGTTCAACTATGTTTCTGAAAATCGGTCAGAAAGTAAGAGTTGAAGATATTCTTAGAGGAATTTTGATTCAATCAGGCAATGATGCTTGTATTGTGGCCGCAGAGAATATTGCCGGTTCGGAAGAAGATTTTGCTCAGCAGATGAATGTTAAAGCTCATCAACTTGGGTTGAACAATAGTTCTTTTGCAAATTCTACAGGTTTGCCTGACCCAGATCAAAAAATGTCGATGGAAGATTTGGCACTGTTAGCAAAGGCTATTATTCAAGAATTCCCAGAATTTTATCATATCTTTTCGGAAAAATATTTTACTTTTAATAATATTAAACAAGGTAATCGCAACCCGTTGCTTTATTCTATGCCAAATGCTGATGGTATGAAAACAGGTCATACCGAAGAAGCTGGCTTTAGCTTGACCGCAACAGCTAAGCGTGGTGATCGACGCTTGATTGAGGTTATGAGCGGAATGAAGAGCAATAAAGAACGCTCAGAAGAAGCTGAAAAGCTTATGTCTTGGGGATTTAGAGAATTTGACAATTATCAGATTCTTAATAAAAATCAGGTGATTGCTGAAATTCCGGTTTGGTTTGGAACACAGGAGAGCGTTGCGGCAGAAGTTGAGGATAATGTCATCCGTACAATTGCCAGAAGCAAAGTTTTTGATACGAAGATGACTGCCGTTTATAATTCTCCGGTGGTTGCTCCTATCAAAAAAGGTGACAAGCTTGGTGTTGTTAGAGTAGAAATTCCTGATTTTGAGACTTTCGAAGTTCCGCTTTTGGCTGTTCAAAATGTTCCGGAAGTTGGATTTTTCGGCCGTATAAAAGAAAATCTTAAATATTTACTTTTCGGAGCTGAGTAATGCCTTCTTTAAGCGGGAAAGTTGCTACACCTGACGGGGTTGCAGAAAATAATAAAGAGTTTCAGCTTGAGCTGTTTCCCGAATGTCGGAAACCTGCTAAAAAAGCTTATTTTATTACCTTTGAAGGTGGGGAAGGAACGGGTAAGTCAACACAGATTAAGTTGTTGTCTGAGTATTTGCACTCTATGCAGATTAATAACATTCAGACCAAAGAACCCGGCGGAACCGAAATCGGGCAAGAGTTGCGCAGTTTGTTGGTGACCGGCGATAAAGATAAATTTGATGCCGTGGCAGAGGCTTTGCTTTATTATGCTGACAGAAGGATTCATCTGACAACTAAAGTTTGGCCGGCGCTGAATGAAGGTAATTGGGTGTTAAGTGATCGTTTTGCCGATTCAACCGTGGCTTATCAATATTATGGGTATGGAAAGCGTGTTAGTCGAGAACTTCTTGATGATTTGTATAAAATTGCAGTTGGAGATTTTAAGCCGGATTTAACTATCGTTTTAGATTTGGACCCCAAAATCGGATTGGAGCGCTCGCTAAAAAAATCACTGTCTATGCAAGTTAAGGAAACTCGGCACGAAAGCCGCGCTTTGGAATTTCATAATAATTTGCGTCAGGGTTATTTGGAAATGGCTAAGCTGGAGCCGGAGCGTTTTGTTGTTCTTAATGCTGATAAAAATATTGAGCAACTTCATATTGATATTGTTCAGACCATAAAAGAGAGGTTTAAGCTCTGATATGGAAGCTGATAATTCGCAAATATCGACTCAACCTTTGCCTCAGGCTAATTCGCTGTTGATGGGGCATGAGTATGCTGAGAAAATTTTACTCGATGCTTGGAAAAATAATTCACTGCATAATTCTTGGCTTATTTCCGGCGTAGAGGGAATCGGTAAAGCAACATTGGCTTATCGTTTTGCGCGTTTTCTCTTGGCGGCTGATGAGTGCAAAAAGGATAGCTATAACTCGCTTAATGTGGCTGAAAGTTCTGATGCGTTTCGGTTAGTGGCTAGTGATTCGCATCCTGATTTGAAAGTGTTGTCTCGAGATTATACTGAAACTGACAGAAAAAAAATTCTTAAAGCGATTAAAGATGGAGAACCGCTTTCGGCTGATGAAATGTCAGGATTGAAAAAATCATCTTTTATTAAAGTTGATGATGTGCGTTTGATTAACGAATTTCTTTCTAAAAGAGCCTCTAATGACGGGTGGCGTGTGGTTATTGTGGACAGTGTTGACGATATGAACTCCGCCAGTGCAAATGCTATTTTGAAAATTTTGGAAGAGCCACCGCACAAAACTATGATGATTTTGATTTCGCATAATCCAAATCGCTTATTGGCGACAATCAAATCTCGCTGTTCAAAACTTGATTTGCGGCCGCTTGATGAGATTACGGTTGCCAGTTTGTTGCGTCGGTATCGGCCAACATTGTCTGAACCACAAGTAAAGCAGTTGGTATCAATTTGTTCCGGAAGTATCGGTAAGGCGATAATTTATGCCGATAATGACGCTTTGGGGCTTTATTCCGAGCTTTCATTTTTGTTGGCGGCCGGAGCAAAGTTCAAAATTAATGATTTGTTGCGTTTTTGTGATGGCGCTTTGGAAAGTGAGGAGCGTTTTTATCTGTCTCAGGAGCTTATTCTTAAATGTATGGCAGAAAAGCTTAAGTCTTCGTCTCAGCCCGAAAATGTGCTTGAAGTTTGGGACAAAACGCTTAAAATGTTTGATAATGTTGAGCGAATTAATATGGACAAGAAGCAGACCCTCATTAATGTGCTTTATAATTTTTGTAAACTTAGTTAAGGATAAAATATGTTAGTCGACAGCCACTGTCATTTGGATTTTAATGATTTTGATGATGATTTTGATGATATGATTCAACGCGCTAAAGAAAACGGCGTTACGGCAATGCTTGATGCCGGAAATAATATTGATGCGCTTGATAATCAGTTGAAGTTGGCTGAGAAATATCCGTTTATTTATACCGCAGTCGGTGTGCATCCGCACAATGCTTCGGAATATCCGCAGATAAAGGCCGAAGATTTTGTTGCTAAAACAAATCACAAAAAGGTCGTGGCTATTGGAGAATGCGGGCTTGATTATTATTATGATTATAGCCCCAAAGAAGATCAATTTAGAGTTTTGAACGAACAGATTATTGCGGCCCAAGAAACCGGTTTGCCGTTGATTATTCATAATCGCGATTCTGATGATGATATGATTGAGATTTTATCAAAGGCTTATAAACAAAAAAGTTTCAGCGGTGTGATACACTGTTTTTCTTCTTCACAGAAGTTGGCAGATTTTGCGCTTGAAATCGGGTTTTATCTTTCGGCCTCGGGTATGATTACTTTTAATAAATCCGGCGATATTCGTGATATTTTTGCAAAAGTTCCGTTAGAGCGGTTGTTGGTTGAGACTGATGCGCCTTATTTGTCTCCGGTGCCGATGCGCGGTCGTCGTAATGAATCTTCTTTTGTGGTTCATACGGCAGAAAAGCTGGCTCAGATTAAAGATATTTCTTTTGAAAAACTGGCACAGATTACTTCTGATAATTTTTATAAATTATTTAGAAAAGCCAGTGACAAAGGGAGATATGACTTCAAATGAGCGGAAAGGTAATTATTCTTGGGGCAGGGGCTGCGCCCGGGGTGCCGTCTTTGTGTCTTGGCTGGGGGCATTGTAATCCTGATAATCCTAAAAACTTTAGGCTGAGGACGTCTACTTATGTTGAAATTGATGGCGTGCGGATTTTAATAGACACTTGTCCTAATATCAGGGAACAGCTTATTGTTAACAATATCAAGGCTTTAGATGCAGTTTTATATACGCATGCGCATGCCGATCATGTGCATGGTATTGATGATATGCGCGAGATAAACAGGATCTCAGGAACGAGTTTGAACTTTTATGGTGGTGCTAAGACCATCTCTTATATTAAGCATAATTTCAGTTATTTGATTTCAAAACCCAATCAGGTTAAAAATGTTGTTCAAAAGCCCAGTTTGATTCCAAATAAAATTAAGGGGAATCATCCCTTTTATGTCAAAGGGGTTAAAATTACGCCGATTAAGCTTTTACAACATTGTTCCGAGTGTTTGGGATATGTGTTTAATGACGGAGAATATGTTCATATTGCAGACTTTAAGTGGTTGGCAGACAGTGCTTATAAGATGATAAAACGGCGCCCGAAGCTTTTGGTTTTGCCGTTGACGACGCCAATGGGGCAAATTCAACATGCAGGGCTTGATGAGGTGCGCAACTGTATTGCAAAAATCAGACCCGAAAAAGCCGTGATTAATCATATGGCATCAGAATGTGATTATGACGAAGTAAATGAGGCAACGGCGGATAATGTTGAACCGGCATATGATGGTATGAAAATTGAGTTTTAATAATTTATGTTTATGAGGTGAGAAATGCTTTGTATTTATCATGTGGCTGATCATGACGGGAAAGGGTCAGCGGCAATCGTTAAAAGAATTTATCCGGAGGCTGAGCTCTTTGGGCTGAATCATGATATGGAAATTCCTTATGAATTGATTGATAAGCATGATAAAATCGTGATATGTGATATTTCTCTGCCGGTAAAGTTTATGTTTGAGCTGAGTGAGAAAAAAGACGTTACTTGGATTGATCATCATATCTCGGTGATTAATGAATATGAAGAAATGTTGGCAAATGGCGAATATGAACCGATTAAAGGATTGCGTCGTTCGGGGACGGCGGCGATTGTGCTGACTTGGGAATATTTTCATCCGAAAGAGCCTTTGCCGGAAGGGGTGAAGCTTTTGGGTATGAATGATATTTATGATTTGAGCGACCCAAGAGTTATGCCGTTTGAATTTGCTTGCCAATCTTTAGGCGTTAATCGCCCTGATGAGCCGGTTTGGGATGATATTTTGAACGGAACACTTAATATTGAAGAAACTGTGGCAAAAGGCGAGGCTATTCTCTCTTGGATAAAAATCAGAGATTATCGTCTTGTTCGCGGAATGTCTTTTACTAGTCATTATAAAGGGTTGAAGTGTATTTGTGCTAATATGCCGCAAGGAAAGTCTGCTTTTTTCGACTCTTTGCCGCATATTAATACCTTTGACTTTATGGTTAACTTCTTTATGAACAAAAAGAACTGTTGGAATTTGTCTTTTTATACGGCAAAAGATAATGTTGATGTTTCTAAAATTGCGGCGGAATTTGGTGGCGGCGGACATCAAAAAGCAGCCGGTGCATCTTCTCTTAAAGAGCTTCCTGATTTTTTGAAAAACGGACAGTATAAAGACAAGTAAAGAATGAGAAAGCGGAGCAGGGTGCTCCGCTTTATTTTTTTCAAAAGAAATAAGAGACTAATAAGGAAGCACGGGGCGGACCTCGCTGCTGTCATTCTTACTGTAGGTGCCCAAACCGTAACTGCTGCTAAAGTAGGAGTTCCACGCGCCGCCACTATTGAACTCGGACGACGACCAAGCGTAGGTTCTGGTTGTGAATTTTGTCCCATATCCATAGGCTAACCCCATATTAACTTCTTGTTGGTGGTAATAAATTGAGAATATTATTCCTGCTGCCGGTAAACACCAATCTCCCGCGTTTGTTCCTTCTGTTTTATACTCATTTATACTCATGTGCCGCCCAGGCTGCCGGATATTTGCTCTTATTTCCTGCTGCAACTATTTTTGCCGTGTTTCCACAGCTATCCAAATCCAAAAATGCGTCCTTTTCCGAGGTATAATTCGGCAAACTTGAGATATCATTACTTGTTGGTCCCCATTCATAGTTTCCTATCGAATCTAAGGCCATTGCTTGTCCGCCGCCTTTTCCATCTACATAGACCACAACGCCAATCGGCGTTTTTCCTGATTGTGCTGTTACTGAACAGCTCTTATCTGAATTAAACAGATGTCCGATTTGACAAGATTTTAATGAACTTTCTTGCTCTTGTTCCACTATCTTCTGTTCTATCTCCGTGATTTTATTTGTTTGTTCTGTTATCTTATTCGTTAATTCTGTAATTTTATTTGATAAA
>CASFMW010000006.1 GCA_949295935.1 uncultured Pseudomonadota bacterium | reverse complement strand
TTCATAGCTTGCCTTCACGACTCGATTATAGCATAATTTTATCATGATTTCAAGTATATTTAATTTTTGAGGTGGGAGTGTGGTGAAAAAAAATGGAGCGGGGTTTTCCTCGCTCCGTTAAAGATTTTTTATTTTAATTGTTTTCTTATCTAATCTTAGGGGTTTTCTGTTATGGCTTCTTCTGATTGCGTTCTTTCATTTAGCCCCTTGGCTATGTTCATATTTATATCTATTAATATATTTAATAGTTCTGGCTTGGGGTCTTCTGCCCCCAATATCATGTTTATTCTTTTAAAAATAAAAATTGATAAATTTATTATATTTATTTTTATTGTCTTGTCTTGCGGGCAATCCGGTTCGCCCATTGCAGTGGCCAATATACTCCACAAACGGCGATTTTTTTCGAGTGCTTGAGGTAACTCTGTTTTTTTCTCTTCCCAATGTTCTTTTATGTCGTTCAAAGCTGAGGCTGTTTTTATTAGCGCTCGACTTTCCAACTCACTTTCTGTAAGCCCTGATACCTGCGTTTGCACATAGGCTTGATTAGAATCCATTTTCCTTCCTTTTTATCTTCTTATTTTACCTTTATTAACGTTTTTATTATATACTATGTTTATTAAAATTGTATAAATTTTTTGGAGTCGTATATGCTTAAATATTTTCTTGCTATTCTGTTGATTGCATCTACTCCAACCAGCGTTTGGGCTCAGGTGGAATTTAATATTGATAGAAACTATAAAGCTCAAATTCTCAAAGGAACCGGCTTTCCTGACTATCCTCCTTTTGGTTATTCTTCCCCCGACATGGCGACTGATTATTTTGGCTCTATCTTTTCCTTTGTTATTGAAGATTATGCAAAGCAAGCAAACTTTTTAACAAATTATGATACTAGAAAAAATTATCTTCAACTTGTACGCGGCGTTCGAGGCGGACAATTCGATTTTATTCTTGGGGCTTATAGCGCTACAAATGACTATGCCGGCATTGAACTTATTTACCCTGCCCTCATAAATAACCCCGTTGTTATTATTACCCCTCTTTATTCAACCGTTAAAATTTCTTCTATTGCTGATTTGAAAAATCTCAAAGGTGGGATGGGCTCTTATGAATATTTTAGTGATTATGTTAACCAGCAAATTGCCGAACTAAACGTAGAAAAGATTGACAAACCTTATGAGCTTTATAAAAAGCTTTTTTCTAAAGAATTTGATTATGTCTTGGCATCTGAATACAATGCTCGAATTTTATTATCTGAGCTTGGATTAAGATCTCAAATATCAATGTCATCTCCCGTTTGGAGTATCCCTGTTTTTATTGGGATTTCTAAAGCTTCTCGATATAGAGAAATGCTAAAACGAGGGTTAACAAAAATCTCTTCAGATCCTGCTACTAGGGAAAAACTAATTTCTGTCTTGCAAGATTATATTAATAAAATTGAAGAAAAAAATATTGGCGTTGTGGCACCTGACTTCATTAATGATAAATAACTTTATTTATCCTATTGACCTCATCTTTCCTTACTGATAAAATTTTGTTTAGTTTTTTAGAGGGAGGTTTTATGGTTTTATTGGTTCATCATCCGGTTTCTCCTTTTTCAAGGAAAGTGCGAATTATTCTTGCTGAGAAAAAAATGCTGTTCGTACTCAGAGAAGAACAACCATGGCAGCCCTCCGAGCAACTACTTAATTTGAATCCGGCCGGATCTCTTCCCGTTTTTGTTTATGACGGAAATGTTGTGGCTGGAAATTATGCTATTACAGAGTTTTTAGAAGAGGCTTGTCCTGATGTGCCTCTGTTGCCTAAAACGGCGCAGGCTCGTGCCGAAGTGCGTAGACTTTGCGAATGGTTTGATGATAAGTTCTATTCCGAAGTTTATAAAAATATTGTTGCTGAAAAAATTTATAAGCGCTTTTTGGAAAATCAAGCCCCTAATTCTAAACTCCTGAAAATTGGGTTATCAAACCTTTCCTTCCACCTTGAGTATATTGACTGGTTGGCTGAACGCAGAAATTATCTGGCAGGAGATGATTTCTCTTTGGCGGATATTGCTGCCGCTGCTCAGCTCTCTGTTATTGACTATTTGGGCGATATTCCTTGGGAAGGATACAAAAATGCTAAAATTTGGTATTCTAAAATAAAATCTCGGCCCAGCTTTAAGGATATTCTTAAAGATAATATTAAAGGAATTCTTCCATCAAAACATTATGCTAATTTGGACTTCTAGAGTGAAATTATCATGAAAAAATTTGTTCTTGCTTCTGCGTTTGTTTCTTTTTGTCTTTCCGGATGCTCTTGGATGATGACCGGTAGAGGGCAAGTTGTTTATCACTGGGAGAGAGAAAATACCGGCGTTGAAAAATTTGCCAGAGATCATTCTGAATGTTTGCGTAAAGCTGAATATTTTCAAATTATTCCGGATATGAGAAACTGGTTCTTTTCTGAAGAAGAAAAACTTAATATTCGGGCGGATTGGCATAGCGAACGAGGCATTTGGGCCTCATATATACCCTATCCCGGAGCGCAACCCATTATCGTTAATTCTCTCCGCGATGATGCCAATATAGATCCCAGTGATTATCGTGAATGTATGGAAAACCGCGGCTATTGGAATAGAACTTATAATATTCCTACAACGACAAATATTTTTATTTATCATCCACAGAAAAAGTCGCAGAACCAACCATTTTTCCAGAGCCCCTACTAAGTTTATTTATCAAGATTAGCTTTACGGATTATGCCGGATGAAAGTGTTGTCAAGTTTTCTGGGCGTACAAATTTTGGCATTTTAGGAGCATTAACCTCTGTCTTTGCCTCAAACTTTTTCTCTTTAGGAAGTGATATTTCCGGTTTTGCCTGATAAAGGCATTTCATGCCTTTTACATGATCATAATATTTATCAAGACCATTTAGCTCTTCACCCATACCAAGATATAAAAATCCCCCATTCACTTGATTACGATAGATTGATTCTAACATTTCTACTTGTTTGTCTTTTGAGAAAAATCTTAAAACATTGCGACAGAAGATTACATCAAACGGCTCGGTAAAGGTAACATTATCCAGCAAATTGTAGCGGCGAAATTCTATCATATTTTTAATTTCGTTATTTATCTGCCACTGGTCTCCTTCTTGGTGGAAGTTATCTATGATGGTACGCGCATTTAATCCCATTTGAACTTCAAACTGATTATACAATCCTTTTTGCGCTTTTCCGATTGACGGAGTTGAAATATCTGTTCCAATTATTTTAATGTCCCAATCGCTTATTGCAAACATTCTGTTTTTTATAGAGATGGCGATGGAATAGGTCTCTTGTCCCGATGAACAACCAAGACTCCAAACCCTTAGCTTTCGGCTTCCGCGATTGGCCTCTCTTAGATGAGGAAGTATGCGACTTTCGAAAGTATTAAATACTTTATAATCACGATAAAAGCATGTATCTGATAAAGCGAGAGCCTCTATCACCTGCCAAAGCAAAGGCTTTTGACCTTGATGTAAATCTGCGATTAAGTCTTCTACAGATGCATAGTCTTTTTCTCTTACAAAATTGTATATTTTTCTATCTAAGATAAAAAACTTATCTTCGCCCAAGTCCCAGCCTGCATACTGTTTTAGCAATCCTAAAAGATATTCAAAATCGTCTTTTTTCATCGGCTGCTCCTATACTAAATTTAATATCTCTAATTTACTGACGATTATTTCTTCATCAAACGGCTTCATTATATAATCATCGGCCCCGCCATCAAGGGCTTCTTTTATTCTTTCAGGATCATTTACTGAAGAGCAAAATATTATTTTAGGCTGATTGATACGGAGCATATCTCTTATTTTATACATTGCATCAAGGCCATCCAATATAGGAAGCTTGGTATCCATTATAATTAAATCTGGCTCTTCTCTTTCGCATAATTCGACCACTTCTTCGCCGTCTTCGGCCTCAAGGATTTCGTACCCTAAATTTCCCATGATTTTTGAGATTAACATACATATTATTTTTGAGTCGTCAGCTATAATACATTTTTTCATTGCTCGTTCCTTATCTGTATGTTTAGTTCAAAACCTTCTGTTTCTTTTTGTGCTATTTTATAGCTTCGAGCTTTTACCCTTTCGTTAAGATATATTGCTGCTGCATATATGGCTTTATTTTCGGGATATATATTCTCCCAGATTTTTTGTATTGTTGCTATTTTTTCTGCAGACAATTCTCTTTCTGAGCGTAGCTTTGCCTCCAATTGGTTTGAATCGCAAGAAATTGTTATTTCGCCGCCGCGAATAATGGTATCAACAAGTATCATAACCGTCAGCATCGCTTCTCGGTATAATTTTTTTCCGGTCAAATTCATTGTCAAGTTTATGCCGTTATTAGCTCCGCTGCCGATGGTTTTTATGTAGAACTGAGAGATCTTGTTTACTTGCTCTTCATCCTCTATATTGCTGTTATCTAGACCGAATGCCATTCTGAAAAACTTCATGCGGCTATTTAAAACCCCTGAACTGATTTTTAGAATCGATTTTATATCATCAAGAAAGTCCATATCCCCTTCTTCAAGCAACTCTACCGCATTACCAACTGCTCCGATATTTCCTATCAGATCATGGCTTATGCGTGTACTTATTATTTCTGCTATTTCTGTTGCCTGAGCGTTCATTCTTTTTCCTTCTTAAAAACTATATAAATTTGTATTCATAAATAATTGATCTTCTCGCGACATACGTGTATAATCCAATTCTCTGAGCATCGGGTCTTCAAGATGCAGAAATCCGGTTGAGGCGCGCATATAGGGTTTATTATTTCCTAGTCCCCAAGTGACTTCTTCTTTATTGTCCGGAGCACCATATTTACGGTTTATGAGCTTCCAGAAATCATACACTTTTATGTTTCTTAAATAGATGGCTTTTGCGCCACTGCTGGTCAGTGTGGCCGCCATACTTTTATATATAACCTGATAAACTTTATTATTAGTAAAATTACTGGTATATCTTACCGTAATTTCTTCTTTTGTTTTATATTTTACATATTTTGTCAGGTATATATATTGGTAGTTATTTTTCTTTGCCATTTCCACAACGCAACTTTCAAGGCGTTCATATCCGACAACACCGTTATTGCGGCAGGCTTCTTCGTTGCGCCAACGGATAAAATTGGGTATTTCGTACTCTTGGTTGACTTTCTGAAAGCCTCTTTTTTTCATGGCGTCATCAACCTGAAGAGGAGACATTCTCAGCATTATCCCAGATATATCAAACACTGATGCATTGGAACGTTCTTTATTGACTTGAGAATCGGTCATTAAATTTTCGAGTGTGCTTTTGGCGCCCTCTCCGGAAACAATACTGTTACTGATTGCACTTAGCGGTTGTTTGAGTTTGCTTATCCAGGTTCCTTCTTCTTTTGAGGCGTTTTCTTGGGGGATTTCGTCCTCTTTGTTTTTCAAGGCGTCGGTTAAGCTTGTGCCTTCTTCTATTTTTTCTACGGATACTTCTGCTTCAGTAAAGTCTGGATTTTCGCCGCCTTTTATCGGGCTGGGCGGAGGAATTATTCCTTGTATTTTAGGAGCAGATGCCGGAGTGCTTCCTTTTTTATCACTGGTTTGTGCCGGAGATGATTGTGCTTTAGCTGTTGAGGGAAGAAGCTCGCCGTTTTCATCAAACTCCAGATTATCAAAGCTCAAAACGCTATCATCAATTTTGCCGTTTGCTATTATTTCAGCCTCTGAGGCCATTGATGGAGAATATAAAACAGCGCTGCCTTCTTGAGCATTTCCACTGCCCGAGAAAGCTAAACCGACTATTATTCCCCCTATCAAGCGGCTTATATTCATCTTTTTCTTTTTGATAACCTTTTATCCTTTTGTTTACTATATACCTTTTTATTTAAGAATAAACTGTTTCATAAGACTTATCCGCACCTACAATTAAAGCCGCCTTTTTTTTCATAGGCGGCTTTAATCTTTTTTTATCAGCTTTAGAAGTTGGCTATTCTTTCAAGCGCGGCTTCTACCTTAGCTTTATTTTCTTTAGCTTCGCTTTGGCGGCGGCGTTCTTCTTCAACAACCGCAGCTGGAGCTCTTTCAACAAAGCTTGGATTGCTCAACTTACGCTCATAACCTTCCAAATATTTGTTCAGGTTATCCAGCTCTTTTTTAAGGCGTTCTTTTTCTGCCTTAAAGTCAACAACGCCTTTTAACGGTAAAAGCAATGTGCTTTCTTTGAAAACACCCTGAACCATATCCGGTGTTATCTCGCCTTCATAAGCGCCAATGCTCTCTAATCTTGCCAAAGTGCAGATGATTTTATCGAGCTGAGACAAATGCTGTTTGCTCTTTTCTTCAGCGCCTTTCAGATAAACCGTCAACTTCGCCGAGGCAGGAATGTTCATTTCAGAACGGAGCGAACGAATCTCTGAAATCAGGTCTATTGCCCAGTCAATTTCTTTCATGGCTTGTTCATCAATCTGTTCATTTTCCGGCCAAGCTGCGTGAATCAACTTAACGCTTCTTTCTGACGTATTGTTCCAAAGCTCTGTTGTAATAAACGGCATAAACGGATGAAGAATAATCAGAATTCTATCCAAAACCCAAGCAAAGGTTGCTCTGGTTTCGGCCTTATCCGCCTCATTTTCGCCATAGAGAATCGGTTTTATCATCTCAATATACCAATCGCAGAATGAGCCCCAAACAAATTGGTAAACAGCATTTGCAGCGTCAGAGAAACGGAAACTGTTTAAATTTTCGGTGACTTCTTTGCTGGCTTCTTGAGCCTTGGCAATTATCCATTTATTTACAGCTAATTTTGCATTTTTCGGATTATATGATGCGTCCAAACGGCATTCGTTCATCTCACCAAATCGAGCAGCATTCCACAGTTTGGTTGCAAAATTACGATAACCGGCAATGCGTGCTTCTGATAAGTTAATATCACGTCCTTGTGTTTCCATCGCGGCCATGAAGAATCTCAAAGCATCGGCACCATATTTTTCAATCGTGGCCATCGGGTCAACCGTGTTGCCTTTTGACTTTGACATCTTTTGACCTTTTTCATCACGAACCAAGCCATGGATATAACATTTTTTGAATGGAACTTGTTTCATCTTGTACATGCTCATCATCATCATGCGAGCAACCCAGAAAAAGATGATATCAAAGCCGGTTACCAAAACTGATGTCGGGTAAAATGTATCAAGATACTCTGTTTTATCCGGCCATCCCAAAGTTGAAAAAGCCCACAAGCCTGAAGAGAACCAGGTGTCCAAAACATCTGTTTCACGGCGAAGTTCAACTTTTTTGCCATAATGCTTTTCGGCGGCGGCAAGGGCTTCTTCCTCATTTTCTTCGCAGAAAATTGTGTCATCCGGTCCGTACCATATCGGCATTTGGTGGCCCCACCAAAGTTGGCGAGAAATACACCATGGTTGAATGTTTCTCATCCACTCAAAGTATGTTTTTTCGTAGCTCTTCGGAACGAATTCCATTTCGCCGTTTTCAACAACTCTCATAGCTTCTTTAGCCAAAGTCGGCGCATCAACGAACCACTGGTCGGTCATCAAAGGCTCAATGACAACGCCTGAGCGGTCGCCGTAAGGAATAACCATCGGATGATCTTCAATCTTGTCCATTAACCCAAGCTTGGTTAATTCTTCAATAGTTTTAGCTCTGGCTTCCTGCGTGGTCATACCTTCATAAGGGGTGTTTTCATTCAAGGTTGCATCCGGATTTAAGATATTAACCAACGGGAGGTTATGTCTTTTGCCGACTTCAAAGTCATTGAAGTCATGAGCCGGCGTAATTTTAACCGCACCGGTTCCTTTTTCAGGATCTGCATGTTCATCAGCAATAATCGGGATAACTTTATTGATTATCGGAATAATACAATTTTTGCCGATTAAATGTTTCAACTTTTCGTTATCCTTAGATATTGCAACAGCCGTATCACCAAACATGGTTTCCGGTCTGGTGGTAGCGATTGTAATATATTCACTGTCGCTACCTTCAATCGGATAGCGGTAGTAATACATTTTTCCGAGTGTGTCTTTTTGAACAACCTCCAAGTCAGAAACAGCTGTTCCCAATTTCGGATCCCAGTTTACTAATTTTTTGGCCTTAAAAATCAGACCATCTTTATACAAGCTGACAAAGATTTTGCGAACGGCACGAGACAAGCCTTCGTCCATGGTAAATCTTTCACGGCTCCAATCGCAAGATGCTCCCAAACGGCGAAGCTGTTTGGTAATCGTACCGCCGGAGTGTTCTTTCCACTTCCATACTGTTTCGATAAATTTTTCACGCCCTAAATCATGCTTGGTCTTTCCTTCCTTGGCCAGATTTCTTTCAACAACCATTTGAGTTGCGATACCGGCGTGATCTGTTCCCGGCTGCCACAAAACTTTTTTGCCAAGCATGCGGTTATAGCGAATTAAAATATCCTGCAAGGTATTATCCAAGGCATGTCCCATGTGCAGGATACCGGTAACATTGGGCGGCGGAATAACAATTGCAAAAGCGTCTTTATTTGAACGCATATCCGGCTTAAAGTCGCCCGAAGTTTCCCAATCCGCATAAATTTTTTCTTCAAAATCTTTAGGGGTATAATTTTTTTCTAACATTTTGTTCTATTCCTCTAATTTTTAGTTAATTGTTTATTAACACTTAATTTTAAACATGTAAACACAAAAATGCTCTCAGTTTCAGATGAATTGAGAGCATTTTTAAAAAGGTCAGGTCAGGCTGTTGCCTTTCTTTTAAGACCCAACCTTTGCCATCACTCGTTTTACTTCTTCGCGGATTACAGATTCAACAACCTCGGTCAAATTCTTATCAACCCAAATTTTTGCCTCTTTTGAGACTTGTTCTTTGGCAAGTTCCATGATGTCTTTATCTACCGAAGCTAAAGCTTGTTCAATAGCCGGTTTTAGGCTTTCGGCCATAACGGCTTTGATTAAGTCTTCTACCGTTTGCGCGCCATTGCCTATTTGAGTAGGAGCCGGGGCAACGGCAACAGCCGCAGGTTCTGCTTTTTTGTTATTTTCAGAAAACATCTGAGCAAAATTATCAATTATTGCATCAGAAACGTCTTCCGGTTTTTCGAGCTCTTTTTCTTCAACGAGAGGAGCTTCTTCGGGAATTTCTTTTTCAAGCACAGAATCGACATTATTGTCATCTATTGACTGAATGAGTTTATCTAACTGTTCTTCAGAAATAGCCTCTTCTTTAGCTTCAGGTTCCGGCTCGTTTTGCGGCACAGCAGAAATTGAAATATCTTCCTCTTCGACCTTTACCTGAGGTGCAAAAACAGGCTCTTCCGGAATATCTATATCCTCATCTTCTCCTAGCTTTATATCCGGAAGATCATCATCCAAAGCAGCGGTTATGTCGTCTTCTGGCTTATGAGATTCTGGCTTTGACGGGGTGTCGATAATCATAGAAGATGACAAATCAAAAATTTCGTCGTCTTCTTTTTTATCATTTTGTTCAAGAGCGGCGGGACTGCCTTGTTCATCTTCAGACAATATCCCCTTTATGGAAGACAAGATATCTTCCATTGAGGGATTATCTTGAGGGATTTCGTTTTCTGCCATAATAGCGTCCTCTCGTTAAATTTGGTTAATCATCGATTGAAAGCGTCAACCATTTGCCTTTGGTTTCGTCATAGTATTTTTGAGCATCATAAAGTTCGACGTTCAAAGCCAAATCTTTTGCTGTCAGCTTGCCCATAGCCATCAGCAACTGCATTGAAGAAACATAGTAGTCTCTTTTGGCTTTTACTTCTTCTACATTTGAGTTCAAAAGTTCCTGATAAGCGTTTAACACATCGAGAATCGTACGGTTACCAAGGGCTTCTTCTTTTTGAACACCATCAAGAGCGACTTCATTAGCTTTGACCTGATCTTTAATTGAAGAAATTCTGGCTTTATTCGTGACCATAAATTCCCAAGCATTTTTTATATCATAGCGAACCTGTCTTTCTGCGGCCAAAACTTCTTCCTGAGCCTGCCATTTTTGGTATTTGCTTTGGCGAATCTTTGCTCTGGTTTCTCCGGCATCATACAAAGGAACAGACATATTTACGCCCCACTCAACATTATCTGTTGTGTGTTCACCGTCATAACCATAAGGGTCACTATTGTTTTTAGAAACACTACCGGTCAAATTTACAACAGGGAGTAATGCGCCTGTTTGTGCGGCAACATTATATGTTTGAGAATCGAGTTGATGACGTGCTTGTTGTATTGAATAATTGTGCTCTTTTGCATATTCATAAGCTGAGCGAAAATCTTTCGGAAGGTATTTGTTTATATCTCCCGGTTCGGTTAAATCTTTTGGCTCATTACCAATGATGCGGACATATTCGGCAATTGAGGACTCCAGAGTGCCCTCCGAATCGATACGGTCAGCTTGCGCGCTTGAATATCTGGCTTTTGCTTGAGAGACGTCGGTTCTGGTTACCTCACCAACCTTAAAGCGTTCCAATGTTTCATCAAGGCGTTTTTTAAGAAGTTTTTCGTTGTTTTTTTGCAAATCAACAATTGCTTTGTTTTGAATAACATCAAAATATGCCGTTGATGCGCTCAGCAAAGTTTCTTGCTCAACATTCATCAAGCTGTTTTGAGCAGCACGAATGGCACTATCCGTTGACTTTACGGTATTTACTGTTGAGAATCCTGAAAAAATCGGTTGCGTAATATCGGCAGATATGGTTGTTCCGTTTTGACCTTCATTGGTAGAATTTTCTAAATCATCATTTGTTTTAAGGTCATTGTAGCCACCGTTCAAAGAGATTGTCGGACGAAAGCCAGAACGGGCGATTGCGGCGTTTTCATCTATTGAACGCAGATATGCTCTTTGTGACTGTAAGGTTGGATTGTTTTCATAGGCTGACTCCATAGCCTCAAAAATTGTTTCTGCCTGCGCTGTGCCTGACAACATGCTTGCCAACATCAGTGCCGATAAAAAACTCTTTTTCATACTTCTTTTTTTCCTCAAATTTAAAATCTTTTCTTAATACAATATATTAAACTGGTTGAATTATGCAATGAAATTTCTAAATAAAATAATAACAAATTGCACCTTGTTATAAAAATAATCCATATTAACTATATTTCAAACAATTCTCCTTTATCCTTGGGATAATCTTGTAGGTTTAACTTTTTCAGGAGTAATTTTCGTGAAGAAAAAAGATAATACCACCGCTATCATCAGCGAAATTGATAAGGCTCGTTTGAAACTTTCTATTGAGCATTATATCAAATATTTTATCGGAAAGAGAACTTGTGAAATTAATAAAGAAGAGGCTCTTGAGGCTATTGCTTTGGCTGTGCGCGAGTTTGCCATGGATAAAATGTATGATACCATTGCTCGTTATAATCAGGAAAATGCTAAAAGAGTTTATTATCTTTCTATTGAATATCTTATTGGTCGCTCGCTGGAAAACAACCTGCATAACCTTGGCTTGTTTGATATTCTTAAAGATATTAAAATTGATGGATTTCCAGATATTTCTTTGCAAGAAATTTTTGATGCAGAATATGATCCGGCACTTGGAAACGGTGGCTTAGGACGCTTGGCTGCTTGTTATCTGGACTCTATGGCCTCTCTCGGCATTCCGGGATTTGGTTATGGCATAAACTATCAATTCGGTTTGTTTAAACAAAAGTTTGAAAACGGATATCAAATTGAACAAGCCGATAGTTGGCAAGGTGAAGACTCTCCTTGGCAATTTGCAAGAAATGACCGAAAGGTTACTATTCCTATTAACGGAAATGTGGAAGTTATTAAAAATGCTAACGGTCAAGACACCTTTATTTGGATGAATACTCAGCATGTTTACGGTGTTCCATATGACTTTCCGATTGTCGGATATAAGGGAAAGGCTGTTAACTATCTGCGTCTATTCTCTGCAAAAACCGATGACGAGCTTGACATTAACATCTTTAACGAAGGTGGCTATATGGAAGCTGTTAAGGATAAAATCGGAACAGAAACAATTTCACGTGTGCTTTATCCGTCTGATGCAATCGAATCGGGAAAAGCTTTGCGCCTTGTTCAGCAATATTTCTTTGTTTCTTGCGCCGTGCAAGATATTATTCGTCGCTTTTTGGAGAAAAGCAACGACTTCCACAAATTGCCTGATCATGTATGTATTCAGCTGAATGATACACACCCTGCTCTCGCTATTGTGGAAATGATGCGCTTGTTGATGGATGTGTATGGACAAGAATGGGATACTGCTTGGGAAATTGTTACTAAAGTTTTTGCCTATACAAACCATACTTTATTGCCAGAAGCTCTCGAAACTTGGCCAACACGAATCCTTGGCAAAATTTTGCCGCGACACTTGCAGATTATTTATGAAATCAATCGTCGCTTTATGGATTTTGCTCGTTCTAAATTCGGTGAAGATAATGCTAAGCTCGGTCGCCTTTCAATCGTGGTCGGTGATGGCGACAGCCAAATTATCAGAATGGCAAATCTTTCTATCGTCGGTTCGTTCTCGGTCAATGGTGTTGCCAGACTGCACTCTGAGCTTATTAAAACAAATCTTGTTCCTGATTTTTATGAGCTTTGGCCAGAAAAGTTTATCAATATCACAAACGGTATTACACCTCGTCGTTGGCTGTTGCATGCTAACACCGCTTTGTCTGACCTTATCAGCGATAAAATCGGTGAAGGCTGGATTATTGATCTTGATGAACTGTCCGGACTGAACAAATTTATCAATGATAAAGAATTTGTTGAGGATTTCTCTCGCGTTAAACGCGAAAATAAAAAGCGCTTAATTAAGGTGATTTCAAAGACATCAGGTATTTTGATTGATCCTGACAGTATGTTTATTGTTCATGCAAAACGTATTCATGAATATAAACGTCAGTTGATGACAATTTTGCAAGTTATTGGTGATTATCTTGCTATCATTAAAGACAATAAAAAGTTTGCTACCTCAAAAACATATATTTTTGCAGGAAAGGCTGCTCCGTCTTATAACTTTGCAAAGCTCATCATCAAGCTGATTAACAATGTGGCTGATGTGATCAACAATGACCCGAGAGTTAACGACATGCTTAAGGTTGTTTTTGTGCCGGATTATAAGGTTTCTTTGGCTGAAGTTATTATTCCTGCAGCCGATGTCAGCTTGCAGACTTCTACCGCCGGCTTTGAAGCCTCCGGTACCGGAAACATGAAGTTTGCTCTTAACGGAGCCTTGACTGTCGGAACTCTTGATGGTGCAAATATCGAAATCAGAGAAGAAGTCGGTGATGAAAACTTCTATCTATTTGGATTGACTGCTGAAGAAATTCAGAAGCACCGCAGCTCTTATAATCCGCGTGAAATATACGAAAACAGCGATTATGTAAAACGTATTCTTAATTCATTGAACTCAAATATGTTCTGTGAAAAAGATTATGTATTGCTGTTTAAGCCTATTTTTGAAGAGCTACTCAATCGCGATTATTTCTTTGTTTTGGCTGATTTGGAAGCCTTTGATAAAACTATCAAACAAGCTGCCGATGATTTTCAAGACAAAGAAAAATGGGCTAAAAAAGCTATCGCTAATGTGGCTAATATCGGCAAGTTTTCTTCAGATCGTGCTGTGCTTGAATATGACAAATATATTTGGCACACGGCTGAAAGTCGCAAGCAGACCAAAAAAGTTGCACGCGAAGCAAAAAACGAAAAAGTTAAACAATCTGCTTAATTTTGTTGGGCTTTTATTTGAAACTGCGGAGAAAATACTCCGCAGTTTTTTTTATTTATTTCTTACCCGAGGCTTACTTGAGCCTAATTAGAAAGGTGGTTATTAAACTCCGTCAAGAACTAGCGTAATCTATAATTTATTTAGTTCTAATGTACTGGGAAATATTTACTTTTAGAAAGTTTCATTATACTTAGAATAATGAAGCGTGTTTCATATTTTCAAAATAGCGGTTTATAGCTCTAGTGGTGGCAGCGGCAAGCTTTTTGCGATAACTTTGTTGTTTGAGCAACCTCTCTTCAACGCGGTTTGACAAATACCCCATTTCGAGCAAAACAGACGGAACATCGGGGGCTTTTAACACCGCAAAGCCGGCAAAACGATGGGTATCATTTACAAGCTTTGCTTCGTCTCTCATTTCCTGCACCATAAAAGTTGCAAATTCTGATGAGCGGTTCATTGTTTCTCTTTGTGCCAGATTTATTAAAATATCAGACACTTCTTTTGAATGCTCCACTAGGTTAAGACCGGCAATAACATCGGCTTTATTTTCGCGTTCAGCCAAAGCTGCAGCTTCTTTATCTGATGCGGTTTCGGACAAGGTATAAACCGATAGACCTTTGGCGCTACGATTTTTGGTACTATCAGCATGCAGAGAAATAAACAAATCTGCCTTATATTTTCTGGCGATTTTTACTCTGTCGCGCAAAGGAATAAATTTGTCGGTGCTGCGGGTTAGGTAAACCTTATATTTTCCGGTTTTATCAAGCATGGTTTTAAGCTCTTTGCCCATGGCCAGCGTAATGTTTTTTTCATACATGCCCGAATAGCCGATTGCTCCGGGGTCTTTGCCGCCGTGCCCAGGATCAAGCACAATCACTTTTTTGGTGCTTTCGCTGTTTTTGGGCTCACTGCTTTTTTGTGTTTTTCTTTCGGCATAGCTTTTGGGATTATCCTGGCTGGTATAAGCATGGCTGGTGCCGATTTTTGAATTAAACTCTCTTTGCGAAACCAACTCCACATCAATCACAAATCGCCAGCCAAAATTGCTTTGCGGTGCAAGCATAAAAGCCTTTTTAATGACGGCAGGCTTGGCTAAATCAAACACTATGCGACGGCCATCACTTTCTATGGTGCCGATGCGCCCTGACTTGATTAAATTATTTTTGGTGATTTGATGTTCTATATCCGGATTGATATCTATCCCATAAGTGTCAATAACCAATCTTGATGGTGTGCCCAGTAAAAAGGCCTTATATTCAAATTTGCTGTCCGAATCTAGGACTATGCGGACTGTTCCGACACCTTGACCTATTCTCAATGAGCTGATTTCATCTGCTTTGGCTGAATGACTGAGCAGCAAGGCAAACATAAGCAAAAATAACGGCAAAATGGTTTTTAGCCACTTTCCGCCAATTATTCCCATATGTTTTAATTTTTCAATCATCATTCTCTGCCATTTTCTTCTTTTTATTCTATCTCATAGTTCTTACCATTGCGTTAATAAAAAATATATTGCTTTTTTGCAAAAATTTGTTGTTTTTTTAAACAATTCGTATATTCTGTTGTTTGTTATGAGTTTTCTTTGTGTTACTCGGCGTTCTTCTTTGTGTATAGTTTCAAATGTTTTTGACGCCTCTATGCTTTTTGAAAACAATCATAACAATGTGAAAAGTTTTTTATAGGGTTTGCTCCGAAAGCGACATAAATAAGCAAGAATAATTCAGCGCTGTTCGGAAAAAAAAGATTTTTGGTAGCCTCTGTTTTGTTTTGGTAGCAGAACTGGGTTTTTTTGCGGAGATTCCTTCGCTATTGTCGTTTTTTATGCTTATGGCGCTATGGACGACGTGTGTTTTATCAATTCTTTTTTTGGCCTGCCCTCAGTGTTTATAATCTGCCGCCTTTGCGCGTGCTGTTTTATTGGGAGTTTATTATGGTTAAAAGAATGCTCATCGACGATACCCAACCCGAAGAAACAAGAGTGGTCGTCGTTGACGGAAACAAAATTGAAGATGTTGAGTTCGAATCAACTAATCGCAAACAAATCAAAGGAAATATTTATCTCGCAAAAGTTATGAGAATTGAGCCTTCGCTTCAGGCTGCTTTTGTTGATTATGGTGGGAATCGTCACGGATTTTTGGCTTTTGGAGAAATTCATCCCGATTATTATAATATCTCTGATGAGATTATTGCAGAAGTCGATAAAGAAGTTGATGATATTATCGAAGCAAAAAGACAATATCTTAAAGATAAAGAAGCTGAGAGAGAGAAAATCCGCGCCGAAAAAGCGCGTCGTCGCGAAGAGCGCCTTAAGGCTGAGGCTGAAGCTGCTGCTGCCGCTGCTCAGGCAGAAAAAAATGCCGCCGGTGAAGAGGTGGCTGCTTCGGAAGAAGTTTCTATGTCTGTCGAAAGCGTTGTTCCCGAAATGGAGAATCAAGTTTCTCTTGAGGTTCAAACCCCGATTGAGGTTGAAGAAGTTTCTTTCGAAAATGAGACAATTTCTGCTGAAGCCGCTGATAATCATGTCAACGCAGAAGAAATTGCTTCTAATGACACAGCTTCAGAAAATACCGAGATTGCAGAATCTGAAGATGCGTCCACCGAGGCTATCGCAACTACTGAAAATAGCGATGGTGAAAATAAATCAAAGCATCCTCATCATGGCAAAAAACGTTTTCGCCGCAGAAAATTTTCTGCCCCTAAAGAAGAGCTCAAAGTTTTGAGCAAAGATGCTGCAGACGGGGACGAATCCGTTTCAGGTGAAGCAGATCATGAAGATAACGATGAAGTTGTCACCAATCAGATTGACACTGCTCCTTGCAATGATTCTCAAAAAGACGAAAGGGTAAACAAAAGCATTGCCGATTCAACCGATGCTTCTGCCGAGGTGGCTGATGATGACGATGATGATGACGATATGGAAGTTGACTTTGAGCTCCAGCGCAAGCTGCTTAAAGTCAGAAAACTTTATCACAGAAGCACCATTCAAGATGTTATCAAAGAAGGACAGATTTTGTTGGTTCAAGTGGTTAAAGAAGAGCGCGGCAATAAAGGTGCGGCCCTAACCACTTATATTTCTTTGGCCGGACGTTATTGCGTTTTGATGCCGAACAGAATTAAAAGCGGCGGTGTCTCACGCAAAATTACAAATGCTACTGACCGTAAACGTTTGAAAGACATTGTTAAAGAGCTGCCTTTGACCATGGATATGTCTATGATTGTTCGTACCGCCGGTGAAGAAAAATCAAAAGCAGATATTGTGCGCGACTATAACTATCTTATTCGTACATGGAATAACATTCGTGTTGCGGCATTAAAGTCAAAAGCGCCTATCCTCATCCACGAAGAAGGAAATTTGATTAAGCGTGCTTTGCGTGATATGTTTACTCGTGACATGGCAGAAGTTATTGTTGACGGGGATAATGCTTATCGTACGGCTCGTGATTTTATTAAAATGCTGGCGCCGCAAAATATGCGCAAAATTAAAAGCAACCGCAAAAATGACTTGCCTTTATTCCAGCGTTTTCAGGTAGAATCTCAGCTGGACAAGCTTCATGATACCAATGTTCAACTCGAATCCGGCGGTTATCTTGTTATTAATCCAACCGAAGCTCTGGTTTCTATTGATGTGAACTCCGGTCGAGCAACAAAAGAAAAAGACCTTGAAGAGACAGCCCTCAAAACCAATCTTGAGGCAGCAGATGAGATTGCTCGTCAACTCCGTATGCGTGATTTGGCTGGTCTGATTGTTGTTGACTTTATTGATATGGAAGACCCCAAAAACAATCTGGCAATCGAAAAGCGTATGAAAGAAGCTATGAAAGATGACCGTTCTCGCGTGCAGATTGCTAAAATGAGCTGCTTTGGTTTGCTCGAAATTTCTCGTCAGAGAATGCATTCTTCATTCTTTGAAAGCAATTATAAAGTCTGTCCGTTCTGCCACGGAAAAGGTCTTGTTCGCACGATTGAATCTAGCTGCACACTTATCTTGAGAGCAATTGAAGAAGAAGGAATTAAGAGCCGTGCGACAGGTCTTAATGTTTTTGTACCGGCTGATGTGGCAATCTATATTCTTAACCAAAAACGTGATGCTCTCATTGCCCTTGAAAAGCGCTATAATTTGAATATTTTTATCAGCGCGGATAATGCCATGAAGTGCGTTGAGGACTTTAGAATAGAACGGATTAAAACGCCTAAGCAGTCTGCTAAAGATGAACGTCCTGCAGCTGAAACGGTTAAAGGTTTTGATGATATTTATTCTGAAGCACAAGATGCGGCTCAGGAAGAAACCGATACTAATGAAATTAATGACGTTTCTGAGGCAGCAGAGGCTGACAACGCACTGCAGACAGAGGAAAATGAATCTTTCCGTAAGGGGCGTGGCAAACGTGATCGCAGAAATCGCTTTGACAGAAGAGATCGTCGTCGGAATCGCGGACGTCGTTCTTTTAATGACGAGGCTTCTGAAAATGGAGCTTCGGAGGTAAACGAATCGTCGGAGCCCGTTATTCTTTATAACAGCCACGAAAGTTCTTCCGTTGAAGCTGGTGATGATGCTAAAGACGAAGGTAAAAAATCAACATGGTGGCGCAAGCTTATAAGCTAAATAAAATCTCCTTTCTCAAAAAGAGGCTGTTTATTACATTGTGTTTTATATCAAGCCTCTTTTTGAGCTCGGTTGTACAGGCTCAGACCCTTCGTCTGATTTCTGATGAAGAGACTGAGCTTTTTTTAGCTGATATTTTGCGCCCTATTTATCAAACAGAAAATATTCCCTTTAATCGCGACAAGGTTTTTATTGTTCAAGATCCGTCTCTTAATGCTTTTGTGGGAGACGGAAATAATATGTTTGTTCATACAGGAACTCTTGTTTCTGCAGATAATTATAATCAGCTTGAAGGTGTGTTGGCTCACGAAGCCGGGCATATTCAAGGCGGGCATATTTTACGCCTTAAAATTAAAAGCAAGCAGCTGCAAAATGTGAGCATGGTTTCGCTAATTGCTGCCGGTATTGCCGGTGCTGTCAGTGGTCGAGCCGATGTCGGAATGGCTGTGGTTCTGGGCTCTCAGACTTCTGCATTGCACAACATAACGCGCTATCAAATGCAAGAAGAGCGTAGTGCCGATGAAGCGGCTTTATCTATTTTAACAAAACTCAAGAAATCTCCCGAAGGTTTACTTGGTTTTATGAAAAAAATTCAGCAGCAAAACATGCTTAGCGGAATCGAAGAAACGCCCTATTTTCGGACGCATCCGATTACATCAGAACGTGTGGCTTTTTTGACCGAAGCGGCAAAAAAATCTCCTTTTTCTCCCAATCAAACGCTTTCTCACCGCTTTGAGATGATAAAAGCTAAGCTTATTGCTTTTTTATATAAAACCGAAGCGGCAAAGCAGCTTTATCCGGCGAACAACAATTCCATGCCGGCGATTTATGCTCATGCTATTTTAAATCTTCGAGAATTTAAAATTGAGGCGGCAATTCGTGATATTAACACATTAATTGAAAAAGAACCGAACAATCCTTTTTTCTGGGAGCTGAAAGGGCAAATTTATTTTGAAAGCGGGCAGATTCATAATGCGCGTCTTGCTTATCAAAAAGCTTATGACCTCTTGCCTAATTCGGCAGCTTTTCAGCTCAATCTGGCACAAGCCATGCTTGAAGATTCCCCCTCTCCCAAAGAGATTGAAACTATTATCTCATTGCTTAACAAGTCTTTGGTTAAGAGCAAAAACGCCTATGCTTGGCTGATGTTGGCACAGGCTTATGGTATGCAAGACAATATGGCTTATGCTAATTATGCTTCTGCCGAGTTTAGTCTTTTTATCGGAGAAGTTGAAACGGCTCAAAAGCAGGTCAGTGAAGCCCAAAAGCAAAATCCGCCTTCGGCATTGCAGAACAAACTTAGCGATATCGAAAAGCGGATTGAGCAAATTTTGAAAAAGAGGAATTCGTTCTGATTAACGCCCACCTCTTGCTGGTCTGCTGGGGCGCGGCGTTCTGCCGTTGTTATTTTCAGAATTATTGTCTTTTTCATTATCATTGTTTTGTGCTGTTTTTTGCGGCCAGTACTCTGAACTTAGCTGGCACTTGCCTTGTCTGTTCGGAACACGCGTTCCTTTAACCCCCTTGGCATCCAAATCACCACTGATATTTTGAATTGAGCTATAGGCTTTGCTGACAAAGTCATTTACCGTATCTTTTCGTTCCTTGGTTGTCATATCCGGACTTGAAATTTCTTCCCTAACAGCCTCTCCTGCCTTTTTAATTTCTTTTGGCAACAGAGCCTCATAAATAGCAGTTAATTGAGCTGTTGAAAGATTTCTCATCTGTGTTTCGGGTTTAAACTCCAGTCCTTGTTCTGCAAATTTGGCTTTAATGGCAGAAACTTCTTCATCACTGAAGAAATTGTTCTTTGGGTTCATAACATAGTCCATTCTGACCTCTGAATCATCAACCTCGCCACCACGATAAGCATCAAATATGCGGGAAATGGTATTAGCTGCACCGATAACATTTTCAGCTTTTCCGCCACGGATTTCTTTTTCCATTAATGGCTTTAGGCTGTCATCATAGGCATTGCGGAATGGTTTGAAGTTATAATTGCCTTCAAGCTCTTTAATATAACCATAGGTACGATGTTTAGAAATATCAGCACCTTTATCTCCACCTTCGGCATTTTTTCTCATTTGTTGAGCCAAACGCCATTTGAACAGCTGAGCATCTGCGTCTGATAATTTTTCTTCTGCCTTTCTTACCATATCTGCGGCATGATGTTCATTAAAACCTATTCCTACAGGAATAACACCATATATTGCACACATTGAGCGGAATGCACCTTTGTCAGCATCTGACAGTCCTGAAAATTTTATATGAGTATAACCACCGGCTTTCATCAAGCCGACCAGACGATCTGCCGTATTATCATCAACCTTTTTGTTCCCTGGCATAGAATAACCACCTTCATAGCCTCCATTGCCATCATCTCTGAGGTAAAATACACCGCTGTGGCTTACCTTTATATTTCCTTTATCATCAATTGTGCCATCTTGATCCATATTATTTGGATTTTCATTATCAAAAACGACCCAGACATTCCAACCATCAACTTCTTTTTCAAAAAAGCTTAAACCGCTTTTTTTAGCCATACCGGTAGTCAAAATATCTTCTCTCATGCGACGACAAGCCTCTGCATAACTTATTTTTGTTTTTTGAGCAGGTGCTGTCGTATTTTGAGCTGGTTGCTGTGTAGATATACTCATTTCAGGAAGTGTCGGCAGCGGTGAAACCTCTTGATTATCTAAAACATATTCCGGAGAAATAATATTTTGTGGGACTGAGATTTGCTTCGCATTTTTGGCTTCTTCAGCCTTTATTTCTTGCTGAGCGGTTGAAATCGTTTCTTTTAACTTAGCATCAATCTCATCTGGAAGTTTGAAATTTTTTATGCCTGCTAATTCTAAGCTGTTTATCAACTCTTTGACCTGATCTTTGCTTATATCATTGTTTGTAAAAGTTAATTTTCCATCTTTTATAATAAAAGAAAATGGCGATGGCTGCATTTTATCAACAACAAGCATAAGCTCGTTATTTTTATCAATCGTCATTTTAATCTTATCGTCTTCTTGACTGGCGGACATTCTTTCTTTTAGGTTATAGAGATTTGTATAAGCGTCCGGATTTTTTTCAAAAGCATTATTCTTGTTTTTTATTTTGGTGCTTAAGAGAGCGTTATTCTTTTTGATGGCAGATAATTTCTCAATAATCTCAGATTTTTTTTCAGGAGAAGATTTTAGCTCTTCGGAAAGTCTTTGAGCTTCAATATTATTTTTTTCAATTATAGCAGCGGCTTCTTGAGCTTCTTTCTCAAGTTTCTTTTTTATATCAGCCGGAGATAAATCTGATTTTAAGCGTGTGTTGTCATTTATTTTTTCAAAATCATCAAAGGTAATTGTCAGATTATCTGTTTTATCTTGTGCCATCTTTTTGCTCCGTTCTATTTAATTGTTTTTATTGTAACATATTTTTCGAAAAAAACAATCACTTTTTGACAAAAAAAACAAGCCTCCCGAGGGAAGCCTGTTTTTTGTTTTTATTTTTCTTATTTTTTAAGAACAACAACACCTGGGAGCTCTTTGCCTTCCATCCATTCGAGGAAAGCGCCACCGGCGGTTGAAACATAAGAAAACTTGTCGGCAACACCGGCGTTTTCCATAGCTGAAACAGTATCACCACCACCGGCAACGGTCATTAAGCGGCCTTCAGCAGTCAATATAGCGGCTTTTTCTGCAACTTTGTTGGTTGCATTATCAAACGGCTTGAGCTCAAATACACCCAAAGGTCCGTTCCAAACCAAAGTTTTGCATTCTTCGAGCTTTTGATTGATAGCTTCGATGGTCTTTTCACCAACATCCATCAAAATCCAACCCTCAGCCGGAATATGCTCTAAGCTAACAGTCTTGTGCTCAGCATCGGCCTTGAATTCTTTTGAAACAACAACATCTGATGGCAAGATAATCTCGCAGTTGTTGGCTTTTGCGGTTTTCATAATTTCTTTAGCGGTTTCAATCATATCCATTTGAACCAAAGAGTTTGCTTCATTAACCGTATCAATACCACTGGCTTTCATAAAGGTGTGAGCCATACCGCCGGAGATAACCAGCTTATCAACCTTTTTAACCAGATTGTTCAACAAGTCAAGCTTGGTAGAAACTTTTGAACCACCGACAATTGCCATCAACGGACGTTTCGGATCGTTCAAACCTTTTGACAAAGCATTAACTTCTTCAGCCATCAGCAAGCCCATTGCTGCCGGACGCAATTTTGCGGCGGCTACCATAGAGGCATGTGCGCGGTGAGCGGTTGAAAAAGCATCTGAAACATAAACATCAACCGGTTTTACCAACTCTGCGGCAAAAGCTTCATCGCCCTTCTTTTCTTCATTATAATAACGCAGATTTTCCAAGAGCAAAATCTCATCATCACGCAAAGATTTAACAGCTGCGTCAACTTTTTCACCAATACAATCATCTACAAAGACAACTTTATAGCCGGCTGCTTTTTCTAAATCTTTAACAATGTGGCTCAAAGAGTTCTTAATATCGCCTTTGCCTTCCGGACGACCAAAGTGAGATACGACAACAACTTTTGCGCCTTTGCTTTTCAGCAATTTAATAGTTGGAACCGTACGAACAATGCGCGCATCGTTGGTAACATGAAAATTTTCATCCATAGGAACGTTCAAATCTGCACGCAACATAACAACTTTGCCCTGCAGGTTACCTAAATCTTCTATTGTTTTATATTCCATTGTGTTTTCCTTCTATCTCGATAAAAAAATTACCCGCCGCGGATTCTGCTCCTAAAAAAACAGAGCTTAAGAATCCTTATGCGGCGGGAAAAAACGAAATTATCCGTTTACTTTAGCCATGTGGCGGATGAGGTCTAATACCTTGTTAGAATAACCCCATTCGTTATCGTACCAGCTAACAACCTTAACAAAAGTCGGAGTCAACTGAATACCAGCCTTAGCATCAAAGATTGATGTGCGAGGATCGCCCAAGAAGTCAGAAGATACAACGGCATCTTCGGTGTAACCCAAAATACCTTTCAATTCGCCTTCAGAAGCTTCTTTCATGGCTTTGCAGATTTCTTCATAAGTTGCCGGTTTGGCCAGGTTAGCGGTCAAGTCAACAACAGAAACATCCAAAGTCGGAACGCGGAATGACATACCGGTCAATTTGCCGTTCAAAGACGGAATAACCTTACCAACAGCCTTTGCAGCACCGGTTGAAGACGGAATGATATTGCCAGAAGCTGCACGACCACCTCTCCAGTCTTTTACAGACGGGCCGTCGACGGTTTTCTGAGTAGCAGTGGTTGAGTGAACAGTGGTCATCAAACCATCGGTAATACCGAATTTGTCATTCAAAACTTTTGCAATAGGAGCCAAGCAGTTTGTGGTGCAAGAAGCGTTTGATACAAACTGGGTGCCTTTAACATAAGAATCGGTGTTAACACCGCAAACAAACATCGGAGTGTCATCTTTTGAAGGAGCTGACATTACAACATATTTTGCACCGGCATCAATGTGGCCCTGAGCCTTTTCTTTAGTCAGGAACAAACCTGTTGATTCAACAACATATTCTGCTCCGATTTCACCCCATTTGAGGTCTGCCGGATTCTTTTCAGCAGTAACGCGGATAGCTTTGCCGTTAACAACAAGCTTGCCGTCTTTTACTTCGACAGAACCTTTGAACTGGCCATGCATAGAATCATAGCGCAGCATATATGCCATATATTCAACATCAATAAGGTCGTTAATGCCGACGATTTCGATATCATTATTTTCTTGAGCGGCACGAAAAACTAAGCGGCCGATACGACCAAAGCCGTTGATACCAACGCGAATTGCCATATTATTTTCCTTCCTTTACTAAAAAAAGTTATATGCGGACTACCCCGCACAGGCATTGTTAATCCGAATGTAATTTACCACTGAATCTTTTTTTTTCAAGAAATAATTTAAATCCGCTGATTTTATTAACAGGTTGTATTTTCATGCAGCCTGTTTTTTTTATGCACTCATTAGGACTTTGGCGGCGGCGCGGGCTTCATCGGTAACGTGTTCGCCGGCCAACATCCGCGCGACTTCTTCCTGTCTTTCGGTTGTTGATAGCTCTTTAACGCTGGTGGTGGTGATATTATCCTGCGTTTCTTTCCAGACTTTATAGTGCTGATTGCCGCAGGCGGCGACTTGGGGCGAATGGGTTACGACCAAGACCTGAACCGTTTTTCCTAATCTTGCCAAGCGTTCTCCAACCGCGCGCGCCGTTGCACCGCCGACGCCGGCGTCTACTTCATCAAATATCATGGTGCCGATTTCACTGCCTTGGGCTAAATTTACTTTTAAGGCCAGCATAAAACGTGCCAGTTCACCGCCAGAGGCAATTTTATTCAACGGGCCTTGCGGTGAGTTTGGGTTGGTTGACACCGTGAAATAAACTTTATCTTGTCCCTTCTCCGTCCAGTTATCTTCGCCCAGCGTTTCTATCTTAGTTTCAAATTTGGCTTTTTCCATTTTAAGCGGGGCTAATTCTTTCATGACCAGTGAGTCTAATTTTTGCGCAGCGGTTTTGCGCGCCTTGCTTAATTCTTCTGCCGTTTGGGCGCAGAGCTTTTTCTGTTCGGATTCTTGTTTTTTTAGATTATCAAGCCCCTCTTCTCCATGCTCGATTTGTTCAAGCTTTTGGCGCATTTCGCTCAGCTTGTCTTCAAGTTCATCCGTTGAGCACTGGTGCTTGCGAGCTAAACCGCGCAGCTTATACAACCGTTCCTCAATCCCTTCTTGTTCGCTTTGATTCAAGCTGACATTGCGGCTGGCGTCTTCGATTTCACCAATCGCTTCTTCAGCATTAATCATGGTTTGTTCAAGGAGCGAATTTATCCCCTCGTATTTGCCGGAGACAATTCTATCGGCCCGTTCAATTGCTGACTGAGCGCGGCGGAGAGCCGAGATAATATCTTGTTCACCATTCAGGGCGCCATAAGCCAGATTTAAGCTTTCAATGATTTTTTCGGCGTTCATTAATTCCAAGCGTTTTTGGCTTAGCTCTTCTTCCTCGCCTTTGTGCGGCTTTATCTCCTCAAGCTCCTTAACCCAATGGCGAAGTTCCTCTTCCTCTGCCTTGGCTTGATTTATGCTGTTTTCAGTATCTTCGCGTTTTTTCTTAATCCGTTTATATTCGCAAAAACTTTCTTTATAAGCTTTCAACTCCTTTTCATAACCGCCGAACGAATCTAAAATATCGCCATGATTAGCCGGATTAAGCAAGCCCTGATTATCATATTGACCGTGGACTTCCACCAAAAAGCTGCCGATCTCTTTTAAAACCTTAGCGCTTATCGGCTGGTCATTCAGAAAGATTTTGCCCTTGCCCTCTTTGGTGAGGCTGCGCTTTATTTCAAGCGTGCCGTCTTCGGGCGAATCTAAATCATATTCTTCAAACAGGGTGTTCAGTCCTTTATTCTCCGCGCCAATCTCAAAAGTGGCGGTGACGCTTAATTTATCAGTACCCTGCCGAATTAATCCGGTTTCGGCGCGACCACCCAAAATCAAGCCCAGAGAATCAAGCAAGATTGACTTACCGGCGCCGGTTTCTCCGGTCAGCACACTTAAGCCGGACTTGAAATCCAAGTCCAGCTTGTCAATCAAAACAACATTTCTTATCGAAAGAGCGCTTAACATCTCTGTTCTCGTTTGTTTATTATGCAGCCATCAGGCTTTCAGCCTTTTGTGTCCATGGGCTTTGGGGATAATTATACTTCAGGACACGGGCAGCGGTTTGAGCCTCTTTGCTTAAGCCAAGGATTTTATAAATTTCGACCTGACGATACAAAGCTTCTTCAATCTGGGTTGTGGTTTGATAATTATTAACCACAGCTGAAAAACGGTTCAGCGCCGACAGATAATTTTTTTGTGACAAATAATAGCGGCCGATAACCATTTCTTGTCCGGCTAATCTGTCCTTGGCCAGAATTATTTTTTGTTCAGCGTCTTTGGCGTATTCGCTGTTTGGAAAGCGCAAGACAACTTGTTCCAAAGCGGCTAATGCTTTTGAGGTATTGCCCTGATCATTTTCCGGACTTTCGATTTGGTCATAATAGCACAAGGCTTTTAAGTAATAAGCATAGGCGATGTCTTTGTTTCCGGGATGAAACTTGATAAATCTGTCCAGCGCCATGATGGCATCATCATATTCTTTGGCTTTGTAAAAAGAATAAGCTCCCATGATTTTGGCCTTGACCGCCCATTTGGAATAAGGGTGCTCTAATTCAACTTTTTCAAAGCTTTTGGCTGCCGTTTTATATGACGTTTCTTCCATTTCTTTATAGGCTTGATTATATTGTTCTTCCGCCGTCAACGGAGTTTCTTCATCGGCAGTGGAGGCGCAACCGTTTACACCGGCCAGAGCCATTAACACGCAAAACAAAAGTGACGTCTTTTTCATCTGTTTTTTACTCCAATGTATAGTTTGTGCTATCTGCAAAAAGTTTTTTCAAAAGTTCGTTATTGTGGAAATGTCCGCTCTTTTTACCCGTGAATTTTCCTTTTATGCGATAACCTGAGGTGTATAAATCGCCGACGGCGTCTAAAGCTTTGTGTTTAACGCATTCGTCTTTGACGCGAAAGCCCTCGGGATTCAAAATCGTTTCGCCATCCAAGACAACGGCATTATCTAAGCTTCCGCCTTTTATCAAGCCCAATGAACGAAGGTAATCTATTTGATATTTTTCACAAAAAGTGCGGCTTGGGGCAATTTCTTTTTCATAAACAGCCGGTGTTATTTTAGAATCGAAAATTTGGTGACCGACGATTTTTGAAGGAAAGTCGATTTCCATACAAATTTCTAAGTCTTCTGCCGGTTCAAGAGATGTTTCATTGCCTTTGTCATCCGTAAATTTTAGCGGTTTTAAGACTTTTAGGCAACGGCGCAGCGCGTTTTGCTCAACAAGTTCTGCCGTTTTCAGAGCCTCATAAAAGCATTTGCCACTGCCATCCATTATCGGGATTTCCGTATTATTTACTTCAATCAAAGCATTGTCTATGCCGCAAACATAAAGCGCCGACATGATATGTTCAATGGTAGAAACAAGCGCGCCTTTGACATCTCCCAAGCAAGTGCAATTTCTTGTATCGACCACGTTTGAATAAAGCGCTTTTATTTCCGGCTGATTAGGTAAATCTACCCGCTTAAAAATAATTCCGCTATTTTCGGCGGCCGGCTTGATGGTCAAAATGCTTTGGACACCGGAATGAAGCCCGACGCCTTCTATTCTGACATTATTTTTGAGTGTTTGCTGGCGCAAATTTAATCTCCTTTGCTCTTATAAAAAAACAGGCAGCCTATAAGCCGGGTTCTGTCCTTTGATTGTCTTCTTGCGAATCCGCTCAAAGGGATAGCTATTCATCTTGGCGAACAATCACTTGTTCGCTCATCGCGACCTACCTCTGGAGCGGAGCGGAAACTCTCCGTGTAGTCATTTCCGAAAAAATGCTCTCCTCATTTGGTCTTGCTTCAGGCATGGTTTACCTTGCCACGGACATTGCTGCCCATGCGGTGGGCTCTTACCCCGCCTTTTCAACCTTACTCGAAAACGCTTGTTTTCAAGCGGTAATTTTCTGCGGCACTGTCACTTGGATTGCTCCAGCCAGACGTTATCTGGTACCCCGTTTCCGTGAAGCCCGGACTTTCCTCACCGTTTGAACAAGTCTTGCGGCGCAGCTATCCGGCTACCTGTTTGCAAAGCTTATACTCTTTGCCTTTATTTTGCAAGTGGTTTATCACTCTTGCCCACGCTAAAAAAACAATAAAGCGCGTCGGTTTTTTTCCGATTCGCGCTTATGGCTTATCAGTTATCACCAAGTATTAAAAAAAATATTAAAAAAATTTGTTCTTTTTTGATTTTCTACACCCTTTGCAAACCCTTATCCAGCAAGGTTTTAGGTACAACATATTATTTTTTTCTCGAACAAAAGAAGAACAGTTAACAAAATCCTAAAAATTCCCATTGATTCCCATAAAATCCCATGATATACCATAAGTCAGAGGGCAGTTATTTTTAGAGGGGCTATTGTGAGAAAATCTTTTCTCTTCTTAGATACAATAATAAATAAGGTTGACGCCAAAGGGCGCGTCTCCCTTCCCTCAGACTACCGCGCAATTCTTAAAGATTTATCAACGGAAATTGTTTGCTATCGCAGCCTTAGCGCTCCATGCATTGAAGGTTGTACCGAAGAACTCTTGGATAAACTTGCTACTGACATTGAAAGTTCCATGGACTTTTTCTCCCAAGAACAAGATGATTTAACAAATCTTATTTTTGGTGATGCAAAGCGTTTTCCGTTTGATTCGACCGGACGTATCGTCTTGTCAGAAAAGCTTTTGAAGCATGCGCAAATCACCGATGCGGCTGTCTTTGTCGGTAAAGGCCGCAAGTTTCAGATTTGGAATCCGCAAAACTGGGAAAAAGAAGAAGCGCGTATTCGTGCCGAAGTCTTGAAGAAACGCCCGCAGCTTTCAGTAAAACCGGAAGGAGGTGCAGAATAATGTCTGGCACTCAGAAACATATTCCGGTTATGCTTCGTGAAGTTTTGGAGCATTTGGCTCCCGCTGACGGAAAAGTTTATGTTGATGCAACTTTTGGCAACGGCGGTTACACCCAAGCCATTCTTGAAGCAGCAGACTGCAAAGTTATTGCACTTGACCGCGACCCAAATGTTAAGGCTCGCGCCGAAGAATTGAAATCAATTTATGGAAATCGCTTTGAGTTCAGAGCCGGTCAGTTTGGTGATTTTGCCGATTTGGTTTCCGAAGGAATTGATGGTGCGGTTTTTGACATTGGTGTTTCTTCCATGCAGCTCGACAACAAAGAACGTGGTTTTTCGTTCTCTAAAGAAGCGCCGCTTGATATGCGTATGTCTTGCGCTGGCACATCGGCTGCCGATCTTGTTAATTCTCTTTCCGAAAAAGAGCTGGCCGACATTATTTATAAATATGGCGAAGAGCGTAAATCACGCCAAATTGCCGCAAAAATCATCGCGGCTCGCAAAACTAAAAAGATTAGCACAACCACAGAGCTGGTTGACATAATCCATTCAGTTGTTAAAAAGTCACCAGCTTCCCCCATCGACCCTGCCACCCGTACCTTTCAAGCGCTCCGCATTGCCGTTAATAATGAGCTCGGTGAGCTTGAATCCGGTCTTGAAGGCGCGCTCTCTTGCCTTAACCCCAATGGGCGGCTTGTTGTTGTTTCTTTCCACTCTCTTGAAGATAGAATCGTTAAGTCTTTCTTTAATGACAACCTAGGAAAGCCCAAAGCTGTTTCTCGTTATATGCCGCAAGTGGCGGCAGAAACGGCTGCAAGAATCTCCTCTTGCTCCAAAGCCATTCTTCCTCAAGATGATGAAATTGCCTCTAACCCTCGTTCCCGCTCCGCAAAATTGCGTTTTGCAATTAAGATTTGATTGAAAGGATTTCACTATGTCAAGCACAAGAACAGCCACTTTAACTCTTTGGTTTTGCCTGACCTGCCTTGTTGGTTTTGGTATGTTTGTGATGAAAAATAAGGTGCAATCCCTTGAGAAAGAACTCGCTCAAATCAACGAAAACATTAAAGATGATGTTAAAACCATTCATGTACTTAATGCGGAGTGGAGCCACCTTAACTCGCCGGAGCGCTTGCGTGAGCTGGCTGCAAAACATATTGCATTAAATCCGGTTCAGGCTGAACAAATTATTAACTATTCTGCGTTACCATTTGATTATGAGAGTGACGAATCGAATCGCCGAATCGCCGCTCAAAAAAGTATTTCTAACAAGGCTGAGCAGAACAGGCTGAAGAAAATGGCTCGTGCTCAGCGATAATCGCGGGGCAGAAGCTTATTATGATAGGGAATTTCTTTTCCAAAAGTCGCAAAAACTTTTATCTTCCGGGGCAGGAAATTAAACTAGATAAAAGTTTTTCTTTTAGCAGATATTCTTGCGAGAGTGATCCTCTTGCCATGTGCAAAAACCGTATGATTTTTGCCATGTTGATGTTTTTGCTTGTGTTTTCGGTTATTGCGCTGCGGTTGTTTTTTGTTTGTTTGAGTGGTTATGGCAGTGTTAAAGAAACTATTGTTGCGGATAATGATAGTTTCTATGCCTTGCCCGAAAATCCGATTAAACGCGCTGATATCCTTGATAGAAACGGCACAATTATCGCGACTTCTTTGCCGACGGTTAATCTCTATGCCGTTCCTTCTAAAATTATTAATCCTAAAAAAGCTGCTCAGAAACTGGCGGCTATTCTGCCTGATATTCGCTATGAAGATATCTTGGAAAAACTCAACCGCAAAAGCTCCTTTGTTTATATTAAGCGTAACCTTTCTCCTTCGCAACAATATCAGATTAACTATCTCGGCATTCCCGGTCTTGATTTTGAAAATGGGGAAAAGCGAATCTACCCGCACAAAAATCTGTTTGCTCAACTTATCGGCACAACCAATATCGACAATCTCGGCATCTCAGGCATGGAAAAAGAATTTGATAAACGTTTGAGAGAATCTGATATTCCGCTTAAGCTGACAATTGATGTCGGTTTGCAAGACACCATTCGCAGAGGACTGGCCGAAGGAATTGAAAAATTTAATGCGCTTGGGGGTGTTGCCATTCTTATGGATGTGAATAGTGCAGAAGTTATTTCTATGATTTCTTTGCCGGACTATGATCCGAATCGGATGTATAACGTCTCTGACCGCGCTTTGTTTAACTTTGCTACAAAAGGGTTGTATGAACCAGGGTCTGTCTTAAAAGTTTTTAACGCTGCTCTAGGGCTGGAAAAAGGAAATGTAAAGCTGACTGACCGTTTTGATGCGACAAAGCCGATTAAGCTTCGTTACAATACGATTAAAGATTATCGCGGTGAGAATCGCTGGCTCGACTTACAAGAAATTCTTATCTACTCTTCAAACATTGGCTCTGCACAAATCGCTCTTAAAATCGGGCAGGAAAAGCAGCGTGAATTTCTAAGCTCTTTGGGCTTGTTTGATCCGATTTCTAATTTTGAAGTTACGGAAAAAGCCGCCCCCATCTTGCCCAGACGCTGGGGTGAAGCAACCACGGCGACCGTTGCTTATGGTTATGGTGTTTCGGTTACGCCGCTTCATGTTATTACAGCTTTTTCATCAATCGTTAACGGCGGCATTTATAAAGCCCCTACCTTGCTTGCCGATAATAATCAGCGCGAAACGCACCGCGTGGTGTCGGAAAATACCTCTAAAAAAATGCGCAAACTTCTGCGTGGTGTTGTGGTTGAAGGATCCGGTAAGCGCGCTAATGTCCTTGGTTATGAAGTGGCCGGAAAAACTGGAACTGCCAACAAGCTCGTAAACGGAAAATATATTGATAAAAAAGTTATGTCTACGTTTTTAGGAACTTTTCCGGCGTCAAACCCCAAGTATGCCCTCTTAGTTATGCTTGACGAACCTAAAGCAACCAAAGAAACTTGGGGATTTGTGACTTCAGGATGGAATGCCGTTCCGACTGGCGGAAAAATCATTACAGCGATTGCTCCTCAACTAAACCTTAAGGCTAATTATGACCTTGATGAATTGCGCAAGAATCGTATCATCGAAGCCTCATTTGAACGATAATGCCGTTTGGATAACCGCTTGACAAGTTTATTCTTTTCTTTTATGTTCATGATACTTTTTTATTATTAATTTTAAATTTTTATCATTATGCTTACTATTGCTCATCTTGATCCCAAAGGAATCTTGCTTAAGGTTATTGCCTTTTTTAGCATTCTGCTGACGGCCGTCATGGTCTGTTTATCTTGTTTTGATGTATGGAACATCTCCGTTGCTTGGTCTATAGGATTTGGTGTTATCTTTCTTGGCTTGAGCACATTTTTTCTTTCTATTGAAAAAGTTTTGCTTTTTTTGGCTACAGTGTTATTATGCGTATTGTTTTGCATTGTGTCCTTGATTATCCTTATTGGACATTATTTTTTGCAGCATTCAAACTTGTGCGATAATGAGCCAAATATAGCTATTAGCTTTTGGGCCGGCTTTTTATTGCTAACAGCATTTGCCGGAATTTTTGAATTTTTTGCTTTTGCTCTTGTTTATTTTGAAAAATGGAAAAGAGCCAAGCGTCTTCGTTAAAAAAATCGGTTCGTAAAGAACCGATTTTTTTTATTCTTTATCTAGCTGCTCATCCAGCGATTTTTCCAGCTCTTCAAGCTCTTGTTCATCTAAGTCAACAACAGGAACTTTATAAGCCTCATTGAACCAATTGCCCAAGTCTATGTCTGCACAGTGTTTGGAGCAAAAGGGACGATATTTGTTATCTTCGGTTACCAGCTTTTTGCATATCGGACAGCGATAAGTTTTAATGACTTCGCTCATGAGTTAGGCCTCAACACGTCCGGTACCGTGGCAAGTCGGGCATTCTACACTCAAAATATCTGACAATGACGGGCGACGACGAACGCGAACAACCTCAACATTTCCGCCTCGAGACAAACCGATTACATGAGCTCTAGTCGAATCTTTAGCCAGCTCTCTGTCCAGTATCTCTAAGACAGGTTTCATATAACGATATTCGGAAGAACCGGCAAAGTCGATAATGATTTTACCTGACAGATTTCTTAATCTTATTTGTCTGGCGATTTCAACCGCGGCTTCTTCATTAACATGAGAGATTGATCCTGCGCCATGATCGTCTCCGGTATCAACATCTATGGCAACAAAAGCTTTTGTTTCTTCAATGAAAACACGACCGCCGCATTTTAAACGGACTTCTTTTTCCATAGCTTCGCCGATAGCCTCATCAACCCCCATTTCTTTAAGCGGGCTGTTTTTAACCTCAATCTCAAAATCTCCATCAAACTCGTTTTTAATGGCTTCTTCCATATTACGCGTATTGACCACTACTTTATTCAAAGTCAAGGCATTGTTGCTCATATATTCAAACAGCGGACTGCCTTTGGCATAAAGCAAGCAAGGAGCTGTTTCTGAACGAGCTTTGGCTCTGACAACATCATAAATTTTGCGAAGCTCTACCATTTCTTCAGCCAGTTCGTCAGGAGCAGCATCGGCGGCAGCTGTGCGAATTACCCAACCTTCTTGGCCTTGAACATTATTTTGAACCAATGTTTTTAGCTCTTTTATTTTTTCAAAGCTGCCAATACGTGATGAAGCGTCAATATTCATACGGAACGGGCAATATACCAAATAAGTTCCGACGAATTGTAATGAACGAACGACCTTTGCGCCTTTTTCAGCGCGACGCTCTTGCGTAACCTGAACGACTATGCTTTGACCTTCATTGTATTCAGTATCGCCCATGCCATATTCATCAGCGTTAAAAAAGGCGTCTTTGCCGTCTTTGATGTCTACCATATAGCCATGGCGGCCATTAGCCAAGTCAATCTTGCGTGTGATCTTTCCAAGATAGATGTTTCCTTCAGCTGCTTTGGCATTATCAATTATTTCAATCTCTTTTACGCGCCCTTCATTCATTAATGCGATAGTGGTATAGGCGTTGCCTTTTTCATATACAATTGTGTCTACTGTCATTTTATTCCTGCTCCATTCAAGAGATTTTTTGTTTCATATAAAGGTAGGCCGACGATGCCACTGTATGAGCCAATAATCTTGCGCACATAAGCTTCCATTCTGCCTTCTATTTTATATCCGCTGCAGCCGACCCACTCTTTGGAGGCTACATAATTTTTGATTTCTTCTTCGGTTAATTGCTTCATAAGAATCCGTGTATCTACCAAGCGCTCAGAGATTTTGCCATTGGCATCTACAACACAAACGGCGCTTAATACATGGTGAGCATGACCGGAAAGAGCTTTCATCACCTGAGTTTGTTCTTCGTCATTTTGGGCTTTATGCAACAAGCGGCGCCCGCATACAACGATTGTATCACAGGCCAAGATAACTTCTCCCTCATGAAGGGAAGAAACCTTTAATGCTTTTTCCCGAGCCATTCTTTTGACATAAGCGCTCGGCTTCTCGTCTTTTTTTTCGGTCTCATCGATATCTGCCGGACAAATTTCCTTCGGCGTATAACCTATCTGTTCCAGCAAAAGTCTTCTTTGCGGCGATGACGAGGCTAAGATAAAATTTTTCACCAAGATTTTATGCCCTTAAATGGCGTCATCATCATAGGTTTTTTCCATACGCTCATGGCGTTCCTGAGCTTCAACCGACAAAGTAGCAATCGGGCGGGCCTCAAGTCTGGCGATACCTATCGGCTCACCGGTTTCTTCGCAATAGCCATATTCTTTGTCTTCAATGCGTTGGAGTGCTTCATCAATTTTGCCAATCAATTTTCTAATTCTATCCTTGGTGCGCAAGTCAATTGCCTTATCTGTTTCCATAGAGGCGCGATCAATATCATCCGGCTGGTTTAATCCACCTTGGCGCAAATCATCTAATGTGTCTTTTGACTGGCCTATCAATTCTTTTTTCCAGTTTAACAGCTTTTGGCGAAAGTATTCGACCTGATAGTCGTTCATGTATTCTTCATCTTCACTTGGTTTATAGTCTGGCGGGAGAATTATTGATGCTTCCATATCTTTAGCTCCTTCTTGTTTATCACAATTATCTATTATTTTTTAGGTTAATCTTTTCTCTTATGTTCCGCAACAAAAAAAGTTTGCTTATCACAGTTATTTCATTAATTTTGCCAGTTCCACCTCTATTCTGAGTTCTATTTCTGCCATAATTTCATCAAGACGCTCGTCTCCGCTGGTTCCTCTGCGTTCTCTGACAAAGCGTGCAATCTCAATCATTCGGTCTTTGGAGATAGCTCCAATCAAAAGGCCGTCTCTGATTTCTTCAAGTTTTTCGATTAAGCTTTTTCCGCGTTCAACTGTTTGACGGCGGCGCTCTTTTTCTTCATCGGCGTCTACCATTTGTGCTGCGAGCAAAACCTCAGTTCCGCTTAGGCTGCTGGTGGCTTGAACCGGTGCGTTTTCTTCTGCGGCCATTGTTTGTTCAAGATATGAAGAAAAGCTGCTGCTGGTTGAGACTTTTTTAGTTTTAGCCCCGCTTTTTATCTCATTACTTTTACTGATATCTCCGACTTGAATCATTTGTTTTTCCTTATTGAAATTCCCAAGTGATTTCATTATTTTCTCGTTTGCAGATGGCAGCGACTTGTGTGGTATTCAGAGGCAAAACATCTGACGCATTGTGGCTCTTGTTTATCGGCCATTCGTAGGTTTTATCATTGATTTTTATGGATACTAAGTCCGAGCTATCCGTATAAACCCAATTCATTAACCCCAGCGCAACGCATACTGCCATGGGCAAACCATCAAACCTTATTTTATAGGTCATACCGGCCGCGCTTAGAACTACATTGCCGTAAGGTTGGACAATATTTCCGCCGTTTGTCATATAGCGCGGTATCAGATTTTCATTAATAAGCGTCTGTTCCGAAACTTTCAAATAGTTTCCGTCGGCAACATAGCGTTGGCTCACAACTTTTTGCAAAGTCAGAATATCATCTTGAACGCGGTTTTTGCGATACCGGTCCATTATACTTCCAACCAGCATTCCAGAACTTGCCGCAACCATGCCGAGGATTCCCAAAACGCCCAGCACTTCAACAAAGGTATAGCCGCTATCTGCTCTTCTTTTCATAATCTTTTCCGCATTGTTTTATAATCTATATTTTTTATTTATAACATTTTCTATCTTGTTTCTCAATATTTATATTTATTTTTTTACTTTTATTTTATTTAATATTGGTTATATTATTTGCAGATTTTTAATTTTTTATGAGGTTTTATGATGAAAAAAGTTCTTTTGCCGTTGGCGGCTGTCGCTTTTGTTGCAAACATTGCTTCCGCAAAGGCTAATAATGGCTCAAACTTGAACTATGTTCCTTATGTTGGTCTGGATTATGTTTATTCTAACGTAAATGCTAAAAACTTAAGACCGAATCTTAATTCTGCCGCGATTAACATAGGTTCTGACTACAACCGTTTTTTCAGCACCGAGTTGTTTTATCAGTTTTCGGACACGTCAAAGAAAAACAGCAGCACAAACGGCAAAGTAAAAACCTCTTTCCAAGCAGGAGGTCTTGATGTTTATGGCTATCTGCCGTTACTTTGCGACAGAGATTTAGCCCTTATCGGAACAGCCGGTGTCGGTATATATGACTTCCGCAAAAAATATTCTAACCCCTATGTTAAAGACGGAAATGACCAAGGTTATGGTTATCGTTTGGGGGCCGGTATGTTTTATTCTTTAAACAAAGACTGGGCTGTTCGTGCGGTTGCGCGTTATGTTAAGCTGAATGAAGTTAAAGACATTGACCATATGTGGGAATATTCTGCCGGTTTGCGTTATACCTTCTAAAGGAAGAAAAGCATGAAAAATTTTGTTTTAGTGCTTTGCGGCCTTTTGGCTTTGGCGGCTTGTTCAGACAAAGAGTCTGATAAAGCAGCTGTGTCTCCCGTGGCGGACGAATCGGTTATCTCTGATTTTAGCGGCAAGACTTTTGAAGTCAACGCAGCGACAGCGGAAAATCCTTGCGACCTTAACAGCGAAACTGTTTGCGCCATTGAAGATTATATTTCTTGCTCAATAAACCCAGATTTGGCAAAATGTGCGGAAGCAAAAGACTTTTTGCCGAGTTTTGTGTTTATGAATGATGAAAGCCTAGAGCGTCCGACATGGCAGAAGTTTGAGATTGTTAAGGTTAAACCCCTCGCCTCGGGCGAAATGGAGATATATACCTCCTCAACCTGTGACGGAAAGTGGTTTGGCCTGTGTCAGGGCAATATCATCTTTGTGTTGGCAAACAAAAATTCTCGATGGTTTGTTAAAGACGTTTATGCTCGAGAGAATTTTTAGAGATAAAGTAAAAGCGGCGCCTTAAAACGCCGCTTTTTTTGTTGCTAAAAAGCGAGGACAGGGCGGACCTCGTAGCTGTTATCCTTACCGCGGTAGGTGATGTAGTACAAATCGTAACCGACGCTAAAGTAGTAGGCCCACGCGTTGCTGCTACTGTTCTCGGACGACGACCAAGCTTCGATGCCGTTTGCGATTTGTGTCCCATTTGCTCGGCTAAATCCTGTGTTTATCGCGTCTCGGTTATCATAATATGAGGTAAATATTCCTGCTGCCGGCAAGCACCAATCTCCCGCCTCTGTTCCCGCTGTTTTATACTCATGTGCCGCCCAGGCTGCCGGATACGTACTCTTATTGCCCGCCGCGATTATTTTTGCCGT
>CASFMW010000005.1 GCA_949295935.1 uncultured Pseudomonadota bacterium | reverse complement strand
TTCATAGCTTGCCTTCACGACTCGATTATAGCATAATTTTATCATGATTTCAAGTATATTTAATTTTTGAGGTGGGAGTGTGGTGAAAAAAAATGGAGCAAGGATTTATCCTTGCTCCGTTTTGATAAAATACTTGCTAGGCTACCACTGAACACCATTTATGCAGCGATCTGGATTTCTTTGGCAATAGTCGTCTTCATGGCCCATTTCATGCAATTTTAATCTTTTTTCGGAAAAGTCGCCGGCCGTAAAGCAGCCTGAGAGAACCAGAACTATGACTAACATTATAAATTTTTTCATATCTTGTTCCTTAAAAAACTATTTTGTAACTCATGATGACCAAAATCACCGTCACTATTCTTGCCATTTGTTTAATCCATGTGCTTTTGTCGTATTTATCCGAGCTCTTCCATATCCCAGACAAGACAACGACACTGTACCAAACAAAGATAACCAAACTTCCTAGGTAAAGGCAGGTATTAACTACAATGCCTGTATCCATATTCAACGGATTAAAATATTTACTGTAATAGGTGTAAAGGCTGATGCCCTTTAATTTTCCGGCAAGAAAACTGCCGAAAAGGCGGACGACAAATATTACCAGTGCCATGCCCAGTACACCAAACTTCCAAAAGGTGTCACTTAAACTCAACTCTCCGGCAATAAGTTTTTTAATCATATCTTACCCCCTTATTTATTTAAGTTTATTTTGACTTTTCTTGTTCTTCTTGGCAAGCAAAATTTTGGTGAATTCAACAGCCCTTTCCTAAAAATGCATTCTGATATCTTTATAAGGTTTCAAACCCAAGTCTTTTTGTACCTTTGCGATATATTCATGCAAATCTCCCCAGTTGCTGTTGCGCTCGATGAAGGCTTTTGCTTGTTCCGGTGACTTGGAGAGCTGAACCTCAATTGTCTCGGACAAAATCTTGTGCATAACCTCGGGCATTTTATCAAAATGAATGACCAGCTTATTGTCGGCGTCAAATTCGATAGCGCCATGCTCCAGTAAATAATTGAAGTGAATCAAATCGCTGGTTCTGTGCGGTTGAGAAGCCTGAGGCTTTGACTTTAACAACAAGCGAACAATCCAAGTGGTATATATTTCTTTTAACTGTTGCTCGCTGATGATTCCGGCCTTTACATATTCCGGCATGAAAGTGATGGACACAACATCGGCTTTGTTTTCTTCTATTGTATGTTTATAAAGTCCAAGAGCATTTTGATAGCTGCTGTCGGGGCCTAAAGAATGGCCGTTTTCGTGCCCGATAACAAAAATATGCTCGGCTTCGCGATTGAAATATTTGTGAAAATCGTCTCTGAGAAGCGCATTTAACAGAGCTTTTTCTCTCTTGGCGTCGCCGCTTTGTCTGACCTGACGGTGGTAAACATTGCGTCGTCCGCCTCCGCGCTTAACCGACAGTTTATCATTATTCGGCAGGTTTTGCGCAGTCGTAATAGCGCCGCGGCACTGAGCATAATCGCCGCATAAGGCTGCTAAATCAACATCAACCATGGTTTGTTTCAGCTCGCCGCCGGAAGCAACGTTTTGCTCATATCTATCGGCAAAAGGCATTAATTTTGCCAGCTTTTTCATGTGTTCCTTAAACTTAAGAAGTAATTGGGTTCCTTCCTTATTGACAATGCCGGCGCGAACGCCAAGCATGTCTTTTGACAAGACCTCAATTCCGCGGGCGGCTAACATCTCGGATAATTTTGGATTTTCACAAATCGTGCCACTCATCTCGTCATCATAATTTTCTCGGCTTAAGGTAAACTCAAGCGGTGTGTCTTGCAAAACGGCCCAATGTCTATCCGCCAAAGCATCCATCTCTTCATCATTTTGCAACAAGGCCTGAACCTGCCAGCCCAAATAATCCTTCAAAGCAGCATCGCTTGTATAATGCGCGGCCAACTCCAGCTGATTGGCTATTTCTGAAAACTCTTTGGAAAAATATTCGGTATAATCAATGGCTTTTAACTCATCGCCGGCGCGTCTGACCATGGTTCTGACGCTTAAAATTTTGCGGACTTCATCGTCTTTGCCACGATTGAGCATTTTTTCAATTATCTGATGAAACTCTTCAACACTCAAATCTTGCGGGTAAAAATTGCGCCCCTTGCTGCCATGTATGCCCTTGAAAATTTCTATGGGTTTTGGGTCTATACCGTTTAAGCCTTCAACACCGCTAAAAGAAGTAAACAGTTTTAAGGCTTTTGCCGCGTGACTGCTGGTTTTTGCGGCCTCTTCCAAAGCTTTTCTCATCGTTCTGTTTAACGGATGATCTTGCTCTTGAGCAACATCGGTCATCATCTTTCCGGCATTTACCAAATGTTGCAAAGCCTTTTTATCGCCTTCGCTTAGCTCTTCATAACCCTTGAAGTCCTTGCTGATTAATTCTATCGGTTGAGTTTGCTCGTTTATGATTTTATCTAATTCTTCTTCGCTTAAGGCTATCTCGTATCCATTAATTTTCATCTTCCGTTATCTCCTCTGTATAAAACTTAAATATCTTTATTTTGTTTGACCAATAGCTTGGACTTAGTCCGGCTTTGAACTTCAAAGCATTGAGAAATTCTTGCTTGCTCTTATAATTTTTCCATTCTTCGGGCAAAAAGGCTGCCTGTCTGTCGCCTGAGCGTAAAATTACTCCGTCTTGCGTTTCATCAAGTTTGCTTAACAAGTCTTTTTCATCATTATAGCGGACGCGCTCATAGCCTGTTAGCAAAGCTATGGTTATTTTTATCTCCGGCAGATTTTCAGAGGTTATTTTTGTGTGTTCATTATTATTTTTTGCTGCCTCATGTGCATTGTGCGCAACATTATGGGCGATGGCTTTTTTGGGCAGCAATGTGCCGGACTGGCCGATATTTTGCCCATTTTGTTGCAGTTTTACATAAGAAGCGCCTTTGTCAAAAACAGTATTGTTATAGTCTTTTCTGGATGGGCGATACTCTTTATCGTGCAAAATTTTTTCTTCCAAAGATATACGGGCGATTTTTAACAAGGTCTTGCCGTATAAGCTCTTAAATTCTTTTAATGACTGTCGCTCTTTTTCTAAACGTTTTTCTTCGGTTTTGTTTTCTTCATCATAGCGTTTTAGTTGAGCCATGATATCTTGTGCATTTACTAAATCCAGCATTTCAGGTGTTAAGTTCTGGTTCTTTGCAATTTCTTGCGCGGCTTCAATGCCGATATTACCGCAATCAGAATGCTCCTCCTCGCCTTTTGAGAGCGGATTTTGCAGCTCGGAATAATAATTTGCCAAATCTGAAGAGATGATTATCAGAGTATGTGGTGCTGCTGCATATTTTTCTAAAGCAGCAGCTAAGTCTGCGGCAGCAATATCTCCATAAACCAAAGGCACTAAGAGAAAGCTGGGCACAACTTGTTGTAACAAAGGCAACTGCTCAGACATGATTTCTTCTGAAGCAAAGGCCTGAGAGGAAAAAGAAAAACCTTTTTGCCGGCTTAGTTCTTCTGAAATTTTTTCATTTATTTTATAAACCTTGCCAGATATGCTTACTTTTTCTCCCGCATATATAGCGGCGCCTTTAAGCTGTTTTTTATGTTGTGGAACAACAAAGATGACATTTTTTATTTTTGAAGCATAAGGCTTGAGCGCTTGATAGGCCTTGGCTGCAACTGCTGTTGAATATTTGTAACCGGCATGCGGAATGATTAACAACTCGGGGCGTTTTTTTTCTGAATTATCCGGTGTTTTTTCTGCAGGATAAAAAATTCCCGCAACAACAGCAGGGCGTGTTCGTTCTTTATAGTCTTCTGGAATTTTATATGATGTTATTTTATGGCTGTTTGAGCTCATATGCTCGTTTATGCTGCAATAATTTAATATTATCACAAACACGATGGCTGCGGCCATCAGTATATATTTTATTATTTTTGAGACATCTATATTGCTGCTGTTCATGCTGTTTTAATCCTTATCCTATTGTTTAAGAATAAGCGCTTATCCCTTAATTTTTCGCTAATTTCAGGGCTGCATAAATATCTTCAAAATTTTTGAAATAAAAGACATCCGGTTCTTTTGTTTCAACCTCACCCCATATTGACTGATTTACTCTTATCGCCTGCACACCGGCAGATTTGGCTGCACGGCTGTCTTGATGGCTGTCACCTATCATCCAAACAGTTTGAGAATTTATTTCTTCCGGTGACATATATCCTTTTAAAGCAAAATTTATTTGCTCGCCACTCGGCTTATCCGCAGGAGCTTCGTGTCCACAGATAATGTTACAAAAGTACTCCGGATTATATAAAAACGGGAGCTCGTATTCAAGCAACTGGCGTTCTTTATTGGTGACAATCATCAACCTTTTTCCTTGTGTCAGAAAAAAATCTATGACCTCTTGAGCATAAGGAAAAGAGCTTATTTTACTCGGCACGATTTTTTTATATATCTCGCGATATTCTTCATAAGCTTTTTGGGCTTTATCCGCACCAAAGACATAAGGAAAATTATCTTTAAACGATAAATCCTTGTTTCTCTTTTGTTTTGAGATTTCCCATTCCGGTAGACCATAAGCCGCTAAAACCTGATTAACGGCAGTCGTTAAAGAGCTGCGGCTTTCGGCCAAAGTATTGTCCCAGTCGAAAAGGACATATTGCAGTTTGCTTATATCAAGCCTTTCCATTGTGGTTTTCTTTATCTCATCAACGGTTTATATTTGATGGCGTGAGGATTGCAGGCTTCTTCACCCAAACGGCGCTTCTTGTCTTTTTCATATTCCTCAAAATTGCCTTCAAACCAAACGACCTGACTGTTGCCTTCATAAGCCAAAATGTGGGTTGCCAAGCGGTCTAAAAACCAGCGGTCGTGGGAAGTTACCAAGACACATCCGGGGTAAGCCATGATACCTTCTTCCAAAGAACGAAGGGTATCTACATCCAAGTCATTGGTCGGTTCATCAAGCATAATAACATTTGCACCTTTGCGCAGCATTTTTGCCAAGTGAACGCGGTTTCGCTCACCGCCGGACAACTGCCCGACTTTTTTCTGTTGGTCACCGCCTTTAAAATTAAACTGTCCGACATACGCGCGCGAAGGCATTTCTTTTTTGCCGAGCTTAATAATATCCAGCCCGTCAGAAATTTCTTCCCAAACATTTTTATCCGGATTTAGCTCATCACGGGTTTGGTCAACATAGCCCAAATCAACCGTCTCGCCTATTCTTATCTCTCCCGAATCGGGTTTTTCTTGTCCGGTTATCATGCGGAACAAGGTTGTTTTTCCGGCGCCGTTCGGTCCGATAATTCCAACAATTGCGCCCTTAGGAATCTTAAAGGATAAGTCGTCTATCAGCAATTTATCGCCATAACCTTTGCTGATATGGTTGGCCTCAATTACCAAATCACCAAGTCTTTCGGTCATCGGAATGTTAATATGGGCTTGAGTAATTTTTTCTTTGCTTGCCTCAGACAACAACTCGTCATAAGCATTAATACGTGCCTTTGATTTTGCTTGTCGGGCTTTGGGGTTCTTTCTTATCCACTCTAATTCATTCGCCAAAGTTCTCTGACGAGCGCTTTCTTCTTTTTCTTCCTGTGCTAAGCGTTTTTCTTTTTGCTCCAGCCATGAGCTGTAATTGCCTTCATAAGGAATGCCTTGTCCGCGGTCTAACTCAAGAATCCAGCCGGTGACATTATCCAAGAAGTAACGGTCGTGGGTTACCATGACAACCGTGCCTTTGTAATCACGCAAATGCTTTTCCAGCCATGCCACAGATTCAGCATCTAAGTGGTTGGTCGGCTCATCGAGCAAGAGCATATCCGGCTGTTGCAACAACAAACGGCACAAGGCGACACGTCTTTTTTCGCCACCTGAGAGCTTGGTTACATCGGCATCTGCCGGCGGACAACGCAAAGCATCCATCGCAATCTGAATGGTTCTTTCAAAATCCCAACCATTGCAAGCATCAATTTTTTCTTGCAGAGCAGCTTGTTCTTCGATTAGGGCATTCATCTCGTCATCAGACATCGGCTCGGCAAATTTAAGCGAAATTTCCTCAAACTTTTTCAACAAATCTCTGGTTTCGCTCAGACCGTCCATAATGTTTTCCATAACGTTTTTGCTGGGATCAAGCTGTGGTTCTTGCTCCAAATAACCAACTTTTACGCCTTCGGCGGCCCAAGCTTCTCCGTTGAACTCTTTATCAACACCGGCCATAATTTTTAGCAAGGTTGATTTTCCGGCGCCATTGACACCCAAAACACCGATTTTTGCGCCGGGGAGAAATGACAGGGTTATCCCCTTAAACAGTTCTCTGCCGTTCGGAAAAACTTTGGTTAAATTTTGCATTACAAAAACATACTGGTAGGACGCCATGTCGACCTTTCTCCTTTATTTTCTATATTTTATTTATCTGCCGCCGAGTATATACGATATTTTTCAACTTGCAATCTTTTTATCTTTTACCATTTTGATTTTATATGACCGATACTATTTTCTGTTTCGGCAGGTATTTCCGGCGTAGTCTCTGCGGTTTGTTCTTTTTGCTTTGTAACAACTTCATGACCATCATCGGTTTTTAGTTTTACTTCTCCGACTTTGACATTGTCTCCTTTGTCATAGATGGCCTGAGCCCGAATTTTTTGTTCATCATCTTTTTTATAAATAACGCTAGCGTCATAAGGTTGGCGCGGGGTGATTATCTTTCCGTCAGGCATTTTTATGGTACCGTCTGCATAAAGTGTTGCGTTAAATATTTCTTGATTATCAAAGCGGCGGTTTATCTCGGCGCAATTATACATACCATCCATTTGCTTTGAGATATAGGCATTAGCTTTTTCTTCATTATAAGCATACATTCCTTGGGCCTGAAAAGAATCACTCGGGGCCTTTGAGATTAATATTGCACGCGCCAAAAGCTCAAAGCTATCATATTTTGAAGCACCGCAAGCAAGCCCCTGTCCTGAAACTGCTCCCAGCGCCCTCACCTCGTCTAAATAACTCATCTGAGCTAATGCAATCGTTGGTAATAATATTGTTCCTAACCCTAAGCCTAAAAAGAATCGTTTCATCTTTTTCTCCTCATTTTGCTCTGGAATTATACTTATTTGAGCAAAAATAGCAAGTTTTTTGCTCTTTTGTTAAAATTATGGTTGACAAAGCGCGGTTTTTAACTTATGGTGCAGGCAAATATTTGTGAAGGAATGAAAAATGAAAGTTTACAGCTCTTTGAAATCTAAAAAAGTTCGCGATAAGGACTGCAAAGTTGTTCGCCGTAAAGGTCGCGTTTATGTTATTAACAAGAAGAACCCGAAGCTCAAAGCTCGTCAGGGTTAATCTTTAGATTTATCTTTTTTGAGCCTGCGGTTTTTATGCAGGCTTTTTTGTTACCCAAAAGAAAGGCTTCCCGAAGGAAGCCTTTCTTATTATTTTACGGAATATAGACCGTATGCAGCATATTGGTGCGACCTTTTTTGCCAAGCGGGAAGCCCGCGGTAATGATGATATGGTCACCGCTCTTGGCAAAGCCATTCTCAACCGCAATTTTTACCGCAATCTCTTCAATCTTGTCATAGCTACTAAAGCTTTTTTTGTTCACAAAGCTCTTTGCGCCCCAGACAATACCTAAGCGGCGAGCAACCGTAATGTCCGGCGTAATTGCCAAAATCGGAAGATTCGGACGCTCTCTGGCCGTCAAAAAGGTGGTCAACCCCGATGATGTATAAGTTACAATTGCCGCAACATTTTTTAAGCAAGTCGATATATCACTGGCAGCAATGGTTATCGAATCGGACTCTCCAACACAATTTTGATGATTTCTTTGGCTGTCCATCATACGATAAAACAGCGGGTCAGATTCGACCTCCGTTATAATGTCTTTCATCATCTTAACCGCTTCAACCGGATATTTGCCGGCGGCACTCTCAGCCGACAACATAACCGTGTCTGCCCCATCATAAACGGCGGTTGCAACATCAGACGCCTCGGCTCTGGTCGGAGATGGATTATTTATCATCGACTCCAACATCTGGGTGGCAATAATTACCGGACGGTTATATTTGCGACAAGCGGACACAATTCTTTTTTGCAGAACCGGAACTTGTTGAATCGGGCATTCAACACCCAAATCGCCGCGGGCGACCATAATACCGTCTGACAGCTGAATAATCTCATCTAACTCCGTAATGGCGCTTGGTTTTTCAAGCTTTGAAATTATCCAAGCTTTGTCTCCTATCAATTCACGCGCTTGACGAACATCTTCTGCCTTTTGGATAAATGATAATGAAATCCAGTCAAAGCCTAATTTTAAGGCAAACTTCAAGTCTTCTTTATCTTTTTCGGTAATAGCGGATATCGGCAAGGTAATATTAGGCAGATTTACGCCTTTATGGCTTGATAACTTTCCACCGACAATAACCTTGGTCCAGATATGTGTCGAATCGCATTTGGTGACTTTTAAGCGGATGTTGCCGTCATTTAACAAGAGCATATCTTTAGGCTTAACGGCCTGAAAGATTTCGGGATGTGGCAAAGTTACACGCTGCTCGTCGCCAAGTTCTTTAACCAGGTCCAAAACAAATTCTTGGCCTTCTTTGAGATCAATCGCGCCGTCTTTGAACTCACCGACACGCAATTTCGGTCCTTGCATATCTGCGATTAAGGTAATATGACGGCCTTTTTTCTCAGATAATTTGCGAACAATTTCAAAGCGTTCCTTGTGTTCGGCGTGGGTGCCGTGGCTAAAGTTAAAGCGAAAGGCATCTGCGCCCGAATCGATTAACTGCTCAATAACTTCTTTGCTGGCGGAAGATGGGCCGATTGTGGCAAGAATATGTGTCTTTGTTTTTTCTGGCATTCTTTGCTCCTTATATTAATTCAAGTTGTCTTTATATTATCCGCAAAAATTTAACATTGTATTACATTAAGCAATTAATCCCCTAAATTTATTGCACGCGCTCTAACTTGTTTAGTATTGACATTCATCTCTTCGGTCTTTACAGTATAAGTTTAGATATATATTATTAATTAAAATCTATTTTTATGGATACTTCGCATATTTATATGTTTATTGACTATGATGGTGTTGTTAAAACTTATGCTGAATGCTTGCCAAATTATAGTAGACGAGAACAAGCCCCCTTTAGCCACTCTATGATTAGGATACTTTCTTACTTTGCGTGGCTTGCAGGTTTGCCGGCATATTTTATTCCAATCTCATCAACTCCCGGAAGTTATAGTAAAGCTGAGCTTAAAAGCATGTTCGAGCAAGAATATGATGTTTACAATTTAGAGCTTCATCCTATTGAACCAATTGTTCCTGTCCGCACAAACCGTCAGAATTTTGTAAAAGATATTTTGAACAAATATGATGTGAAATATCACCTAATATTGGACGATGAGTTTATGTGGTATGAAAATCAAAATTTGAACTATTTTCGTACGGATTGCTATGAAGGTATCAAACATGACACGTTTTGCAAAATCTGTGACTGGATAGAATCAATAAAACTGAAGAAATAGCAGCTATTGAGGAAGGTTGAGTCTTTATGATTTTGTTTGATGGGATTTCGAATTAGAATTAAATTACTAAATTTATTACTTGTAAATTAATTCTCTTTTTGTTAGAGTTTATGCCAATGTTAACTTATTTTTTTAAGGAGCTTTATTATGAGTGATGTTGGGGGAATTGACGGATCTAGACTGGCTTCGTTAATTGAAAGAATCGAACACTTAGAAGAAGAAAAAGCAGCGATTGCTTCGGATATTCGTGATATTTTTGCTGAAGCGAAGTCGGCTGGTTTTGATGTTAAAATCATGCGTGCGGTTTTGAAATTGCGCAAGATGAATGCGGCTGACCGCGATGAGCAAGAGATTTTGCTTGAAACATATCGCAAGGCTTTGGATATTTAAGCAGAAGATTTATTTACAAAAAAACAGCAGGAAAATCCTGCTGTTTTTTTTGTTTTTACCGCAAATCGGCAAGGTAACGAACATAGCCACGATCTAAATTATTATCCTCCAGAATATAATCTTCATCAATAGCAAACATGGAAACGCCATGAAGTTCATTAAGCAACTTATTGACCATATAGGGATAAGCCCGAATCTCTTTCAAGTCTTCGCTGTTCATCAGACGCCACCTATAGCCTTTGGGCAGTTTAAGCTTTTCAGTCATATAAGAATAAGCCATCGATCGGGTTCCTTTGTTTTCGCTACCATCGTAATACAAAACTTTATTTGACGGCAAAACGACACCGACTCCGGGCAAAATATATGGCCGGTCTGTTGTTGACGGTGCCGGCGTTGGTGCGGAAGCTGCTGTTGCTGCTTTTTTCTCAGATACAGAATCCGGCGCATTCGCTTTAATCTCTTCCAAGGAAATGTCATAATGTTCCAGCAAAGCGGTCATTAATTGCACAACCTCTTTCCGATTAAAAGACAACTTCATCTCTTTGATGAAATCATCTAATTTTTTTGGTAACTCGTTCATAATAGTATGTTTTTAATAGTGAATAATAATAATAATGTTAAATCTCTCTGTCGCCTTGAACTGGGCGAATCGTTTTAGTCTTTTTCGGCAGCTGCGGTCTCTTTGCGTCTTTGTTAAATAAGGTATTATCTGTTTCTAATTTTTCTAACTCCTGCGGCAAGGTTATTTTTTTAATCTTGCTCAAGTCGCTTTCATTCAAGCGCAATTCCCGAAGGTTTTCAAAACCGCTTAAATCCATGTGCGGATGCTCGCCGAATTTGCACTGAAAAAATGCTAAATATTTTATGCCTTTAGGCAAGTATATCACCTTATTATCCGACAAATCAAGATTATTCAGCTGCAAGCTTTCAAGCTCAGGATAGCGGCGAAAATCCGGCAGTGTGGTCTTGGTATTATATTCCGTTTCATAGCCAAAATGTTTTATATCCAAAGGTAATTTTATTTTGTTCAGCGGCGGCTGATTTTTATTCTCCCGCAAGATTATGGCATGATCCTCGAAAAGGGAACTAATCGTCCATTTCTCACGAAACATGAAATTACATTTAAAAACGTCAGGTTTCTGATTTTGAGGCATTGTTAAAAACTTAACTTGGCTAAAGTCGAGTTCATTTGTTTCGGACAAATCTGCTTTTTCAACATTAATTCCAGCTACGCCCCTCAGAGAATTAACCGCGGCTATGGTTTGAGAGGAAATTTTGCCTCGAATATTAACCTCATTAACGTCTAAATTTTTATAATTCATATAAGGCCAAGCAGACGCATTGGTTTTTATTTTGTTTATTCTTTCCGGTTCTTGAGTATTTATCACATCAATCCAAACCTGCGGATATTTTTGAGAAGCATCTTCCCAGTCGACTATGGAAAATCTAGGCTTGTCAGGATAAATTTTTTCATAAAAACCCAGTGTATTTTTCAGTTCAGAATCCACTCTTTTCAACCAATCATCGGTTTTGAAAAAGTTTTGTAATGTCTCTCGCATCTCCAAAATATTTTCTATGTTAACTTCTTTGGATTTTGAAATCTCCTCTGGCGATGAGGAAATGTTTTTGATTGATTTTAACTTTTGCAAATATGATTTAGCCTCTTCATCTATTTCGTAGCCAACATAAAAATTCTTCACATTAACCAAATCGGCCGGCATAAAAAATCTTATTCCTTGATTTTTATATATGGAATCTATCGTTATCTCTTGTGACAAGCTGGTCAAATCGTATAGCGTATCATTCTCATCATAAACAAAGCCGATTTCTCGCAAAAGATGGGAGGAAAACTTTTTCGGTCCTTCTTTGCCGACAAAGGCTAAAAGTTTTTGTCGAACAGTCCAAGCTTCTTCTTTGCTTTGGATATTTCCTCGGGCGTCTAGCGTTTTTATTTGCTTAAACTTTTTGATTAAGTTTAATTTTTCTTCCGTCAACGGAAACGAAAACGTGTATAAATCCAAGGTTAAATTCTGCGGCTTAAAAAGTTTTAATATCGGAGAATCTTCCGCAATCATTTTCAAATGTGCTTCTTTGGGCGGATTTTTTAAGTCTATCGGATAATCATCGACGTTGAAAATATAGCCGCAATTTTTTAATCCCGACACCTTTTTTTGGCGGTATAATTCAAACATATTCCGACTTTGGCAAAGGTGATAAATGCTTTCTCTGGTGGCCGAAATATATTCGTCTTTTACCTCTTGATTTTTATGACCGCTTATTTGCTTTACCGCACCGTCCTTAAATTCAATAGTGGCGTGGGGAATCCATTCACCATTTTCTGCTTCCGAGCGCAACGAATAAATTTGTGTTTTGCCTTCGGTGACATCGCTATCGTATCCGCCTTTGCCAACGCAATGCTCCATTTTTCTGCTCTCATAATCCAACGCGTCCGGATTGCATAGGCGCAGCAAGTAAAGTTTTTCTTCAGGAAAGGTTAAAACAACTTCCGTACCTTGATGACTGGATTGAATATCATCTTGTTGTTCTTTGGATTGGCGGTTCAGCTTGTCAAAATTTTCATCAACAAAGGTCATTATCCCTTGCCAGTTGTCCACCTTGTTCAGCAAGGTTTTGAAATAACCGGCGGTTTTGACTTTTTCAGGATAGCGCGCCATATAAGCCGCGATAAAATCCTTCACATGGGCGGCTTGAGTAAACAAATCCGAGTGTCTTAATTGAGACGCGTCAACAATCAAATCACCATGGCTGTTTTTTTGAAAATGAAGAGGGTTGTTTTTGAGTATTTCATTCGTCAGATATTTTTGAAACAAAAAACCGCTGCAAACGCAGATTTTGGCGTCGTTGCTCAAAGAATTAAAATGGTCGCTTGACTGCAAGTCTTTTAAGGTTTTGACCAAAGCTTGTTTTTCTTTTTTAAGCTTATTAACCTCTAATCCGGCACGGCGTTTGTCTGTGGCTTGGCGCACTATCTCCGCTTGGGTCTGAATTTTTTGACTTAATCCGGCTATCTTTTGGCGGAGCTCGTTTTTTTTCTGATTAAGCTTTTTGCCCGAAGACATCAGCGCATAGTAATAATTTCCGGTTTCGACCATGGCCTCTCCGGTATATATCTCGCGCAAAACGCCGGTATATTCTCTAAAATTTGCTATCTTCATGTTCTTTACTTCTTTTGGAACATGAATTTAGTCGTTTTGCTCTAATTTGTCAATATTTTTGTTTATAGAACTATATGCCTTTTTTGGTATATTGCGGGAGCTTGATAAGCTGGCAGCCTTCCTCTCCTGGCTTTTGGCATTTGGGCGTGACATAGCTCATCTCAATATCCAAAACATGATAAATCATATAATTTTGGACTTTCAACTTTACATGCAACGGGGTCATGGCTGTTTGCAGGGCAATGTCTTTCAGCGTATTGCTGCCGGCGGCTTTGAGAAACGGTAAGCAAGTATATATTTCTTCTTCATCTGTCGGGGTGCAAGATAATGCATGATTTTCTTTATCAGAGATTATCATTAAATATTTGTGCTGTGCACCTTCTTCGTTTTTAATTTTCTCAATTTTTATGTCACCTGAGAAAATATTTCCGGGTTGAGGGTTGGTATTTACCCAAGTTCCGTATGCGCCTAAACTTACAACATATAATCCGATAATAACCAAGACCAGAACTGCTGCTATGTATAGTCCTTTTTTCATGCTGTTCTCCTTAAAGTTTGAGCGCAACCCCGATGATTGCCGCTATGATGATATAAAGAATCGGGCTTTTTTTATAATAATGTATTGCGGCTAAAAATAAAACAAAAATTATGCCGTCTTGCCAATTTCTGACCGATATTTTTAATATCTCCCAGCCAGCCAAGCATATGAGCGCAATTACCGCCGGTCTGATACCGGTTAAAATGCTCCGAACATTTGGGTTGTCCTTGAATTTTTTTAATAGCTTGGCAATTAAGATGATAATCACGACCGAAGGAAAAGTCAGGCCTATGGTCGCAATAGCTCCACCGAAAACGCCTGCGGCTTTAAAACCGGCATAAGTTGCCATATTTACCCCTAAAGGCCCCGGGGTGGACTCGGAAATGGCTATCATATCGGCTAATTCGGCCGCCGTAAACCATGGATAATGCTCGGCCAAATCAAACAAAAACGGAACGGTAACCAAGCCGCCGCCTATGGCAAACAAGCCTATCTTAAAAAACTGAACAAACAAAATGGCGTATATCATCAGGCTTTCTCCTTTTTAGCAGAAGATTTTACCCGATGGGCGATATAGCCTGCAGCTCCGGCGACAATGACAACCAACACCGCCGAGACATTCAAAAACAAGACACTAATCGCGGCAAGGGCAAATATCACATAGCCCAAGCGGTTATTAACGCTCTTTTTCCATAGGCCGATGACCGTGTCTAATATCAAGGCACTCACGGCCAAGCGAATTCCGGCAAAGGCGTGAGTCAAATATTTGTTGTCCATGAATTTATCTAAGATGGTTGCAATCAAGGTAATAATGATGAAAGAAGGCATGATTATGGCCAGCGTGGCTAAAATTCCGCCCAACACACCATATTGACGATAACCGATAAAGGTTGCCACATTCACCGAGATTATCCCCGGCGTGCTTTGCCCAACCGCATAATAGTCCAAAAGTTCGTCCTCCGTGGCCCATTTGTGGCGTCGCACAATTTCATCTTGTAACAGCGGCAACATTGCATAGCCACCGCCAAAGGTAAATAGTCCGATTTTGAAAAATGTTAAAAATAATTGCAGCATTTTTGCTTATCCTACTATTTTTATTAACTTATTGCATTATATAATATCTTGTTCGAATTTAGTATCATGCTTTGCTGAGGTCAAGATGATTATTGCCGTTCCTAAAGAAATTTTAACTAATGAAACCCGCGTGGCCGCTACGCCCGAAACCGTCAAAAAATTTGTTGCCCTCGGATTTGAGGTTTATATCCAGTCTGACGCAGGGAGCGAATCCGGCTTTAATGATGATGACTACCGTCAAGCCGGTGCCAAAATCATATCTTCAGCCAAAGAACTTTATAAATCAGCAGATATCATCCTTAAAATCAATGCCCCACAGCCTAAAGAAATTTCGCTTATGAAAAACGACTGTGCCATCGTTGCACTTTTCCCGCTCGAATCGCGCACTGCCTCAAAATCAGATTTAGCAAAAAAGCAAGCCACTTGTTTTGCTCTCAACCTTATTCCGAGAATCTCTCGGGCACAGAATATGGACGTTCTTTCATCTCAAAGCAATTTGGCCGGTTATAAAGCTGCCCTTGTTGCCATAAACAGTTTTAATCGCGCCGTGCCGTTTATGATTACGGCAGCCGGAACTATACCTCCGGCAAAAGTTTTTGTGGTTGGGGTCGGAGTGGCCGGTTTGCAGGCCATTGCTACTGCCAAACGTTTGGGGGCGCAGGTTGTGGCTTCAGATGTTCGGCCGGAAGTCAAAGAACAAGTCGAATCCCTCGGGGCAAAATATTTGAAAAACGAAAATCCGCAAGATTTTGTTAATCAACTCAAGCAATCGGATATCGTGATTACGACAGCGCAAATTCCTGATAAAAAAGCACCGCGGCTTATCTCTAAGGACATGATAAAACAAATGAAAAAGAATTCGGTTCTGGTTGATATGGCGGTTGACAGCGGCGGCAATATTGAAGGCTCTGACGCCAGCAAAATCGTTAGATTGTTTGATGTTTCGATTATTGGTCTTTCTAACGGTGCGGCTCTGTTGCCTTATTCGGCCAGCGAACTTTTTGCCCGCAATATTTATAATTTTGTTCAAACCTTTTTTAAGCCAGTGGCGCAAAGTCCAGTTGACTTTAACGACGATATTTTGAGAGCCGTATGTTTTATGAAAAACGGAGAATTGCTATGACAGACAGTTTTTTACTTTGGACTATTCTGATTTTGGCCTGCTTTGCCGGTTATTTTGTGGTGTGGGGCGTGACACCGGCTTTGCATTCGCCTTTGATGAGTGTGTCTAACGCGATTTCCGGCGTGGTTGTTCTCGGAGCGCTCATTACTGCTGGTGCTACCGAATTTAGTTCGGCAAAAATTTTGGGCCTCATTGCCGTGGTTTTAGCGTCAATCAATATTTTTGGCGGATTTATCGTCTCTCAGCGCATGCTCCTTATGTTTAAGAAAAAAGAAAAACCTTTACCGCAGGAGGTAAAACAGCATGACTAATTCTTTGTTACTCATTTCTTATCTTTTGTCGGCGGTGTTGTTCATTCTCTCTATTCGTAGCTTGGCCGCGCCTGATACGGCCAGAAAAGGTAATTTGCTCGGTATCTTTGGTATGATTCTTGCCATTGTTGCAACACTATTTTCATCCCTTGTCAGTGATACGCTATGGGTGGGATTGGCTCTGATTGTCGGTGCGCTTATCGGCTCTTATTTTGCGCTCAAAGTTAAAATGACCGCCCTGCCCCAAATGATTGCGGCATTTAATGGTTTGGGCGGCTTGTCAGCCGTACTCATCTCTCTTGCCGAAATCTTATCCGGTTCAGCGCTCTATGTCGAAAATGCTCTTGGGTTGCTTATCGGCGCTATTGCTTTTTCCGGTTCAATCCTTGCTTTTGCAAAGCTGCAAGGACTCATTTCAGCCAAGCCTTTACATTTTCCGCTGCAACGGACGTTTAATCTGATGTTGGCGCTTTTGGTGATTGCCTCCTGCGCTCATTTTGTAATTACCGGTCAGATTGAGCCTTTTTATCTGCTTGCCGTTGCCTCTCTTGTGCTCGGAGTTACTCTTGTTTTGCCGATTGGCGGTGCGGATATGCCGATTGTTATCTCTATCCTTAACTCTTATTCCGGTTGGGCGGCTGTTGGAATCGGCTTCTCGCTTAATAATATCTTGCTGATTATTGTCGGGGCTATTGTCGGTGCAAGTGGCGCTATTCTCTCTTATATCATGACAAAGGCCATGAATCGCTCTTTGATGTCTGTTATCTTTGGCTCTCTTGGTGAAAGTTCTGCCGCCTCTGTTCAAGAAGTAAATCAGCAAGCCAAAGCCGGTGATCCCCAAGATGCCGCTTTTATCATGGAAAATGCCTCTAAAGTGATTATTGTTCCGGGATATGGTATGGCGGTTGCTCAGGCACAACATATTCTGAAAGAAATGGCTGAAGTACTCGCCTCAAAATATAATGTTGAGGTTAAATTTGCCATTCATCCGGTGGCCGGTCGTATGCCGGGGCATATGAATGTTTTGCTGGCCGAAGCTAATGTCCCTTATGAAGATGTGTTTGAGCTAGAAGCGATAAACCGCGAATTTGCTACAGCCGATGTGGCCTATGTTATTGGCGCAAATGATGTGACCAATCCATTGGCAAAAACTGACAGCTCTTCACCCATTTTCGGAATGCCGGTGCTTGAGGTCGGTAAAGCAAAAACGGTCTTTTTTGTTAAGCGCTCTTTGGCAACAGGCTATTCCGGCGTGGACAACCCGCTGTTTTATGCGCCAAATACTTTTATGCTTTATGGAGATGCAAAAAAAGTAACCGAGGAAATTACCTCGGTTCTTGAACAATAGCTTGTTATTATAAATTGGCAACCTTTATGCCGCAGGATTCCATATTTTTCTGCGAAGTGCTGATGGTTTCGTCCTCAAGCTCCTTCAACAAAGGTTCCCCCATTTCCGTGACCAAAGGTTTGCGCGTTAAGGCCAGTTGATAGTAAACCTCACCGTTCGGGTATTTGCCCCAATAAGTGACGTCGCCGCCATTATAGAGGTTTGCCTGCCAGTTGGCGTCTAGCTTATCCAGCGCCCAAACGACTTTGCTCTCCGGTGTTTCCTTGGTTTCGTATTCTTCAAACAAGTTATAAGTAAGGTTGTTTAACGGCGGCGGCAATATCGCGCGGAAGTACATAATCGCCTCCCACTCATTTTGAATTTTTTGCAGCTTTATTCCGGCGTCGCTATGCTGCAAAGACAACGGAATGTCGCCGCAGCGGGCTTCTACAATATCATGCACCAAGGCTAATTCAAACAACTTGTCTTCATCATACTTCTTTTGCAGGTGCGGCAAAGCTACCATTATCCACCACATAAGTTTGATGATATGATCGGCATCAGTTTCTCTGCGGCCATCGGTCATGAGGTTATCACGCTGAGTTTGGCTCAAATCATCAATATGTGTCATGAAGTCGAGCAGATTTTCCGTAAATGGAGAATGTTTGATTTTGGGCGCAGCCAACTCTATGCCTTCGGCCGATAAAACCTCGTATATTCTTTTATTCAGGTAAGAAAACCCCTCCTCAACAAAAGGTTCTTCAAGTTTTTTGACCGAGGTCAAGCTCTCATAAGGCTTTTCTCTGAAATCGGTTTTATGTTCCCAATTTTTCTTAGAAGCAATTTCTTCCCAGCGGTTAATCCAGCGCCCCAAAAACATTATCAGGCGGCTCTCAAAGCTTTTTTGCTCAAGAATGTCCTTCAGCGCCTCGCTTAGCGTTTCGGTTTTTCTTTCCAGAACAGCATCTGCTTGTTCGGCGCGGTCTAAAACATAAGCACGCTCTTTGGCGCCAAGCTTCTTTTTACCGGCATCATAAAGTGTGTCGGAGATAAAGCGGCTGGCCACCAAAGAGAGCCTTATCAGCTTGCTTAAATTTATTTTTTGTTTCAGGTAAGGATGAACCAAATACCCAAGAAAGCACAGTTTCAAAGCCAGTGAGGACTGGTACTCCTTTTCTCCGGCTTTGTTCGTTGAAGAAATCTCCTGCCCATAATAATTTTCTATTTTGGTCATAAATCCGAGAAGGTTTGATACAACGTTTTTCATGCACTTTCCTTTTATTCTTTATACATTTTTACCGATTTTTGTTTTTCCACCCAAATACGGACGAAGCTTTTGCGGAATATTGACGCTGCCGTCTTCATTTTGATGGCATTCAATAAACGGCACCAAAGCTCGCGGTGTGGCAATGCCGGTATTGTTTAAGGTATGGACATATTTTACTTTGCCATCAGCGTTATCACGATAACGCAAATTTGTGCGGCGCGCTTGCCATTCGGTAATGTTGGAGCAAGAATGTGTTTCGCGATAGCAATTTTGTGACGGAACCCAAGCCTCCAAATCATACTGACGATATTTTGGTGCGCCCATGTCGCCGGTGCAGATATCCAAAACCTGATAAGGCAATTCTAAATCCTGCAAAACTTCTTCTGATATTTTCAGCAGAGTTTGATGCCATTTTTCGCTCTCATTAATATCATTTTTGCAAATGACAAATTGTTCGGTTTTCATAAACTGATGTACACGAACCAAGCCTCTGGTATCTTTTCCGGCGGCTCCGGCCTCGCGGCGGAAGCAAGGAGAAAATCCGGCATAGAGAATCGGCAGTTCAGCCTCATTTATGATTTCATCCGCACGGAGAGAGTTCAATATCAGCTCTGCAGTACCTGACAAATAGACATCATCGGCCGGCATATAATAAATTTCATCTCTTGAAAACGGCAGATAGCCCTGACCATAAAGCGGTTTTTCCTTTGAAATTGACGGAACGGCAATCACAGTAAAACCATGAGCGCGTAACTTGTCCAGCACCATCATGTGCATTGCTAATTCCAACTGCGCCAAATCATTTTTTATCGCATAGGTTCTGGAGCCACTAACTTTGGCTATTCTTTCCATCTCGCCCCAATCATTGAGTTCCATTAACTCAACATGGTCACGCGGTTTGAAACTAAACTGCGGGATTTCGCCAACTTTGCGAATCACAACATTGCCGCTTTCATCAGGGCCGACCGGACAGTCTGGGCTCGGCATATTTGGCATGCGCAGCATGATTTCATCAAATTTTTTCTGTTCAGCATCAAGCTCTTCCAGCTCTTGCTTTAAGGCTTCGCCCAGCTCTTTGCTCTTAGCAATAATAGCCGGACGCTCCTCAGCCGAGGCTGATTTTATCGAATTGCTTAATTTATTTTTTTCTTCCGCCTTGGCCTGAGATGAGGTTTTTAACTTTGTAATTGAGGAATGAAGGGATATTAAATCGTCTAAATTTATGATTTTGGTATAACCTTTTTTATTAAGTCCTTCTTGTACGAGTTCTTTATTCTCAATAATGTATTTAATATCCAACATTTTTATTGTCCTATTTGTTTTTTTGTTGATTTTCACCGTTGTTTAGAGTACCAATTTTACAGATAATTTCAATACAAAATTTAGGAAATGTAATAAAATGTTTGAAGGAAAAACGATTTTAACCGGTGTCAAGCCGACCGGAACGCCTCATTTGGGCAATTATCTCGGCGCAATCAAGCCCGCGATTGCCCTTGGCAACAAAGCTCTTGAACAAGGCGGAAAGCATTACATGTTTATTGCGGATTATCACGCTATTAATGCCGAGAAAAATCCTGAAGTGCTTAATGCTAAAACCAAAGAGATTGCTTGTATCTATTTGGCCAGCGGGCTTAATCCCGAAAAATCTTTTTTCTTCCGCCAGTCAGATATTCCCGAAATTCCTGAAATCACAACCATTCTTTATGCCTATACCCCCAAAGGGTTTATGAATAAAGCTCATGCTTACAAAGCTGCGGTTGATAAGAATCGGGAAGCAGGCAAGCCCGATGATGACGGTATCAATATGGGACTTTATACTTACCCCACACTTATGGCGGCCGATATCTTGGCCTATGATTCCGACATTGTCCCGGTCGGCAAAGATCAGGTTCAGCATGTTGAAATCGCGCGTGATATTGCCGGCGCCATTAACGCTCATTACAACAAAGAGCTTTTGAAACTGCCAACTTATTATTTTGATGACAATGTTGCTGTTGTTCCCGGTGTTGACGGACGCAAGATGAGTAAATCTTATGGCAATGTTATTCCCTTATTTGAAGATGATAAGTCGATTAAAAAAGCCATTTTCTCGATTAAAACCGACTCTCGCCCAATGGAAGAGCCAAAGAATCCTGATGAGATTTTGGTTTATGAAATTTATAAATCAATCGCAACGCCTGAGCAACTTAAAGAAATGGGTGATGGTTTGCGACAGGGAAAACTCGGCTATGGTCACATCAAAAATATGTTGCTTGACGCCGTGATTGCCGAGATTAAAGAAGCTCGCGAAAAGTACAATTACTATATGGCAAACTTTAACGAGGTTGAAGATATGCTGCAAAAAGGTGCCGAAAAAGCTCGTCCGGCTGCACAGGCCACGCTTAAACGCTTGAAAGACGCTGTCTTCGGAAGATAAACCCGACAGCGAATCGGTGTAACTCGTAAAAAAATACGGCCTTGAAGTTTTGTTTCTCGGCCGTTTTTCTTATTCAACCAACGTAATGAATTTTGAATATCGTTGCTGAAAATCTATGGACTGTTTGAGTGCTACCTCACGCATAATCTTGTTTTTATACAACTCCAAAACAAAATTATCCGGCTCAACCGTCAAAATTGAGCTTGCCGAATCGTAATCAAGCTTTAAGCCCAAAAGCGGAGACTGAATATCATTTTCGACAATCTGCTTATAATATTCTTCCGCGATTTTGAACTTTGTCGGCAAGGCTTTGTATTCATTGCCAGCGTCTTCATTTTTTATACAAGTTACAACCGTTTCAAGGCGAATGTAGCTTTCAACCAACAGCGGAAAAAATTGTTCTTGTGGGGGCAGCGGCTCAGCCATAACTCAGTCCTTTGCCTTATTCTTCTGCCGGAGCAGCGGTCTCTTCAAAGACCATGGTCTTGCCGTTTTCAGCAGTTAAGGTCAAGAGTTTTCCTTCAAGCTTGAAAACTTGCACCTGCGGCAAAAACTGAAAATATGCGGCCTCGGCAATCATCATTTCTTCCGGAGCGGCCATCATGGTTGAACCGGCTGGACTAAAGCTGATTTCTGCACCCTGAACTTTATAGGTTCCGAAATAATTATTAACGGCCTTGCCGTAATAACGGTTTTCATCCTTTGCGAATCCCAAAGTAATTTCAACTTTTGAATCAGCGTCAACAAGTTTATAATTCTTTCCAGTTAAGTCGGCTTCGGCCTTGGTGCAGCCTGTCAAAGTGACCAAAACAAAAAAGAATGCAAAAAGTTTTTTCATAGTCCTTCCTCCTAATAATTATGTGATGGAGCTATTCTATTCCCTAATTTTTGAATTGTCAGTCAAAAAAAGTTATGAATTTTGCAAAATTATGCTTGATTTTTGTTTCGGAGTTTTGTATGTTTCATCTGCAATGCGCCGCCGTAGCTCAGTGGTAGAGCACGTCATTGGTAATGACGGGGTCGTAAGTCCGATTCTTATCGGCGGCACCATTTTTGATAATGCACCGCTAAAGGTGCTTTTTTTGTTTGTATTCCAAAGCATGCAAAGAGTCCGATTTCAGATGTTTTTAATTTGATGTTTTTTGATGATTTATCGGACTTTCTGTTTATTGTATAATTTTAGCATTAGAAGATATATAAGAAAATTTGTTAATTGTTTGGATTAGTAAATATTATATTGAAATCTTTATAAATGAAAAAAGCACCGCCTTGTTTCAAGCGGTGCTTTTCTGTACTTTAGGATTTTTTAGATGCTAAAAAGGCGTCCACCTTACGCAGATCTTCCTCTTCTTTAGCTTTTTTTTCAGCTTGGAGAATGGCTTCTTGGCGCATTCTTTCAGCTTTTTTTGCGGCAAAACGAGCTTTTTCTATTGCGGCCTCTTCTTCCATAATTTCTTTTATGGTTTTTGCGCCATAGGCTCGTAGCAACTTTTTCGCAGCAGGACTGTGAGTGATGTCTAGCAACGTTCTGTTTTCATAATGAGAGCAATCACAATACTCGGGAGGGTTGCTCCAATATTCATCCACCCACACCTGAACTATCGTGTTCGGATCTATTCCTTTCTCAAGGAGCCATACCATTTTATTAATATCGGTTTGTTTACAAGCCTCTATTAATTTCTGTTTTTCGGTTTCTTTTTTGGCTCTATACTTTTTCAAGAAGCAAAACAGATAAACTGCTAGGCCTATGGCCAACACACACTGTAATAATAATTGTTGTTTTCATAATGTTACTTTTTAATTTACAATAATATTTTTCAATGAAAGTAATATATCATATTTTTAACATCTGTGCAAGCACAAATTTAGCCAAAATTATATTTTTTCAATCTTCCTACTCAAAAGCTTAAAATCATTATAGTTTTTAGTCCGATAATTGCATAGTATCTTGCACCATTTTTGATAATGCACCCTTTGAGGTGCTTTTTTGTATGTATTCCAAGGCTTTCATACAGTCCGATTTTATAGATTTTGAAATTAGCGATTTTTGATGAATTATCGGACTTTTAAGAAAATATTCTAAAAACTTTACAAATTTAATTTTTTTAATAAAATACCTTAGTGACAATTTACAAACAGATTCAGAGGCAAAGATGTTAAATCCTAGGCAGATATTACATGGAAAAAGAATAGTTTTAGTTAAGGCTGAAAAAAGTTTTGAAATGGCTAAACTTCATATTGCAGAAGTTCAAGATAGTCTTCCGGAGCTTTCACCTTGGCTTGGTTGGGCAACGCCTGAATATAAGATTGAAGATAGTTACGAGTATCTACTAGGATGCAATCAAAAATGGGAAGAAGGTGCCGATTTTACCTATGTTATCACAACAGAAGATATTCCATTTATGGGAACAATTTCGGTTTTTAACATTAAAGAAAAAGACAAATGTGTTGAAATCGGGTATTGGATATCTACTAAATATGCAGGCAATGGATATATGCAAGAAGCTGTTTCTTTAATTGAAAAAGAATTTTTTGGTTTAGGGCTTAACCGACTTGTTATTCATACGGATGTATTAAATATTAAATCTGCAAATGTAGCCAAGAAATGCGGATACATTCTCGATGGTATTCAAAGGCAAAACAATTGGGTTGTTGCTGAAGAAAGGTATCGAGATACAAACACTTTTTCTAAGCTAAAAAGTGAATATGTTGAAAGTAAATAACACATCAATTATCCTAAATATTCAATTTTCCTACTCAAAAGCTTAAAATCATCATAATTTTTTGTATGGACACGTTTAACTTAATGATATAAAGGACAAGATGTTAATCTTTATTTTTATTATCTGTTGTCAGTTTTTTCTTTCTTTTGGTTGATGGCAGATAATTTTCACCCGTGACGACTTTCTGTCCGGTTTCATCTTCAAATTTTTCTTTTGCAATTTTTGCAACATTTCCGCCACGGTGAGCAGCTTCTTTATTTTCTTTCATTCCTGTTGCATTTATATTTTCAGCAACTTGGCGAGTTGATAATTCGGCTAAAGCGGTAAAAATCAATTCAGCCTCACTCATATGATCTCGTAAATTTTGTGATTTCAAACCTTTTAGTTGTTTATGCTCTTTAACTGATAGTCCGGACCATTCTTGATGGATAATATTTGTTAAAATTGCATATTCTTCATCTTTAGTAATTTCATGGTCTTTCCAATAATCAGTCAATTTGTTGCGGGTTTCTTGTCCCATCATACGTTGCTGTATCCATTTATCAGAATGGCCGAGTTTTTGCCAATTTTCTCGAGCTCTGTCTATACTTAATGACGGGTCTGCTGTTTCTTTCATTCTTTCATAACCGACACGAGCTAACCATTGTTTAATTGGTTCAGCCTTGGGACTTGGAACAGATTGAACTAGTCGCAACATGGTTTCAGCATCAGCAACTGCGGTTAAATATTTTTTACCATCAGAGGCTTCTAATTTCAGTTGGTGACAATTTGTCACCGACTCAGATGCTCCTTCTTTTCTCAAGCGCTCCGAGAGTTTATTCCAATACTTGCGAGCGGATTGATAGTCTTTTTCAATTAAAATTGCAATAACATCAACAACGGAAAAATACCAAACATCTTTTTCTTCATCATAAACAGAGCGAATTTTTTTCTGCTCGAAAAGTTTTATTTCATTTTGCATACACTAAAACTCCATAGAATCTTATTCGTAATTAGTTTAATTTGAATTTGCTAAAATTTACATAACAAAATCAATTTTCAAACATATCACTTTTCCTACTAAAAAGCTTAATATCATCATAGTTTTTAGTCCGATAATTTACAGTAGCTTATGGATGTCGTATTCATCATAGCCTTCGTAATAATAACTGACGTCTATGCCTTTCATATAGATTTCTCGTTCATTGATTTTATCGGTAAGGGCATGTTTTAAGAGATGTTTTATTTCAATATCTTTAATTGGGCTTCTTTCCATCGCGGACAGATAGTCGGCTTTATCAATTTTATTCCAATCAACCACCATTTTTAGTTCTTTTTTGAAGATTAAATCCAGCCAGATGCGGGTCGCGCGGCCGTTTCCTTCCCTAAAAGGGTGGGCGATATTCATCTCTACATATTTTTCAACAATTTCATCAAAGGTTGATTGCGGCATTTTATCTATATGCTTTAAGGATTGCTCTAAATACATAACCGGCGCAAATCTAAAATTTCCTTTAGAAAGATTAACAGTCCGCATTTTGCCAGCAAAATCATAAATATCTTCAAATAAAAATTTGTGAATCTGCTTCAATCCGGCAAAAGTGCCGACTTTAAGAGTATTTATTTTACCACTGTCAAAAAGTTTTTTAGCTTTTTCTTTACTAAGCTTTTCTTCTATTTTATTCAGCTCTACTTGATTGCTGATATTTAACTTATTTTCTAAAACCATTATGACCCTCTTTTTTATGTTTATTTAATTTTAAACATAAAAAACTAAAAAGCAATTAAGTTTTAATGATGATTATTAGAAATCCAACAATTAATAAGTTCAATTTTTAGGTTACCTTTCTTTCTAACAAAAAAAGGTTTGAGATTTAACTCAAACCTTTCAGCAACATTACGATGAGAGGTAATGCTACAATCGCCATAACAATAGCAAAAGCTATTGTCTGGAAGGCTAGCTTTTTATTTTTTCCCTGCCATATTTCATAAGCTATGTTAACAAACAAAGCGGGGACAGCAATCAACCCTAATACAAATAGTACTCGTGCAAAATTATCTGTCCATTTAGGCAGTGCAAAATAATCACTCATTACGCCAACCAAAATGGCACATGGAAAACTTATCATGATAATTGACATGATAATTTTTCCTACATTTATTTTTTTCATATATACCGTTTTACCTTACCCTGTTTCCAGTCTCGGCAAAACGTAATTTTAGATTCTGCATATCCCTGGGGAATCAATAATTTTTCATCCTTACATATATGCAGAATAATAATTAGTAAAATAATAACATAACCATTTTAAGTATATCATATTTCTGAAAAAAGTAAAAGAAAAAAAATTGATTTTAAAATAGTTAAGTTTTAGCTGACACCTAAAAATTTACCTCATCTTTTGTACGTTTATGGTGGTGGAGATGGTATGGATGGTTTGTGGTGCGAAGGTTATGTGATATTCATCGACGTTAGAAGGTTCGACACAGACAAAAGTTTTATACTGGTCTTGGCTCATTTCGGCCAAATCTTTAGCCGGATTCCATACAACAGTGGTGTTTGAGCCTTGTTTTTCTATAATAATCTCACGTTCAAAGCCTTTATCAATGATTTTTACCGGCTGTGTTTGCTCTAAAAATATGGAATCAAACTCGCCGTTGATGTGCAAATTATTCTCTAAGGTATAGAACTTGCCGTCCAGTGAATTTTTATAGCGGTGACCAGACAAGCCTTGAATCTCGATATCTTTTATGGAACTGATGTTAAAATAAGCGTGAAGCGCCTCGCTGAACGAAAATTCTTCTGCTCCATGATTGATTGTTTCCAGCGTATATTCCAATTTATCCGTGATTTTGAGGAAAAGTTTGGCTGACAAATTAAGATTATATTTTTCTTCGGGCATTAAAGATAATTCAGCTTCAATCTTGTTTTCATCCACATTCACTTTTTGCAATGTCCATGTTGACAAGCGGGCAAAGCCATGGCGCGGAAAGTGGTTGTTCAAGTCTTCTTCGGCAAAGCGCGGCCAGCAAACCGGAATTCCACCGCGAATGGCCTGTTTGTTATCAAACTTGTTCAAGTCACCAAGCCAAAAGATATCATGTTTTTCACTCTTCGGACGATAAGACAACAGATTTCCGCCCCAAAGCGAGATTTTGCATTCTGCCATCTTATTACTTAAGTGAATAATCCCATTTTCTTTCATCATCTGTCGCCTTCCCTCAATTTACTTTTTTGCAAAATAGCACGCTACAACACCAACATCAAGCTTGATTTTTTATAAAAAAATGAAAAGGAAATCACATGAAAATCCTTTTCATTTTTGCTGAAAGTATATTGTTTAGTCTTCCTGCTTATTACTTTTCTTATTTTTACGTTTTTTCATTCCACTTTGAGTGTCTGAGCTTTCATTATCTGTGGCATTATCCAAATTTGCTCCCTTACGTTTGCCATGCCCCTTTTTTTGGCCGTTGCCATTGCCATCACCATTTCTGCCCTGCATTGCATTTTCTTTTCCTTGCATGCGTCTTTCAATGGCTTTTTCTTTTCCTTCTAATCTTTTTCCGGAAGAGGTTTCTGCTCCTCTGTTTTGTTTTGCTTGAGGATGTTTTTTGCCAACTTGTTGAGAATCTGAGGTATCTGCCACATCGCTTACTTGAGCTCTGTTACATTTATTTCCCTTGGCGTCTGCAACTTGTGCATTCACAAATAAAAATGCAGAAAGCACTAATAAACTCATAAATATTTTTTTCATATTCAACCCCTTTTATTGTTCAGTTGATTGTTTTAGTGTCTGATCAGCAATAGTCTATTTTTTTTAATTTTTAATATTTATTTAACACTGAATAATTTAACGACTTTCTTTACAATATTATTGCTTCAATATAGAATTGACTCAGCTTTATGAGGGAGAAGACAAAATGAAAAAACGATTTTTGCCTTTGGTGGCTTTGGCTTTTGGGACAATGAATGTTCAGGCGGCTGAAAACCAGACCTATCAGCTCAGCACACATATTCTTGACATTAGCTCAGGAAAACCGGCGGCCGGCGTAGACGCGGCCTTATCGAGATTTGATGAAAACTCTCTTAATTGGCAGGAAATTGACAACGGCGTTACCGATAAAAATGGGCGAATTGCCGATTTTTTACCCGAAGACAGCAATAATAACGGAACTTATAAATTAACTTTTAAAACCTATGATTATTTCAAATCACAAGGCTTAGACTCTATTTATCCCTATGTTGATGTTGTGTTTAAAATCAACGGTGGCACACATTATCACATTCCGATTACAATGTCAGCTAATGGTTATGCGACTTATCGCGGAAACTAACATAGTTCTTTCAATTTTTACTATCTTGTTTGAAAATTGTTTATTTTATGTTGTTCCCTCTTTATAGATTAATTTATGCATTAAACTCTTGTTTAATAAAATTCTTTGTTTTATAAGGTTAGCATAATTAAACTTAAAAGGATTAAGGAACAAAAATGATTGATATTGCATTTGATATGCATCAAGACAATACTTTTTGCGGTGAAGTGTTTTCGGTCATCGAGATTGAAAATGAACTTCAGTCGTGGGCGGATTATAAAAATTTTGCTCAACTATTTATACAGCAGCACTCGCAAGAAAAAACCGTTGTGGTTAAAGTTGTTAATAATCATTTTTCCATTAATAAATTTTCGGTAGCGTTGTTTGTGTCTTCTTTTGACCTCTCATGCCCTTTAAACTTGGTTGTTTTTAAGATTAATGATTTGGAACAAGCTCGTGAAGATTATAAACCCTATTTGGCATTAATCATTGCCCTAAAATATGTTTTGCAATTAGTCAACGAGCCGGCAGAGACAATTTATAAAAATGTTTCTATCTTAGGATATTTAGGAATTTCGGTTATGAGTGATTATGTCAATCATTCTTTGTTTTTGGAATATAATGGAGCTACAGCCGGAAAAACTTATGAGTTTGAAGGCCGCAATCCTTTTGAGGCGCTCCTTTATGCGGGAGTTTTAAAAACAGCAGCACTCGCCCATCTTCCTCTTAATCTTAAGGTTAAAATTATTATGAACCATGAAACACAAAAAATTGACATGGATGAGATTTCAAATCAAATTATTCAACACGTTTCACTTTGGATTCAATAACTTTGCTTAAGATATCCTGTTCAAAACTGTTTCGGCAAAAACACGCAACGGACTTGATAGAATTTGCGGCTTTAGATCTTTTGGTTCAATTTTCATGTTTTGGCTTAAATCAACAAAATCATCCCAATCTATCGCATATTTTGGACAGAGTAGCTGCACCAAATTGTAACAATCGTACCTTATGTCTGGATCAATTTGCATTCCTTTACTGCAAATAGCTGTACAGACAGCAGCATTTGCCGTTTCGCAACTTGCGTAAGAATCCATGGTATGGACGACTAGCAGGTTGTCAAACCCCAAAATTCCCGGATATATGTTACCTAGCTTTAACATTTTAGAAAATTCTTTTTCATATTTTCCGGAATAAATACGCCAACGCTTTGGCATACGGTCTTCGGCAGTTTGGGCCACGTTTTTGCAATTGTGAAAAGTTATATTGTCCTGATTTAGTGTTTGTTCAAAAATAAAATCGCTTACATCACTCGGGGTTCTTGGGCCGTTTACAAAAATAATATGATAGCCGTTTGATGCCATCTTTTGCGCATCATTATACAATTTTTTTGCAAATTGAACGCTATAATTAATTTCCGGACCATCGACTCGCCCGCCCAAACAAATTACAATTTTTTTGGGTGCCGCTATGAAGGCTGATATTTTTTGAATTTGCTTTTGCAAATCTGAGTCATCTTTGTATTTTTTCAAAGCGGCCAAAAGCGTTTTCTTTTTCTCTTTAATTGTCTTTTGGTCAAGATCATTAATCGTACCAATCGTAATTAAACTCTTTTTCCTTAACGCTGAATTTTGGAGCAAGCGTATACGCGCTTTAAATGTGAGTAAATGTTTGGGAATATTTATCAAATCAACATATTTATACTTGTGTAAGCGACTGGTTAAAACCGCAGTAAAAATACTTCCTTGCTGATGTTCTTTATAATATTCTTTAACGGCACGACAGAGCATGTCTACGTTTTTTCCAGCAACTTTGTTATCAGCCTGTACATAAGCCGTTATAAAAACCTTTGGAACAACATCTTTTTTAGTAAAAAAATTATTAAGAATCTCATAAACCTCTCTTTTAAAAGAGGCATAGCTTGGATATTTTGAAAAGACAATATTTTCTTTTAATTCCTTAACTGAAGGAATCCCTTTCGGCAGTAACATCATTTGGTTATAGTCATATGTATTGCCGGTTAAATCTTCTAATGCCTTAAACGCGCCATAAATTTGTTTTAGCTCGCCTAAATTTGCGGTTCCCCACCCCATTAACGCAATGTTTGTTGCTATCATCTTTTCTGCTCCTATTTTCCGGCTAAGAAGTGTAGATTGCAAAAGTAAAATTACGGTTAATTCAAATTTTTTATTCTATTTTCGTTTTTTTTACTTTTATGAATTATTTTGCTTTAACGGACTGATAATATTTAGGAGATTTTTTTTGACAAGCTTTCAGGTTATGATTGGGCTTTTGATTTTGACCTTGATGGTTATTCGGCCTTTTTTGTATAAACCTTGTGTTGAATATTTTCCGGCTGAACTTTCCGCCGCTTTTACTTCTGTTTGGTTGCTTGTCGGATTGGTCGTAAGTTGGCCTTTTTTCGGGCATCTCATCATCGTACCGTTTGATAAAATTATTCATTCTCCTTATTTATTGTTGAGTATCGGCAAAGGTATCCTTTTATGGTGGATGATTAAACTTCAGCAAGATATTAACAAAAAAAGCACATCATCTTCGGTATTTTTTGGTTTTGTTGCTATGGCGTTAGGGTCTTTAGTTAATAATGTTTTCTTTAAGGAAGGGCTGAAACCTTTTCAACTTTGGTGTATTTGTGCGCTCGGGCTTTTGGGGCTTGTGTTTGTTTTACGCGGTGATGCAAAAAGACTTTCTTTCAGAGGTAAAATTGATTTTGCAGCCATTATTTTTTTAGGGGCTACATTTAGTGTTTTTGATCACTTAGCAATTCCTCAAGTCGGTTGGTATTCTCATGTCTTCTTTTCTTCGGTTTTTATGTATATTGCTTGCGTTCTTCATGGTATCTCGAAAAAGGATTATATTAATATTTTTCGCAATAAAGATGTGGTTCTTGCTGGTATTGTTTATACGTTATCCGAATTTTTAATTATCTATTCATCCATAAAATTATTGCCGGTATCTTTTGTAGCTGTATTTATGCGAATGGCAGCACCTGTTGTTATGCTTATTTCCGCCGTTTTGTATCATGAACAAAGTGTGAAAAATCAGCTTGTCTTTGGAGTAGTTGCGGTAATTCTTGTCCTACCGCTCATTTTCTTATGAAAATAGTACAGTTTATTATTTTGTTTTATTTAAAATTATAATCTTTTCAGCAATTAAGCAATAACTTTTATTCAAGTGTTTTTACCTTTGAAAATTTGAAAACAGTCCAATTATTTTGGATTTAAGGTGGTTTGTGCGGAGTGTTTTGTTATAAGACTTTTCTCCAGATGTTTGTTTTTGCTGCTCAAGTTTATCAAAGTGAGTCATTTGGTTTTTCTTAATGTTTTTCAACGTGGTCCATTCTTTTTCCATCTCCGGCGTTATGCGGATATGAATTTCAGCCTCACGCTTGGCAATATATTTCCAAAAATCATAGCCGTCTATGGTAAACATTTTTTTCATGACTTTTTCATGCTTGATAATATCTGGCGATATTGCTTGGTAAGGTGCATCTTTTAAGTAATAACGCGTGCGGGAAAATATTGCTTGGGCATAGTCTTCATATTTATTCTTCATCCAATCATCAAAGACCGTGTTTGCCATGATTTCTTGTTCTTTTTCTGACAAAATAATCGGTTGCGGCGTAATCTCACCGTTTTTGATGGCCAATTTATAACTTTCGAAGCGGTCGGTTATTGTATTTATATCTCCGCCACTGTTGATAAAATTGGTTCTTTGTGCCTTGCATTGGGCAATATTGCCGGATATTTCATCAGCGCAGACTTCTGCAAATTTAAGCGAGTAATCATTCCAGTTTCGCAAGCCATTTTGAGCATTCAAAAAATGCTGAAATTCGTGGCGATAGGTACAATTTTGCGCATCATTATATTTATCCATTTTCTGTTGCAACTCTGCGTTATCGGCCCAAAACTCGCGGATGGTAATATGGTCATAATCATAACGGCCCATGGAAGGCATGTTGGGCAGGCTGTCCCAATTGCCGTATTTATACATAATCTTTTTACCGTGCTTTTGTTCAAAAGCGTCGTCTCCATAGGAAGCAAAAACCGTATCAATCTTATTTTTGAGTTTTATGCTTTTTAAGGCTTGGTCTATTTGGGCTTCTTTATGGCGATAATCGCAGAGGCTGTCGACGCTATGCTTGCTCCCGTCCGGAGCGTGATAAACCCAGCCTTGTGCCGTGCCGCTTAAGTTTTCGTAAAATTGTTGTATCGAAATTGTATCCGTGCCGACAACAACCTGCGTTTGGGTGAACTCGGGAGCGTTTTTTTCGGCAACATGGTGCAATAAGGCATAAGATGAAACACCCATCAACAGCGCGCCGGCATATAATCCTGATTTTTTGAGCCAAGTTTTGTTCATTGTTCTCCCTTTTGTCTTTATTGTAGCGCAATCAAAAGCTTTTGCCAATAATTAATTTTCTAAAAAAGCTTGACTTTTGTCCATAACGTAATATTGTACTGGTGATATTTATATTATTGTACAACTCTAAAACATAAAAAATTATGGAAAAGATTATTGTTGACGAAAAGCGTAATGCTTATTCTTTTGATGGTAAACAGCTTAAACATCTTGGAGAAATAATTTCTATGCGTGATGTATGGAAAGGAAAAGTCTTTGCTTTTGGAAATGATTTTTATCTTAAAACCGAAGAAGGTTTTTCTCTATTAGCTGAAAATGCTTACCCGTTAATGTTTGAAAAAGAAGATGATTTTGCTCTAAAACAATTTGAGCTTATTGGCGATGTTCTTGTCATGAATACCCCTAATGTTGCCGGTTTTCAAAAATTGGATAAAGCTTATGCTTCTTTTTTGACTTCTTCCGCAAAAAACGAAAAACCTATTTTGGCTTTATATAAAAGAGCAGACCATAGTGTTTTCGTCTTAGTTGAAGATGAAATGGGGAATATTAGACAGACAAAGAAACCTTCTACTCTTCTTGGCGATAGCCTTTATCTCTTAGGATGGAACTATAGAATTTATTTCCATGATCACAGCTTTTTTAAGTTGAAACCATTTGAATTATTATTTGCCGGAGATAATTACCTTGTTTTCTCTTGTGATGATATTGAAAAACATACTGTTTCTCTTAATAAAGATGGCGATTTAACATTTTTAGGAACATCTCCTAAAATAACAAGAGTTTCTGATGCTACGCTTCTTGAGGTTACAGAAGGTGTTTACCATTTGAAAGAAGATGATTGTATTCGAATTATATGTTGCACAAGTATTGATGAATATTATTCCATTGAAAAAAATGGTGATATCTTCAATTTTTATGTTCGAGAACAATCTGACGCCCCTGATCTTTCTTGTAAAGATACTTATCGGTTGGTTAATGGTGCGTATCAACTTGTTAAACGAGAGGATCAGTAAAAAATTTCAGCCCCATTGCTTTTTACGGCAAAGGGGCTGTTTTTTTAATCCCATTTTTTAAACACAAAAAAAGCGGCAAGGATAATCAAAATAAAGCCGACGACGTAATTCCACTTTAAATCTTCCTTTAAATACAAGACCGAAAATATACAAAAAACCATAATTGTTATGGCTTCCTGCATGGTTTTTAATTCCGCCGCACTATAAAATTCATGCCCGATACGGTTGGCCGGAACCTGAAAAATATATTCAAAAAAAGCAATACCCCAGCTTGCCAAAATCACAATCCACAGTGCCGTGGACTTAAACCTCAAATGCCCGTACCAGGCAAAAGTCATGAATATATTTGAAATGGTCAGTAAAATTATCGGATAATAGGCGCGCATGTTGTTCCTCTGTTTTTTTATGTTCTCTCTTTAGCTGACTGTAATACAATTTTTTGCAATTTAAACTGTTTTTTTGAGTTTTTTTATGTTTCTTTTTATTTTATATGGGTTATACTTGCTTATTAATTTTTATTTGCGAAAGGTCGTTCATGTCCAGTTCTAATACCGGCGCAAAAAAGCGCAGTCAAATCCGAATCGAAAAAGAAGCCGCCGCGCTCCAGCGTAATCTTGCCAAGCGAAAAAAACAACAAGCCGAGCGCGAAAAGCTTAAGGTGCAAAAACAAGCCTTGAAACAAAACGAACAATAAATTTCTAGTAACAGGAAACAGACTTATGGATAAAATCAAAATTATCGGCGGAAAAAAGCTTAACGGAAAAATCTATATCAGCGGGGCAAAAAATGCTGCTTTACCGCTAATTTGTGCTTCTCTCCTAACCGATGAAACAGTGACGTTGACCAATATGCCGATGTTGTCCGATATTACGGCGATGAATGCTTTGCTTGCCGAACTCGGCACCCAGATTGACTCCTTTGATGATTTTGTGGACGAGCATCCGACCAAGACTTATTCTTATCGCACACCGAAATTCAAAAGCCTTGTTGCGCCTTATGATTTTGTGCGGAAAATGCGCGCGTCTTATTATGTTCTCGGTCCGTTATTAGCGCGCGAAGGACATATCGAACTTTCGCTCCCCGGCGGTTGTGCTATCGGGGCGCGTCCGATGGATATTCACCTTTCGGCCTTGGAGCAAATGGGCGCGAAAATTGAGATTAAAAACGGTTATGTTCATGCTGATGTTGACGGACGTCTTAAAGGAGCTCATATCATCTTTCGAATCGCGTCTGTCGGAGCAACCTGCAATATCCTAATGGCCGCAACCCTTGCCGAAGGAACAACCACAATTGAGAATGCCGCCAAAGAACCCGAAATCGGCGACCTTATTGACCTATTAAACGCCATGGGAGCAAAAATCTCGGGAAAAGACACCTCAATTTTGACAATCGAGGGCGTTGACAAGCTTCATGGGGCTCGCCACAAAGTAATTGCAGATCGTATTGAGGCCGGCTCTTATGCCGTGGCGGCGGCCATTACTCGAGGCAATATCGAACTGATTAACGCGCAAGCTGCAACCTTGCAGACACCGCTTAATATTCTGCGTAGCATGGGAGTTACGGTTGAAGAAAAAGAAAACTCGCTAATTATTGATGCCCAAGACCGTGAGCTTGAGGGCAAAGATATTATGACCGATTTTTACCCAGGTTTTCCGACTGATTTGCAGGCTCAGTTCTTGGCGCTTATGCTGACCGCTAAAGGCGCTTCTATGGTGACCGAGACCATTTTTGAAAACCGCTTTATGCATATTCCAGAATTGCTACGTATGGGCGCAAATATTAATGTTCACGGTCATGCCTCCGCCATTGTCCGCGGCGTGGATAAGCTTTATGGTGCACCGGTTATGGCAACGGATTTGCGCGCCTCTTTTGCTTTAATCTTGGCCGGACTTATTGCCGAGGGCGAAACCATCGTTAACCGTGTTTATCACCTTGACCGCGGTTATGAACATTTGGAGCAAAAGCTTAAAGGTGTGGGCGCCGATATTGAACGAATCAAAGAACCGGACTAAATATTAAGTAACAAGGAGTGATTTTTTATGTCTGAGGTTCTGGAAGAAAAAGAAGAAACAGATGTTAAACCCGTAACATTAGAAGAGAAATTGGCGGATATTGATGCAACAGAGCAACAGCTTTTGCAGGCTTTTTCGATGCAAGATACAACGCCGCCCGAGGATTATGTCGCTTATGCAGGAAAGCCCAAACCGCAAGATGAGGATTGTGCTGTTCAAGATGATGTGATTGCAGCGCTTAAAACCGTGTGCGACCCTGAGATTATGGTTAATGTTTATGATATGGGCTTAATTTATGCCATTAACATTCAGCCCAACGGTGATGTGTTTATTGATATGACGCTGACGGCTCCGGGGTGTCCGGCAGCCGGAATTTTGCCTCAGCAAGCTGCAGATGCCGTGGCTCAGCTCAAAGGTGTCGGCAATGTTGAGGTTAAAATTGTGTGGGAACCGGCTTGGACCATGGAGCGTATGTCAGACGAAGCTCGCGCTATGTTTGACTTGTTTTAGAGGAGAGAGATTATGCCCCAAGTTTTTTTGCTGAAAAAAGCTCAATTACCTAATGCCAGCTGCGCCAGCTATGTGATTTCTGACGCTGATTTGCCGCAGAATCTTTCAGAAATTGAGATTAAGCTTTCCGGTCAAGATGAAAAAGAGCTGCGCGGCGGTGTGTCTTCAACAGCTGATGCGCCGACAATTGCTTTATTACTGGCACGTGACGGTGATGCTTATTCGATTGATGAGCCTTACCTCAAGGCTGTATTCTCTTGTGGGGCAAAAGTTAAGCTTATTCACTATTTTCATCCGGCAGAGCAGCTCAAAGAGGTTGATGGCTTGTTGCTCCCCGGAGGCTTTTTTCCAACCCCGAAAGAATGGTATACGACGCCATCATCTGATGACCCTGCCCCGAATGCGCGGACAACGGCTTATTTAGAGCTCATCGACGCTGCTTTTGCTAAGAAATTGCCGCTGCTTGGAATTTGCGGCGGCATGCAGATGTTGGCAGGAAAATGCGGCGCCAAACTTTTACGGAAAGTTGCTGTTTCGAATATTGAGCATCGCTCTATTCCGGTAAATTCTTATGCTCATGACATCCGTCTTGCGTCAAATTCTTTGTTATCAGTCTTAAACGGCGGCAGTCTGAATGCTAAAGTTAATTCTCGCCACTCGGAGGCCGTGGCCGAAGTTCCCGATGACAAGCTTCGTATCTCGGCAAAAGCCGCCGATGGCGTTATCGAAGCGATTGAGCTTAAAAATTATTCCGGCTTTGCGCTTGGCGTCCAATGGCATCCCGAACGTATGGTTTTGCAAAACGAAAAATTTGCTTCGGCGATTTTTCAACGCTTGTGTGATGAAGCTAAATCTTTTAAAAAGAAGAAATAATCATGACTATTGATGACTTAATTGAAAATTTTGAATTGCTTGATGACTGGGAAGATAAATATCGTTATCTGATTGACCTTGGTGAAAAATATACCACTCTTCCTGCAGAGCTTCATCTGCCTGAATGGAAGGTTATCGGCTGTCAGTCTCAAGTTTGGCTAGTGCCGGAAGTTAAAACCGTTGGGGGTAAAAAGCTTTTGTATTTTCAAGGCGATAGCGATGCCGCCATTGTTAAAGGGCTGATTGCGATTGTGGTTACACTTTTTTCCGATAAATCCAAGGAGGAAATCCTCAATCTTGACATTGATAATTCCTTTGCTAAAATCGGGTTACAAGAGCATTTGAGCCCCAGTCGCCGAAACGGCTTGGAAGCCATGCTCGAAAAAATTAAGTTTTATGCGCAATCTTTGGGCTAATGTATTATGAATATTCATGAGTATCAGGCAAAAAAACTTCTTTCTAAATTCGGCATTTTGATTCCGAACGGAAGAATCGCCTATACACCTCATGAAGCCAAGCGTGCCGCCAATGAGGTTTCGGCTCGCGGGCCTTGGATGTTAAAGGCGCAAATTCAGTCCGGTGCACGCGAAAAAGGTCATTTTATTGAAAAATCTGCCGGCAAAAAAGGTGGTATCCGTTTGGTGACACATCGACGCGCACTTATTCCCGAAGCAGAGCAAATGCTCGGTTCAACTTTAGTCACGCCGCAGACCGGACCTCTCGGAAAGTCTGTCGGCCGAATTTATGTTGAGGCTTTTCAAAAAGTTAATCAAAAATTTTATGCAGCTCTGGTTATTAACCGTGTTCAGGCAGCATTGACATTATTGGTCGCAAAGCTTGAAGATGGTCGAACTATTACGCAAATTGCGGCAGATACCCCCGAACGCATCTTAAAGCTCCCTTTGAATTTGCAAAAAGGAGCTTCTATTGCTCAGATGCGGGAAGTTCGTGAGTTTCTTGGGCTTTCGGAAAAAAGTGATAAACAGCTGAAATCTTTTGTGAATGGTTTGCACAAGGCCTTTATTGAGCATGATGCTTCTATGATTGAAATTAATCCTGCCGGTGTGGATTATCGCGGGCGCATTTTTGCCCTTGATGCAAAAATGTCTTTTGATGATAATGCCGCTTATCGCCACCCTGACATTGTGCGGCTCCAAGATGAATATGAAGAAGAAGACCGCGCCCTTAAAGCCAGTAAATATGGTTTTAAATATAATGATTTTGATGATAGCGGAATCGGTTGTATTGTTAATGGTGACGGTATTACGCTGGCCGCCATGGACTTGATTCATGAGGCTAAAATGGGCTTGGCCTGTTCCCTTAATGTTAAAGGTGGTGTGGATAAAGATAAGATTGCCGCCGGTATTAAAATCATTATGACAAACCCCAAAGTTGAGGGAATTTTGATTAATATTCTCGGTGGTTTTTTGCGCTGCAACTTAATTGCCGACGGAATTGTTGAAGCGGCCTCTGAAGTTGGTCTGAACGTGCCGCTTGTGGTGCGCTTTGAAGGTACAAACAAAGACGAAGCAAAAGATATTTTGCTTAACTCTAAATTGCCGCTGATTATTGCCGATGATATGGAAGATTCTGTCGACAAGCTTGTTTCTGCCGTGGAGGCTTCTTACTGATGTCGATTTTTGCTCATAAAAATACAAAAGTTCTTGTTCAAGGTATTACCGGTACGCAGGCGTCTTTTCATGTGCGGCGTTCCTTGGAATATGGCACAAATATTGTTGCCGGTGTTACCCCTGGGAAAGGCGGAACCGAGCATTTGGGCTTGCCGGTATTTAATACCGTGAAAGAAGCAGTGGAACAAACCGGCGCTAATGCCTCGGTTCTGTTTGTTCCGGCAAAGGCGGTTAAAGGTGCCGTAACCGAAGCGGCAGAAGCCGGTCTTGACTTAGCGGTTTGTATTACCGACGGTGTGCCGGTATTGGATATGATCCAGATTAAGGAAATGCTAAAATCGCACAAAACCTTGCTTATTGGCCCGAATACTCCTGGGCTGATTACACCCGAAGAGGCGCGGCTTGGAATTTTTCCAGAAAATATTCATCAAAAAGGACGTATCGGTATTGTTTCTCGCTCATCGACCCTGACTTATGAAGCTGTTCTTGAGACAAACCGTGCCAATATGGGGCAAAGTACGGTTATCGGTTTGGGCGATGATATGGTTATCGGCTCAGATTATATTCCGTCATTAGATGCCTTTGCCCAAGATGATGAAACTGATGCAATTGTACTTATCGGTCAACAAGGCGGCGGTTTTGAAGAAGCGGCTGCCAAGCATTATAAAACTATGGAGATAAAAAAACCGGTGATTGCTTTTGTGGCAGGAAACTCTATTCCCTTTGCACATAAGATGGGTTATGCCGGTGAAGTGATTGCTGATGGAAAAACATCGGTTATTGATAAACGAAATGCCATGCTTGATGCCGGTATGATTGTGGTTGATGAAATTAACCAAATTCATCAAGTGTTGCTTGATATTTTGTCGTAGTGCTATGTTTGCGCTGTTCAAATCTCTTATTGATACACTCTTGCCGCCACGCTGCAAGTTATGCGGAAAGATTGTGTCAGATGATGACAGCTTGTGCCCCGAATGTTTTAATAAAGTTAATTTTGTTACACGACCTTATTGTGCTCATTGCGGGCAGCCGCTGGAAAGTGCGGACAAGGCTTCCAAACATTTTCTTTGCCCAAACTGCGCACAGAACAAGCTGCCGTGGTTTCGGTTAGCGCGTTCGGCTTTTCGCTATGAGGAAGATTCAAAAAATCTTATACTCTCGTTCAAATTTTATGACCGCACGGATAATGCCAAAATTCTTGCAAAGTTTATGAAAAACGCCGCGCAAGATATTTTTGATAAAGGGATTGATTTAATCGTTCCGGTACCGTTGCATTATACACGACTTTTTCGGAGAAAATATAATCAATCAGCATTGTTAGCGATTGAGCTCTCTAAGCTGACAGGTATTCCGGTTGAATTTGACGGGCTTGTGCGACACAAGAAAACACGGCCGCAAGTCGAATTTTCGGGAAAAGTTCGGCAGCTTAATGTGAGAAATGCTTTTTCCGTTAAACGTCCTGATGATTTTAACGGAAAACATATTCTTCTGATTGATGATGTGTTGACAACCGGTTCAACGCTCAAAGAATGTGCCAAAGCCCTTAAAAAAGCGCATCCGTCTTCGATAGACCTACTTACAGCCGCTCGTGTGTGCGATTAAAAAAACGTTTTGGCTTTTTCTATGGCCTTAATCAGGCAATCGATATCTTGCTTATTGCTATACAGTCCTAAGCTGGCACGGGCAACGGTTTCGTATCCCATGCGATGAACCAAAGGCGCGGCGCAATGGTGACCGGTGCGAACGGCAATACCTTCCTGACTTAAAATAAAGGCTAAATCTTGGCTATGAATTTTATCAACCGCGAAGGAAAAAACGCCGCCTTTGCCTTTAGCCGTGCCGATAATTTTCAGCCCTTTGACCTCGTTTAAGCGCTCGGTGGCATAATTTGTCAGCTGTTGTTCATGCTCTAGGATATTATCCCAGCCCAAGTGGCTGACATAGCGCAAGGCCTCGCCTAAGCCAACAGCTTCAACAATTGCCGGCGTTCCGGCCTCAAACTTGGCCGGTGGCGGCGCAAAAGTTGTTTTTTCAAAAGTGACGATATCAACCATTTCACCGCCGGTTTGATAAGGCGGCATTTCTTCCAGCAGGTCTTGCTTGCCGTATAATACGCCAATTCCGGTCGGGCCGTATAATTTATGCCCCGAAAAAGCAACAAAATCGCTCTGCCATTTTTTAACATCTATTTGATGATGAACCGCAAATTGGCAGGCATCGACCAAAACTTTTGCCCCCATCTGATGAGCGACTTCCGTTATCTCTTGAATTGGAAAAATTGTTCCCAAAACATTTGACATGGCGGTAACGGCAACGAGTTTGGTCTTCTCACTTAACTGATTTAAAAATTCTTCTTTTACAAAACTGCCGTCATCGGCGATTTTAAAGACCTTGAGTTTTAGCCCCAGTTCATCACGGAGCATTTGCCACGGGATTAAATTTGAGTGATGTTCGGCCTCGGAAATTAAAATTTCATCACCGGCACGGAGCTTGTGTCTGCCCCAAGTGGCGGCAACAAGGTTGATTGATTCCGTGGCGTTGCGTGTAAACACAATTTCTTTTTTTGACGCGGCATTAATAAATTTTTGAACTTCTTCACGCGCTTGTTCATATTCGTAAGTCAGTTCTTCCGACAGGGTATAAGACCCGCGGTGGACATTGGCATAGTGGCGCGTCATCACATCAATCATTTTATCAATCACGATTTTGGGCTTTTGCGCAGAGGCCGCCGTATCAAGAAACGTGTTGCGCTTGCCGTTGATTAAGATTTGCAACTCTGGAAAATCAAGGCGGATTTGTTCAACATCATACATTATTTTCCTCACTTTGCCAATTTGGCCTTTGCTGCTAACCAGTCTTTGATGTCTTGATTGTTGATTTTTTCAAGAACATCTTGGAGATAGGCATCAACCAAAATTTGTTTGGCTTCTTCCTCTCCGATGCCGCGTGAACGCATATAAAACAGCTGATCGGCGTCTAATTCTCCGCTGGCCGCACCATGAGAGCATTTGACATCGTCGTTATAAATTTCAAGTTCGGGCTTTACATCAATTTCGGCCTCATCGGTCAGTAACAAAGCTTTATGCAGCTGCGCGCCTTCGGTTTTGATTGCCATGGGGGCAATGTGAATTTTGCCCTGAAAAACGCCTTTGGCTTGACCTCCGACAACACCTTTGACCAACTGGGTTGATTTGGTATATGGAGCCAAATGTTCGACATCGGTCGTGGTATCAATTACCGCCCAGCCGTTCATGATATAAGCGGCGTTTATCTCGGCTTCGGCTCTTTCCTCAGTTAAGCTGACATGGGTTTCGTTACGCGCTAAATTTCCGCCGCGTTGCAGGCAAAAGCCGTTATATCTTCCCTCGCCTTTGACTTTTACGGCATTATAAGCGATATGAACCGCCTTAAAGGCTTCGTCTTGAAATTTGTAATGATTGAGCTCTGCGTGGCGACCGATATATAATTCATTCACGATATTGGTGAAATAACGCGATTTTTCATTGCCGGAGTAATTATAATATTCGACAATCTCGGCCTTTGCCCCTTCTTCAAGCAGAATCACATTGCGCAAGTGAAACATCAGATTTTCGTGGCAGCTGAAGCTGTGATGAACCAGCGCAAGAGGTTTATCAAGCATAACATTCTTTTCTATCGTGATAAAAAGACCCTGCTCCAGATAAGCCGTATTCAACGCCGCGAAAGGATTTTTTTCCATATCAAAGCTTTTGTTTAGATATTTGCGAATCCCGTCATCTTCATAAATCGCTTCAATCAACGGCTTTATGGTCACGCCACGCGGCAAGTTATGCGCGATATGCTCCAAGGCACCGTTTTCGAAATCAATAACATAGGCCTGAAGCAGAAAGTCTTCCCCTTCACGTTGGTGGTGACCGCAGGTGCAATGCTCGCCACAGGTGCAAGCATTTTCTTTTTCTTCTTCAAGCGGCGGAAGGATAAAGTCATCTGCCAGCAAATCTCTCGGCCGAGTGTATTTCCAAGCCTCGGTCTTTGCCGTCGGTAGCCCCTGTTTTTCAAAAAAGACAGCTCCTTTTTCTCTTAATCCTTCAAGCCACGGGAGATCACTGCCCATAAGCTCAACTTTTTGAACCAATTCTCCCATTTATTTCTCTTTCAAAAACTGTGCGTAGCCTTGCTCTTCAACCTCTAGCGCCAAATCTTTGTTGCCGGAAGCCACGATATGACCGTCGGCATAGATATGAACATAATCCGGCACAATGTCTTTTAACAAACGCTGATAGTGGGTTATTACGAGCATGGCGTTGTGTTCAGTTCGTTCGGCGTTGATGGCCTCGGCCACAACCTTCATGGCATCAACATCGAGCCCCGAATCCGCCTCGTCCAAAATTGAAAACTGCGGCTTCAAAATAGCTAATTGCAAGGCCTCAAGGCGCTTTTTTTCTCCCCCTGAAAAACCGACGTTTATCGGGCGTTTTAACATATCGGGATTGATGCCGAGCTTTTTGCCCTCTTCACGCAGGAGTTTGATGAATTCCATGGTGTCTAATTCCGGCTCATGGCGGTGTTGGCGAATGGCATTTACCGCGTGTTTCAAAAAGGTGGTAACCGGAACGCCTGGGATTTCAACCGGATATTGCATGATTAAGAAGATGCCTTCTCTTGCTCTCTCTTCCGGTGCCATGGCCAGCAAGTTTTTGCCTTTATAGCGAACCGTTCCAGAGGTGATTTCATATCCGGGTTTGCCGCACAAAACATGGGACAAGGTTGATTTTCCGGCGCCGTTTGGGCCCATAATGGCGTGAACCTCTCCTTCGTTTATGGTCAGGTTGAAGCCTTTGATTATTTCTTTGTCCGCAACTCTTGCGCATAAATCTTCAATTTCAAGCAATGGTGTTTTCATCTTTGTTTCTCTTTCTTGTTTTATCCGACACTGCCTTCAAGGGAAATGTTTATCAGTTTGGCGGCCTCAATCGCAAATTCAAGCGGCAAGTGCTGCATGACCTCTTTGCAAAAGCCGTTGACAATCAGGCTGACGGCCTCTTCTTCGCCAATGCCGCGCTGTTGGCAATAAAACAGTTGTTCTTCACTGATTTTGGAGGTGGTTGCCTCATGCTCAAGTTTTGCCGTTTTATTGCGGTTTTCGACATAAGGAATCGTATGCGAGCCACAATCAGGGCCAATCAGCAAGCTGTCGCATTGTGAATAATTGCGGGCGTTATCGGCATTGGGGCTGACTTTTACCAGTCCGCGATAGGTTTGGTTTGAGCGGCCGGCCGATATGCCTTTTGAAATTATTTTTGAAGACGTATTGCACCCGAGGTGAATCATCTTGGTGCCGGTATCTGCCTGTTGACGGTTGTTGGTTATTGCCACCGAATAAAACTCGCCAACCGAATTGTCTCCTTGCAAAATGCAAGACGGATATTTCCAAGTTATGGCCGATCCGGTTTCAACTTGCGTCCAAGAAACTTTTGAATTTGCGCCACGGCAAGCTGCTCTTTTGGTCACAAAGTTATAGACGCCGCCCTTGCCGTCTTTATCTCCTGGATACCAGTTTTGAACGGTTGAATATTTGACCTCAGCGTCTTTCAAAACAACAATTTCAACAATCGCGGCATGAAGCTGATTTTCGTCTCTTTGCGGGGCGGTACAGCCTTCCAGATAAGAGACATAGCTCCCCTCATCGGCAATGATCAAGGTTCGCTCGAACTGCCCCGTGTTCTGTGCATTTATGCGGAAATACGTGGACAATTCCATCGGACAGCGCACGCCTTTGGGAATGTATACAAACGAGCCATCGGTAAACACCGCCGAATTTAGGCAAGCAAAAAAGTTATCGGTATAAGGCACAACCGAACCCAGATATTTTTTTACCAGCTCCGGATATTCTTTAATTGCCTCGGATATCGGGCAGAAAATCACCCCTTTTTCAGCCAGCTTGGCGCGGTAGGTTGTTGCCACAGAAACCGAATCGAAAACCGCATCAACGGCAACCACGCCCGATAAAACTTCTTGCTCTTTTAAGGGGATCCCCAATTTTTCATAAGTTTTCAAAAGCTCGGGATCAACCTCGTCCAAGCTTTTAGGCGCAACTTTTTGCTTGGGCGCCGAATAGTAATATAAATCTTGATAATCTATCTTGTCATAGCTCAGTTTTGCCCAAGTCGGTTCTTTGAGCTTTTGCCAAAAGCGAAAAGCCTCTAAGCGTCTTTCAAGCAACCAATCCGGTTCGCCTTTTTTTTGCGAGATAAGGCGAATGATGTCTTCCGACAAGCCTTTGGGGGCTGTGTCAGAGGCAATATCGGTTACAAATCCATATTTATATTTATCGCCGCTTTCGTCGGCTATTTCAGGCTTTTCCTGCTCTGTGGTCATCTTTTTTTTGTTTCCTTCAAATTCTTAGGCTTAAGGTATGATTTTTAAATGTAAATTGCAACTGTTTTTTCTTAGTGCATCTTTGATTTTTCCTGCTATAATGGTTTTGTTTTTATGGGAGGTGCTTATGGTCGGTTATTTGGTGGTTAGTTTTTTTATCCTTGCGCTTTTGCTCTATGTCTTTGTTTTACGCAAGAATATTGCCCATTTGCAGACCGAATATAAAAATCTTTTGCAAGAAAGCCGTGCCCAAACTTCTAATGAACAGCGCAACAAAGAAAATATTTATCTCCACCTTAATCAAAATTTTTTGATTACTTATATGAACGACACAGCCTGCCAATTTTTTAATATCAACAAAGGCGACTGGCTCAATCTGCCGGCTTTAGGCACAATTATGGAGGACACGGCCGCTAATTTTGATTATCTAAAACAGGCTTTGGCTAAGGTTAGTCGCACCCCCGAAACACTCAACGAAGAGGCCGTTATCTTAACCTCTGACAAAAAAAAGCTGCCAATGAAAATCCGAATCCGCCCGATGTTGGACGGAACACTGGCTTGTGTTGGCTTGAGTATTGTCTTGCGCGATGTGTCGGAAGCGTCTTCTCTCCAGCGCAAGCTGACTAAGCTCAAAAACCGCGACACGCTGGTTTCTACCATTCTGAACCAAGAGGCTTTATTCAAAAAAATGGATAAAGAATTTGGCCGCTGCAAGCGTTACAATCAAGAATTTTCCATGGTTGTGGTCGAAATGCGCGCTATTTATGACTTTATTTGTCAGGGAATCGATTTTGACCGCGGGGATAAACTGTTTGTGCAAACGGCTCAAATCTGTTCGCAAATTATTGGCAAAAGCGGTTTTGTCGGGCGTTATGATAAAACAAGATTTGCGCTCGTTATGCCTAAAGCACCAAGAGAGCTGTCCTCTGAAACGGCGCAAAATCTTTATTATCCGCTGGTTAAGATGACCCAAAGCCTTGGCATTGACCGCACAAATGCAGAAATGATTATTATTTCTTATACCAACCGCAAAAACTTTAGCGATACGCCGGATGGAATGCTCGGTCGGGTTAATGCCCATATTGACCGCGCATTAAAGCAGCGCGATTATGGGATTAAATCTTCTGACAGAAAATAACAAATTATTAAGTTTATTGCTTTATTATTTGTTCTATATCGATATTTTTTTATGAGGCGTCCTTGAATAGAAGATTGTTGCTATGTTTAATGCTCGTGTTATGCGTCTGTGGTTGCTCGTTCAACTCTGGGCGGGTGCGCTTGCTTAACTATGATTTGGCAACAACGTTTTTTGGTGATATTCCCGATCAAATCCGCGTGGTTAAAGGTGATACGCTTTATAGCATATCCAAGCGGTATAATGTTCCGCTGCGCGATTTGATTACTGCGAATAATCTGCGTCCGCCTTACACCCTTTCCGTTGGACAGGTTTTGCGAATCCCGAGTGCGAAATATCACATTGTGGCAAAGGGTGACACGCTTTACAGTATTTCTAAAAAATATGATGTTAACTTAACCTCGCTCAGTCGGTTAAACGATATTGACCCGCCTTACACCTTAGCCGTCGGGCAGCGTTTGGCTCTGCCGGCAAGTGTTGGCACAACGGCAGCCGGTTCTGCCGTTACGCTAAGCGGATATAGCGAAAGCCAAGAAGACGAAACCGGCACGATTTGGATTTCACCGACAAGTTCTGCAAAGAAATCTGTTTCTAGCGCCAAAAAGACAAGCTCTGTTAAAAAGACAGCGACAAAAACATCATCAAAGAAAAAGGCAACTGTCAAAAAATCCACCACCAAGTCTCAGCCGGTTAAAGTCAGTGCGCGGAAAACAAAATTCGCTTGGCCGGTGCAAGGCAAAGTTATCTCAAAATTCGGCAGCCTCGGCGGCGGACGCAATAATGACGGTATTAATATTCAGGCCAAGAAAGGCACCATGGTGCGCGCGGCAGACAAAGGCACAATTGTTTATGCCGGAAATGAGCTGAAAGGCTTTGGTAACCTTATTTTGGTTCGTCATGACGGCGGTTGGATTACGGCCTATGCGCATAATGAAAAAATCTTGGTTAAAAAAGGGCAAAAGGTTGTCCGTGGTGAGAAAATCGCCACGGTCGGCAATACCGGCGGCGTCAGCGAGCCACAGCTCCATTTTGAAGTTCGCGCCGGTAAAAATGCCGTCAATCCGCTCAAATATCTTCCTTAGTGGTTGTCTCTAAAACTCTAACACAGGGCGGACCTCGTAGCTGAGATTCTTATTGTCGTAGTAGCTGAGGTAGTTGCCCAAACCGTAACTGTTGAGAAAGCTTGAGCACCACGCGTAGCT